>NZ_JBJPHW010000003.1:0-495910 GCF_053471285.1 Phreatobacter aquiterrae | reverse complement strand
TCGGCTCGGGCCGTGGAAATCCTTCGAGGCCGTCGAATACAAGACCCTCGAGTGGGTCGATTGGTTCAACCACCAGCGCCTGCTGGAGCCGATCGGCAACATCCCGCCCGCTGAGGCGGAAGCCAACTACTATGCAGCCCTTGAGAACCTCAAAATGGCCGCGTAGGACTCAAGCAATCTGCCCTCCGGCAAACCCAGAGCGGTTCAAAGTACTTCGACCAGATCTCACTTATTCATCCATCGCGAGCCTAGGACTCGGTCACGATGACGTTCTTTTTGATCCCAAGAACGACTCTTTGTGGAAAGTACGCCCCTACGCTAGGGGACTGGACAGCCTCACGCCTTCTCCCTTGTGACTCGCAGACAGAAATTCGACCCCCGCTTTGACCAACGCGTTCTCTACAGCCTGCAGTGTGCTGATCCGAGAGTCGACACGCCCCTTTTCCAAGCGGGTTATCGCGTTGAGCGACACTATCGCCCTATCCGCAAGCTCCTGCTGCGACCATCCTAGAAGGGCGCGAGCTGCTCGTATCTGACGCGGGGTGATCATGAAGATCACCAACGACAGCATAGCTGCCTGCCGCCACAATTAGGTGATTTTTTCACCTCATACGTTGAAATAATTGTCGTTAATGTGATTAGCTCTCCAGCAGCTTCCTGTGGCCGTTTCCGAATCAGGAGCAGGAGCAGGGAGATAGAATGGCTGACAATACCGGTACCCGATTGGCGATCGCCGGCATCGCTATAGTGGGCGCGCTCGTTGGCGCCTTTGCATACTCAGCAGGTCTTCTGCCCAGCCTGGGAGCTGGTATTGTCGCGGGGCAGATGCCCCAGTGTGACAGTCGTGTTTCCCGCGATCTGCTGCGCGACGCGATCGATAAATCGCCGCGAGCATTACAAACCGGCCTCAAGCTGTCGGAGATCGGCACCATCAATGACTACATCCCGGCCCAAGCGACCGACCCGAACAAGGACATTCGCTTCTGCCAGGCCAAAGTCTTCACCAACGGCGGCAGCGGCGAGGTTCATTTCGCCCTCAAGTGGATGGATCAGGCCAAGTCGCGTCTCTGGCTTGAAGTCACTCTTTGGACGTTTTGACAGCGTGTTACGGGAGCCCAGAGACCGGTGAGCTGCCGAACGTCTCTCCTTACTCTAAAAGATTGCAAGCGCCCGCACCCGGGTGTTTCAAAGCAAACTGTTGCGTTTCTTCTACGGTGATGCCAGCATCGCGAACCAACTATGCGTGAGGCATTAAATGCAACTAGCAGTCGTCGGCATGATGTTCGTTGCGACACTACTTGGTAGTTCAGCGTCGATGGCACAAGCACCTGTGACATCAGATTGGACCACACTGCAAGGACGTTGGGCGCCCTCGGAAGCGGCATGTGGCGACGACTCCGATTCGATAGTGACCATCACCCGATCAGGAGTCAGCGAGTATGAAACTAGCTGCCGCATGACGGACCGGAGGCGCACTTCGAATGGTTGGCAGTTGCGACAGATTTGCCAAGTTGATGAGAACACTCGGCCGCACCGCGTTCGCATCACGGTCACCGGCCGATCCAGCATTCGTCTAACAACGACACAGCAGGATGGGCAGGAGTATCATCGAGCGTTGCTGCGTTGTACCGCAGGCGCAGCAGTGTCGGGCGAACGTTCGGCCAGACCTGCCGATCATTCACCGATCCCCACCACGCGGCCGAGCACACCGTACGCCGACATCGGCTCATGGTCACGGTTCACCAATGCTCGCTACGGCGCGTCGGTCGAGTATCCAAGGTTCCTAGTAGCCGACGGATTCGTTGATCTGACTGATGGGCGGCCCGGTTCTGGTAACCGTCAGCCGACAGGCATTCGCTCAGTTCCGCTAGAGAACGGCACTGAGTTCGCGGTTTACGGCTTGCCGCACCCTCCCGCAGGTCGCACGATTTACGATGCCATGTGTCCTGGCAGCGAATGCGCCCGCCAAACCTATCGCGTAGATCAGTCGCGCTACGCCATCTCCTCTGGCGTCAACGGCGAGGTGATTTTCTATCGGAAATGCGTCGGCAGGGAGTTGTCGCAGTCGATAAGCTGCTTCGAACTTCTCTATCCGATATCGCTCAAAGCGCACTTTGATCCCATCGTTTCGAGAATGAGCCAATCCCTTCGTTGAGCCATGCGCCGAAGTTTCGCTTCGTCAGAAGCCGGCCTGTCAGAATCACGCATCGTCAGGGGGGCTAAGCTCCTGATAAGCCTAAGAGTGCGGTGACGTTCGCAAGGAAAGTTTCTAAAATCAGCTGATGGGCTTCCGAAACCAACATCCAGCAACCCAGTGCGATGCCCATTCAAATATGGGTAGTCGTATGGGTGTTACTGGGGCCGAAACGGGTTTAACTGCGATATCAATAAGATAGGCGAGTAAATGGCGGAGAGGGAGGGATTCGAACCCCCGATACGGTTGCCCGTATGCCGCATTTCGAGTGCGGTGCTTTCAACCACTCAGCCACCTCTCCGCGGTCGCATGGGCGATGGACAAGAGCCATCGCCAGCTGTTGAAGCGAAGCGCGACATAGCGGAACGGGACGGCGCATTCAAGCACAGCTTTGGCCGGCGGCGGAGAATTGCGGCGATGCAGCCGGGAGCCGGGGGAGAGCGGCAAGGCGGAGATCGTGGCGACGCGCCAGAAAAAGCCCCGGAGTTGCAGGGTTTTCCTTGACTCCGGCGGCCGTTTCCATCATTGAGCCGCCTCCTGGACCTTCAGGCTGCGCGTGTCATGCGGGCATCGGATCGTCCGGACCCTGAACCAACCGCCTCTTTCGGGGGCGGCAAGACCAAACAAGAAGACGGCCGGCCAGCCCCTCGCGGGGTCGCGCCAAGGCCCGTCGAGACAAGGACCCAGACGATGTACGCAGTCATCAAGACTGGCGGCAAGCAGTACAAGGTTGCCGCCGCCGACACGATCACGATCGAGAAGCTCGAAGCCGAAGCCGGCGACGTGGTGGTGTTCCCCGAGGTTCTCATGGTCGGCGGCGATGCCGGCGTCACCGTGGGCGCGCCCTTCGTGGCCGGCGCCTCGGTCGCGGCAGAGATCGTGCGTCAGGCCCGCGGCCCGAAGACGATCTCCTTCCGCAAGCGCCGCCGCCAGAATTCCAAGCGCAAGAAGGGCCATCGTCAGGACCTGACGATCGTCCGCATCTCCGAAATCCTCGTCGACGGCGCCAAGCCCTCCAAGGCCGCCGCCCCGAAGAAGGCCGCCGCTCCCGCCGCCGACGCGACGCCGCAGGGCATCGCCGCCGTGCCGGTCGCAGGCAGCATGGACACGTCCAACCTGTCGCTGATCGCCGGCATCGGCCCGACGATCGAGAAGAAGCTGCGCGCTGCCGGCATCACCTCCTGGGAGCAGATCGCTTCCTGGACCGAGGCCGACCTCGAGGCGACGGACAAGGAGCTCGCGCTCCGCGGCCGCGCCAAGCGCGAGGAATGGGTCGAGCAGGCCAAGGAGCTGCTGGCGGGGAAGCCGCCGCGCGCCAAGGCCGATCAGGCCGAGCAGAAATCCGGTGAGGACTGGTAAGCAGCGTCCTGCTGTTGCCATCTTCGTGAATCAGACGTCTTATAAGACATAACGGAATCGGGAGCTCCTCATGGCTCACAAAAAAGCAGGCGGCTCGTCTCGGAACGGTCGCGATTCGAATGCACAGCGTCTCGGCGTGAAGCGCTTCGGCGGCCAGGCTGTTGTCTCCGGCAACATCCTCGTGCGCCAGCGCGGAACGAAGTTCCATCCCGGAACCAATGTCGGGCTTGGCAAGGACCACACGCTCTTCGCGACCGTCGACGGCCGCGTAGAATTCCGAACGAAAGCGAATAACCGTACCTACGTGTCGGTTGTTCCGATGATTGCCGCCGCAGAGTAGCTGGCGGCACCGACATCGGAGCCGCCGGCGAGTTCGCCAGGCCGCTCCGCTGATCGAGGATCGTGGATCAAGGGGCGCCCGGCGAGACAGCCGGCGCCCCTTTTTCTTTCGGTCCTGGAAATGGTTCCGGGCCCGCATACCGGCGAGGGAAGGAACCTGCCATGACGTGCGTCGAAACCGAACTGGAAGGCCGCAGCGGCGGCGAACTGCTGGAGAGCTGTATGCCCGTCCTCGAGACGGAGCGGCTGGTTCTCCGTGTGCCGCGTTTCGAGGACGTCCCGGCGGTCGTGGCGATGGCCAACGATCGACGGGTTGCCGAAATGACGGCCAATCTTCCGCACCCCTATGCGGCAAAGGACGCGGAGAACTGGATCGCCGACGCCTGGACCTCCCAGGACCATCCCTTTCTCATCACCCTCAAGACCAACGGCGCGCCAGTCGGCGCGACGGGCTTCGTGATGCCTGAGCTCGGCGATCCGGAAATCGGTTACTGGCTCGGCACGGCCCATTGGGGCTGCGGCTATGCGACGGAGGCGGCCCGCGCCGTCGTCGACCACCTGTTCACGGATCGCGGCGCCGAGGCGGTCGCGGCCCGCGCCCGCGTCGTCAATCCGGCCTCGCGGCGGGTCATCGAGAAGTGCGGCTTCCAGTGGATCGGCGCCGGCCTCACCCGCTCGCGGCTGCTCGCAAGCTCCGTCCCGGTCGACAAGTTCCGCCTCGACCGCACGCTCTGGGCGAGCCTCAAGGCCTGGCGCGACCCGATCCTCAGGCGCTCGGCGCCCAAGGTGGTGATCGGCTCGCTCGCCTGAGGACTTGCCTCATCAACGGGGGTCCGCCGCGCTCCGGCGGACCCTCTCCGGAGACTGACATGACAGTGCCTGCGCCGTGATATCGTTTGCAACATGACCTCCCCTTCGCCGTGGCTTTCCGCCGCGCCGCTCGAAACGCGGCGGCTGGTGCTGCGCCAGCCAACCTTCGCCGACGTGTCGCGGATCGCCCTCTATGCCGGCGACCTCGACGTCGCCCGCATGCTGGTCGCGGTGCCCCATCCGTATAGCGAGGCCCATGCCTCGGCCTTCATCGGCGACGTGCTGGCGGCCAATCCCGCCGGCGGTTCGCTCGCCCTCGCCGTCGCCCGCCTGCGCGAGCCGCATGCTGCCATCGGCATGATCACCTTCACTCACGAGGGCGCAGCGGCGACCATCGGCTGGTGGTTCGGCAAGCCCTATTGGGGCCGCGGCTTCGCCACGGAGGCGGTCGTCGCCATGGCGGGCCTCGCCTTCCGCGATCCGGCCGTCTCCGTACTGAAGGCCGGGGCCTTCGAGGACAACCCCGCCTCCCTCAGGGTGCACGAGAAGGCCGGTTTCGTGCGGACAGGCACGGCGCCGCGCACCAGCGCGGCCCGTGGCGGAACCGTCACCCAGATCGACATGGAACTGACACGCCAGGGCTACGAGGCGTTGAGCGGCAGGTCGGGCCGGTCTAAGGAAGCCCGATGAGTTCTATCTCCACTCCCATCGGCGTCGTCACCGTCTCGGACCGCGCCAGCCGCGGCCTCTACGAGGACAAGGGCGGCCCGGGCATCGTCGCGGCGCTGACCGATCTTCTCGCCTCGCCCTGGCACCCGGTCGCACGCGTCATCCCCGACGAGCGCGCGGCCATCGAGGCGGCGCTGATCGAACTCGCCGACCGCGAGATGTGCCCGCTGATCCTGACGACGGGCGGCACCGGTCCGGCGATCCGCGACGTCACGCCGGAGGCGACCGAGGCGGTGTGTCAGAAGATGATGCCGGGCTTCGGCGAACTGATGCGGCAGGTGAGCCTCAAGGTCGTGCCCACCGCCATCCTGTCGCGCCAGACCGCCGGTATCCGCGGCCGGTCGCTCATCGTCAACCTGCCCGGCAAGCCCTCGTCGATCCGCGAATGCCTCGACGCGGTGATGCCGGCCATCCCCTACTGCATCGACCTCATCGATGGGCCGCGGCTGGAGACCAACCCGGCCCACTGCATCGCTTTCAGGCCGAAGGGGGCGTGAGGACGGAGCGTCGCCTCAGCGCAGCCGCTCCAGCACGCTGACGTAGTTGGCCACCGCCGCACCGCCCATGTTGAAGATGCCGCCGAGCTTCGCATCCTTCACCTGGATGCCGCCGGCCTCACCCGTCAGCTGCATCGACGAGAGCACGTGCATCGACACGCCCGTGGCGCCGATCGGATGGCCCTTGGCCTTGAGGCCGCCCGACGGGTTCACCGGCAGCTTGCCATCCTTCTGCGTCCAGCCCTCAAGGATGGCGCGCGCGCCCTGGCCCTCGGGGGTGAGCCCCATCGCCTCGTACTCGATCAGCTCGGCGACCGTGAAGCAGTCGTGCGTCTCGACGAAGGAGAGGTCGGAGAGAGTGATCCCGGCTTCCGCCAGCGCCTTGCCCCAGGCCTTGGTGCAGCCCTCGAACTTCAGGATGTCGCGCTTCGACATGGGCAGGAAGTCCTGCACATGGGCATGGCCGCGGAACGCCACCGCCTTCTTCATCCTGAGCGCCGTCGCCGTGTCGGTGATGACGAGCGCCGCCGCGCCGTCCGAGACCAGCGAGCAGTCGGTGCGCTTGAGCGGCCCGGCGACGAAGGGGTTCTTCTCGCTCTCGGTGCGGCAGAACTCGTAGCCGAAATCCTTGCGCATCTGCGCATAGGGGTTGTCGACGCCGTTCTTGTGGTTCTTCGCGGCGATCATGGCGAGCGCGTCGGACTGGTCGCCCCAGCGCTGGAAGTAATTGTGGGCGATCTTGCCGAAGACGCCGGCGAAGCCACCCGGCGTGTCGCCGTCCTCGGGCAGGTAGGAGGCCTTGAGCAGGTTCTTGCCGATCTCCGGACCCGGCGTCCGCGTCATCTGCTCGACGCCGACCACGAGGACCACGCGGGCGTCGCCCGCCTTCACCGCGCGCACCGCCTGATGCACGGCCGCCGACCCGGTGGCGCAGGCGTTCTCGACGCGCGTCGCCGGCTTGAAGCGCAGGCGCGGATCGGCCTGCAGCACCAGGGAGGCGGTGAAGTCCTGTGGCGAGAAGCCGGCGTTGAAGTGCCCCAGCAGGATCTCGTCGACGTCGTCCGGCCCGATGCCGGCATTGTCGAGCGCCTCGTTGGCGACACGGATGATCAGGCTCTCGACGGTCTCGGTCTCGAGCTTTCCGAAGGCCGTGTGGGCCCAGCCGACGATGCAGGCGGTCATGGAGGCGTTCCCCGGGAGTGATGAAGTGTCGTTACACTTTAGGCGGAGAGGGAGCGTTTCGCCATCCTCCGTCCGGCGCATGGCAGGTCCCGGCCGCGGCATGACGGCGGCAGCCGCCATGCTTTGGCCGCGTTGAGGTTGTTCTTCGGCACGACATATCCACCCTCAGACGGCCCGCGCCGGCCTGCTTCTGCGAGGTTTTCGTCTTCGCCCTTGGCGAAAGACGCCCGAAGCAGGTAAACAGGGCCGAGGTCGCGGCGACATTCCCAAAAGGCTCATGCTCTTGCGGATCAGCATCCCTGTTCTTGCCGGCGCCCTTGCGTTCTTCGCCGGCGCTTCCGCCGCCACCGCCCAGCAGGTGGGTCCCACCATCGTCGTCGATGCCGCGACCGGGCAGGTGCTGCAGTCGGATCGCGCCGGTACGCCCTGGCTTCCGGCCTCGCTGACCAAGATGATGACGACCTATGTGGCGCTCCGTCAGGTGCGCGC
Organism: Phreatobacter aquiterrae; assembly: GCF_053471285.1. Taxonomy (NCBI): domain Bacteria; kingdom Pseudomonadati; phylum Pseudomonadota; class Alphaproteobacteria; order Hyphomicrobiales; family Phreatobacteraceae; genus Phreatobacter; species Phreatobacter aquiterrae. The sequence continues at coordinate 488,311 of NZ_JBJPHW010000003.1, read as the reverse complement.
CGGCCGCGCCACGATGAATTCCGGCCTCGTCGTCTCGCAGCGCGCCGCCCGTTCCGCGCCGTCCAAGATGGGCTTCCGCCCGGGCACGGTGGTGACGCTCGACAACGCCCTTAAGATCATCATGGTCAAGTCGGCCAATGACGTGTCGGTGACCATCGCCGAGGGGCTCGGCGGTTCGGTCGAGAACTTCGCCGCCATGATGAACGCCGAGGCCCGCCGCCTCGGCATGAGCGGCACGCGCTTCATCAATCCGAACGGCCTGCCGGGCGCCGGCCAGCAGACCACGGCCCGCGACATGGCGCTGCTCGCCTATGCGATGATGCGCGAGTTTCCCGAGCACTCCCTGCTCTGGCGCATGCCGGCGATCCGCTACGGCAACCGCGTCATGCGCAATCCGAACCACTTGATCGGCCGCTACCAGGGCGCCGACGGCTTCAAGACCGGCTTCACCTGCGCCTCCGGCTTCAACGTGGTGGCGACCGCCACCCGCGGCGGCCGCAAGCTCATCGTCGTCGTGCTCGGTGCGACATCGGCCCGCGGACGCGCGGAAACGGCGGCCGGCCTGTTCGAGCGGAATTTCGTCTCGGGCGGCTCCGGCGTCGGCCTCAGCGGCATCGCCAACGATCTCTCGTCGGGCCCGCCCAACATCCGCGACCAGGCCTGCCGCCGGCGCGGCCGCGGCGGTCCGGTCTATATCGATGCCGGCGAGGAACTCGACAATGAGCCTGTCGCGTCGGTCACCGATCCGGGCAACCTGACCTATGCCCAGATGATGGCCGCCTCCCAGCAGCGTCAGGGCCGCTCCGGCGGCCGCCAGACCAGCGTCTTTTCCGCCATGCCCGGCGCGGTGGTCTCGCATCTCGGCCCCTACCGCCCCACCATGGACCCCGTCCCGGTCTTCATCGGCGGCGCCGGCCCGGCCGCAACGCCGGCGCCCGCCCTGGCAGCCGCGAGTTCGACCGCTGTGACCCTGCCGGCCTCCGCGCCCGTTGCGACCACCCCCACCGTCGCAGCTCCGTCGGCACCGGGCGCCATCCAGCGCGGCGCGGCCCCGGCCGCTGCCCCTGTGACGGCCGCCCGTCATGGCGCCATCGGCGCCCCGTTGTCCCTTCAGGGTGCGCTTCCCCCCGAACGGCCGGCCTCCGCCCCGCCGCGCGGCGCAGGCCCGACGGCAGCTCCCGCGCCGCGCCCCGCCCGCGCCGCCGCCGCGACACCGGCGCGCCAGACGACGACGCGCCAGCAACGCCAGCGCCCGCGCAGGTGACCCTCTCCCCGGTCGGCATCGGAATCGCAGCCGCTCTCGCCTCTGCGACGGCCTATGGCATCAACATCGTCTACGCCCGCATGGCGACGCAGCAGGGCGTCTCCGCCGCCGACCTCGTCTTCCTGCGCGTCTTCCTGATGCTTGGCGCCGTCGCGGTGATCGTGACCCTGCGCGGGCGGACGCTGGCCGTGGCTCCATCGGCCCGCCCCGCCGTGATCGCCCTCGGCATCGCCTCGGCCGGCGTCGGCCTCGCCTATTTCTTCGCCGTGTCCTTCGTGCCCATCGGCATCGCCGCGGTCCTGTTCTACACCTTTCCGCTGCTCATCCTCATCGCCAGCCCCTTCGTCGAGGGTGGCCGCTTCACCCCGCAGCGCTTCGCTGTCTTCGCCCTCGCCTTTGCGGGCCTTGCCATCGCCATCGGCCCGCGCCTCGGCGACATCGACATCCGCGGCCTGGCGCTCGCCGCTCTCGCCAGCACCCTGGCCGCCTGGCAGTTCTTCGCCGCCGCCCGCGCCGGACGCACGCTGAGCCTGCCGGTCCTGATGTTCTGGGCTCACGTCGTCATCATGCCGATCGCCGGCGTCTTCGCCTTCGCGCTCGGCGGCATCGGCTGGAGCGCCATCGCGATGGCCTGGTTCGCCTGCAGCGTGACGGTCACCGGCTATCTGGTGGGCTTTGCCCTGCAGATGGTGGCGGCGCGGCGCGCACCGGCCGCCCTGATCGGCCTCATCTTCTGCCTCGAGCCGGTCGTGGCCATCGTTTTCGCCGGGGTGATCCTTGGCGAAACGCTCACCATCGCCCAGATGACGGGGAGCCTGCTCGTCCTCGCCGCCCTCATCGCCACCTCGCTCGCCGAACTGAGGGGCGAGCCCGCCCCGCCAATGCCTCTCCAACGGCCCTCAGATGCCCGCTGAAGCCCCTCCCCGCCGCCCTGGGCCACCGATACCCGTCACCGTGCTGACGGGCTTCCTCGGGGCCGGCAAGACGACGCTGCTCAACCGGCTGCTGGCCGACGACGGCATGAAGGACACCGCCGTCCTGATCAACGAGTTCGGCGAGATCGGGCTCGACCACCTGCTCGTCCGCACCGTCGAGGAGGGCATCGTCATGCTGTCCTCGGGCTGCGTCTGCTGCACCGTGCGCGGCGACCTCGTGGCCGCCCTTGAGGACCTGTTGCGCGCCCTCGACAATGGCCGCGTCGCGCCCTTCAGCCGGGTCATCATCGAGACCACCGGCCTCGCCGACCCGATCCCCGTCATCCACACGCTGATGGCACACCCCTATCTCGCCCTGCGCTACCGCCTCGATGCGGTCATCACCGTCGTCGACGCGGTGAACGGCCTGGCGACCCTCGACGCCCACCCGGAGGCGGTGCGGCAGGCGGCAGTGGCCGACCGTATCGTGCTGACGAAGAGCGATCTCCTCACCGACGATGACAGGCGCGAGGCCCATGCGCGTCTGCTCGCCCGGCTCGACCAGCTCGCGCCCGGCGCCATCCGTCTCGACGCCGCGAAGGGCGAGGCGACGCCGGCCGCCGTGCTCGCCGCCGGACTGCTCGATCCCGTCACCAAGGCCCCCGACGTCGCCCGCTGGCTGAACGAGGAGGCGCTTGCCGGCTCGGATGGCGCCCACGCCCACGACGACGGCATCCGGGCCTTCGCGCTGACCAGCGACCGGGCCATGGGGTCGGCGTCCTTCGACATGTTCATGGATCTTCTGCGCGGCGCCCACGGGCCGCACCTGCTGCGCGTGAAGGGCGTGGTGAAGATCGCCGAGTTCCCCGACCGTCCGGTGGTTGTGCATGGTGCCCAGCATGTCTTCCACCCGACGACGGTGCTCGATTCCTGGCCGGACGGCGACGCGCGCACCCGCCTCGTCTTCATCCTCAAGGACATGGACCCGGCGGTGATCCGCGCCCTTCATGACGCCTTTCTCGGCATCGCCCGCGCCGACCAGCCGGACCAGGCCGCCCTGACCGACAATCCCCTCGCCATTCCGGGCATGCGTCTCTGACGGCACGATCCCGCCTCGGCGCTCTTGCCCATGGGCGCGGCGGATGATCGACTGCCGGCGGAGGCGAGGCCCATGGACTGGTCGGCGAAGCAGTATGTGAAGTTCGAGGACGAGCGCACGCGCCCCGCGCGCGACCTGCTGGCGGCGGTGCCGACCCGCGAGCCGCGCCGCGTGGTCGATCTCGGCTGCGGACCCGGCAACACGACCGAGCTGCTGCTCCAGACCTTCCCCAAGGCCGAGATCCTCGGCCTCGATTCCTCGCCCGACATGGTGACGAATGCCCGTGCCCGCCTGCGCGGCATCACCTTCGAGGTGGCCGACCTCACGACATGGCGGCCCGATCCCGCCGCCCCTGTCGACATCATCTATTCCAATGCCGTCCTCCAGTGGGTGCCGGGTCACGAGACGATCCTGCCGCGCCTTCTGGGGCTTCTCCCGGAGGGTGGCAGCCTCGCCATCCAGATGCCGGACAATCTCGATGAGCCGAGCCATGTCGCCATGCGCGAGGCTGCGCGGCAGGGGCCATGGGCGGTAAAGCTCGGCAATGCCGAGGATGCCCATACGCCGATCGGCACGGCCACGGCCTACTACCGGCTGTTGAAGCCCTCGGCCGCCCGGGTCGATGTCTGGCGCACGGTCTATCACCACCCGCTCGACGGCATCGACGGTATCGTCGAGTGGTTCAAGGGCTCGCGCCTGCGCAGTTATCTCGGCCCCCTTGATCCGGCCGAGCGGGAGGGCTTCCTCGCCGCCTATCGTGCGGCGCTCGCCCCTCATTATCCGGTCGATCCGGAGGGCAGGGTGCTGCTCGCCTTTCCCCGCCTGTTCATCGTCGCCACGCGCTGACATCGCCTGCCCAACACAAGAAGACCTGAGGAAACACCCATGAACCGCATCGACCTCGCCGGCCGCACCGCTGTCATCACCGGCGGCGCCCGCGGCATCGGCTATGCCGCCGCCGAGCGCATGCTCGCCTCGGGAGCCTCCGTCGCGATCTGGGACGTCGATGTCGCAAAGCTGCAGGAGGCGGCGGCAAGGCTGGCAGGGCAGGGCAAGGTCACCACCCACGCGGTGGAACTCACCGACGAGGCATCGGTCCAGGCCGCCACCGACGCGACGGTTGCGGCCCATGGCGGCATCGCCATCCTCGTCAACAATGCCGGCATCACCGGCGGCAACGGCAAGACCTGGGAACTGTCGCCCGAGGTCTGGAGGCGCGTGGTCGACGTCAACCTCGTCGGTCCGTTCCTGACCTGCCGGTCCGTCGTGCCGGTCATGCTGAAGAGCGGCTACGGCCGCATCGTCAACATCGCCTCCATCGCCGGCAAGGAGGGCAACCCCAACGCCTCGCACTATTCGGCCTCGAAGGCCGGCCTCATCGGTCTGACCAAGTCGCTCGCCAAGGAACTCGCCACCTCCGGCATCCTCGTCAACTGCATCACGCCCGCGGCGGCGAAGACCGAAATCTTCGACCAGATGAAGCAGGAGCACATCGACTTCATGCTGTCGAAGATCCCGATGAACCGCTTTCTGCAGGTCGAGGAGGCCGCCGCCATGATCGCCTGGCTGTCGTCGGAGGACTGCGCCTTCTCCACCGGCGCCGTCTTCGACATCTCCGGCGGCCGCGCGGTGTACTGAACCATGGCGCCGCGGGCCGATCCCGGCCGGCCCTTGCGGCGCGTCCTTGTGCGGTGCAACATCACGGCGACGTCATGACGGAGCCTCCCCTGAGCGACCTCAGTCTCACCATCGCCATCGTCGACGAGAGCCGCTCGCGCGCGGCCATCATCGAGGAGGGGCTGCGCGATGCGGGCTATGTCCGCATCGTCCACATCGACGAGATGACGAACCTGCTCGCGCGCCTCTATGCGACCGATCCCGACGTCGTCGTCATCGATCTCGAGAACCCTTCGCGCGATGTCCTCGAACAGCTCTTCCAGGTCTCCCGGCTGGTGAAGCGCCCGGTCGCCATGTTCGTCGACCAGTCCGACACCGGCATGATCAACAAGGCGATCGAGGCCGGCGTCTCGGCCTATGTGGTGGACGGGCTGAAGAAAGAGCGGGTGAAGTCCATCCTCGACATGTGCGTCGCCCGCTTCCAGGCCTATGCGCGGCTGCAGAGCGAGCTCGACCAGGCCAAGTCGGCGCTGGAGGAGCGCAAGGTCGTCGAGCGCGCCAAGGGCCTGCTGATGAAGCACAAGGGCATTTCCGAGGACGAGGCCTATGCCCAGCTCCGCCGCCGCGCCATGAACGAGAAGAAAAAGCTGGGGGAGATCGCGCAGGCGGTGGTCACCGGACTGGAGATGCTGGGATGAAACGAATCACCATCGGCTTCATCCCGCTCACCGACGCAGCCCCGCTGATCGCCGCCCACGAGCGCGGCTTCGCCGAGGCGGAAGGCCTCGCTTTCGATCTCGTGCGCGAAGTCTCCTGGGCGAATATCCGCGACAAGCTCTCCATCGGCCTGTTCGATGCCGCCCACATGCTCACCCCGCTGGCGCTGGCGAGCGCACTCGGCATCGGCCATGTGAAGGTGCCGATGATCGCCCCGGTGACGCTGGCGCTGAACGGCAATGCCATCACCCTGTCGACGGCCTTCGTCCGCGAGCTCGGCGGCCTGCCGGAGGACCCGGTGGCGGCGCTGCCGCTGATCGCCGCGGCGATCAAGCGGCGCGAGAGCGCCGGGCTGAACCCGCCGGTCTTCGCCAGCACCTTTCCGTTCTCGACCCACAACTACATCCTGCGCGCCTATCTGGCTGCCGGCGGCATCGATCCCGACCGCGACGTCCAGCTCGTCGTCATCCCGCCGCCGCTGATGGCGGGCTCGCTGGAAAAGGGCCTGATCGACGGGTTCTGCGTGGGATCGCCGTGGAACTCGGTGGCCGTGGACCGCGGCGCCGGACACATCCTCGCGCCGAGTTCGGCCCTGTTCTCGCGCATCCCGGAGAAGACACTCGCTATCGGCGACGCGCTCGCCACCTCCGACCCGGAGACGCTGCGCGCCGTCATCGCCGCCACCGTCAAGGGCGCCGCCTGGTGCGCCGACCCCGCCAATGCGCTCGAACTGGCGGCCATCCTGTCGGCGCCGCACTATCTGAGCGTCGCGGCCCCGCTCGTGCTGCGCACCATCGAGGGCCGGCTGATCTTCACGCCCGGCGGACCGTCGCATGCCGTCCCGGATTTCATCCGCTACGACGTTCCTGGCGCGACGCGGCCCGATGCCGGACGCTACGCCTGGCTCTACGCCCAGATCGTGCGCTGGGGCCAGACGCGCTTCGACCCGGCCGCGCGCGCCAAGATCGGGGCGCTGATCCGCACCGACCTGTTCGACGCCGCCGTCCCCGGCGCCGTCGCGGATCCGGCTCCCGATCCGGTTGGAAGCATCCTGGAGCCCGCCTTCGATCCTGCCGATCTCGGCGGCTATCTGGCGCGCTTCGATGCCCGGGGTCTGCCGAAGTCGGCTGCCTGAGCCACGTTTGCGCTGCACAATGAAGTGGCAGGCGCCGGACGATCTGGCGTCGATTCAGCCGCGGACGGCGTCGCAGTGCTCTTCGCCGACAGTCTGGAACGTTGAAAAACAACACTTTCGATCACCCTCGACCAGTTGGCACGGCCCTTGAATGGGTAAAGGCGAAGGTTTGGCTGTGATGGCCGGACCCCGGTCCAATGATGGGCCGATCAGCAACGCCGCTGACAAATGTCCGACGAGCCGCCCGCAAGCCAGGGCCGGCAGCTTCAGGACCTTTGTCGGCGGTTTTTTTGTGCCCGGAGCCAACCGGGCAGCATGGGGAAGCCAGCCGGATGCGGCACGCCGCGTCCGGAACCGAGGACCGAGATCAACCCGCGCCAATGCGCCGCAACCGGGACCTGACGAATGACAAAGACCTTGCAGGACACGTCCCTCATCTCCGCGCGCCGGCTCGACCGTCGCAGCTTCCTCAAGTCGACCGCCGCCACGGCGGCGCTGTTCTCGGCGGCCAGGGCCGCGTTTCCCGGCGGCGCCTTCGCGCAAGGAGCGGGCCCCGAGGTGAAGGGCACCAAGCTCGGCTACATCGCCCTCACCGACGCCGCGCCGCTCATCATCGCCAAGGAGAAGGGCTTCTACGCCAAGCACGGCGTGCCCGACATGGACATCGCCAAGCAGGCCTCCTGGGGCGCGACGCGCGACAACATGGCGCTCGGCACCAAGGCCAACGGCATCGACGGCGGCCACATCCTCCGGCCGAAGACCCACCTCTACACCACCGGCAAGGTGATGCAGAACGGCCAGCCGCTGCCGATGTACACGCTCCTCAACCTCAACGAGGACGGCCAGTCGATCTCGATCTCGAACGAGTATCGCGACCTCGCCATCAGCAAGGACGCCGCGCCGCTGAAGGCCGCCTTCGAGCGCAAGAAGGCGCAGGGCAAGGACCTCACCGCCGCCATGACCTTCCCCGGAGGCACCCACGACCTGTGGATCCGCTACTGGCTCGCCGCCGGCGGAATCGACCCCGACAGCGACATCAAGGTGATCGTGGTGCCGCCGCCTCAGATGGTGGCAAACATGAAGGTCGGCACCATGGACTGCTTCTGCGTCGGCGAGCCGTGGAACGAGCAGCTCGTCAACCAGAACATCGGCTACACTGCGGTCACCACCGGCGAGATCTGGTTCAAGCATCCGGAAAAGATCCTCGGCATGCGCGCCGACTGGGTCGACGCCAACCCCAAGGCGACCCAGGCCATCCTGATGGCCGTGATGGAAGCCCAGCAGTGGTGCGAGAAGCTGGAGAACAAGGACGAGCTGGCGCAGATCGTCGGCCGCCGCCAGTGGTTCAACGTACCGGTCAACGACATCAACGGCCGCCTCAAGGGCAACATCAACTACGGGCTCGGCCGCAAGGTCTCGGACTCGCCGCTTCGCATGAAGTTCTGGGGCGAGGGCGGCGCGGTCTCCTATCCCTGGAAGAGCCTCGATGCCTGGTTCGTCACCGAGAACATCCGCTGGGGCAAGTTCGAGCCGACCACCGACATCAAGGCGCTGGTCGACAAGACCAACCGGTCCGATCTCTGGCTCGCCGCGGCGAAAACCCTGGGCGTCACGGGTGTTCCGACCTCCGACTCACGCGGCGTCGAGACCTTCTTCGATGGCGTGAAGTTCGACCCCGCCGACCCGCAGGCCTATCTGCGCGCCCTCAAGATCAAGCGCACCCAGGTCTGATTGTCACAATTCTGACCGAACAGCCGCCCGGCCCGCCGGGCGGCACCGTCCCTCCCACGAGAGAGCGCTCATGTCCCGACCCGCATTGAGAGCCGTCGAAGCGATCCCCGCAGCCGGGATCGCGGCGCCCGTCGCCACGACGGCCGAGGTGATTCCGCTGACGCCGAAGGCCCGAACGACGCCCATGGAATGGCTGGCGCCCAAGCTCGCCGCCATCGCCACGGCGGTCGTGCCGCCGCTCCTGACGCTTGGCCTCATCATGCTGGTTTGGGAGATCCTCTGTTCCGGCGCCGGGGCGACGCTGCCCTCGCCGAGCCAGGTCTGGCGCGATGCCAGCGACCTGATCCTCGATCCCTTCTTCGTCAACGGCAGCCAGGACATCGGCCTCGGCTGGCGGGTGCTCACCTCGCTGCAGCGCGTCGCCATCGGTTTCGGCCTCGCCGCGATCGTCGGCATCGCGGTCGGCGCCCTCGTCGGACAGTCGACCTGGGCCATGCGCGGCCTCGATCCGATCTTTCAGGTGCTGCGCACCGTGCCGCCGCTCGCCTGGCTGCCCATCTCGCTCGCCGCCTTCCGCGACGCCAATCCGAGCGCCATCTTCGTCATCTTCATCACGGCGATCTGGCCGATCCTCATCAACACCTCGGTCGGCATCCGCAACATCCCGCAGGACTACCGCAACGTCGCCGCCGTGCTGCGGCTGAACCAGCTCGAGTTCTTCTGGAAGATCATGCTGCCCTCCGCCGCGCCCTACATCTTCACGGGCCTGAGAATCGGCGTCGGCCTCGCCTGGCTCGCCATCGTGGCCGCCGAGATGCTCACCGGCGGCGTCGGCATCGGCTTCTTCATCTGGGACGCGTGGAACTCCTCCAAGCTCTCCGACATCATCATCGCCCTCGTCTACATCGGCCTCGTCGGTTTCGTTCTCGACCGGCTGATCGCGGCGCTCGCGACCATCGTCACCCGCGGCACGGCCGCGAACTGAGGACAGACGCGATGAAACAGGTCCCCTATCTCCTGATCGAAGACGTCGAGAAGACCTTCACCCGCGGCGGCACCTCCAACAACGTCCTCGCCGGCATCAATGTCGGCATCGAGAAGGGCGAGTTCGTCTCCATCATCGGCCATTCCGGCTGCGGCAAGTCGACCCTGCTCAACATCATCGCCGGGCTCACCCCGGTGACGTCGGGCGGCGTGCTGCTGGAGAACAAGGAGGTCAATGCGCCCGGCCCCGACCGGGCCGTGGTCTTCCAGAACCACTCGCTGCTGCCCTGGCTCACCGTCTACGACAACGTCCGCATGGCCGTGGACAAGGTGTTCGGTGGCGCAAAATCGCGGGCCGAGCGCCATGAATGGACCATGCACAAGCTCGACCTCGTCCATATGGTCCATGCCAAGGACCGCCGCCCCGCCGAGATCTCCGGCGGCATGAAGCAGCGCGTCGGCATCGCCCGGGCTCTCGCCATGGAGCCGAAGATCCTGCTGCTCGACGAGCCCTTCGGCGCCCTCGACGCGCTCACCCGCGCCCATCTGCAGGACTCGGTCATGCAGATCCACGCCACGCTGAAGAACACGATGATCATGATCACCCATGACGTCGACGAGGCTGTGCTGCTGTCCGATCGCATCATCATGATGACCAACGGGCCCTCCGCCACCATCGGCGAGATTCTGGACGTCACCCTGCCGCGGCCGCGCAAGCGGCTCGAACTCGTCACCAACACCACCTACATCAAGGCGCGCGAGGCGGTGCTGAAGTTCCTCTACGAGCGCCACGCCTTCGTCGAAGCCGCCTGACGGGGCGCCATCATGTCCGAACCGCTCGTCGTGATCGGCAATGGCATGGCCACCGCACGCCTCGTCGAGGAGCTCGGCCGGCAGGCGCTCGGACGCTATTCCATCCTCGTCGTCGGGGCCGAACCGCGTCTCGCCTACAACCGCGTCCTGCTCTCCTCGGTCCTCGCCGGCGAGATGGCGCGCGAGGAGACCGAGCTGAAACCCCAGACATGGTGGGAGCGCCAGGGCGTGACGCTGGTCTACGGCCGCAGGGCCACAGGCATCGACCGCGACCGCAAGCAGCTCGTGCTGGAGGACGGCACCCTGCTGCCCTACGCGAGGCTGGTCCTCGCCACCGGCTCAGACCCCATCCGCCTGCCGAAGCCCGGCATGGACCTGCCCGGCGTCGTCACCTTCCGCGACCATGACGATGTCGGCGCCATGCTGGCGGCGGCGGGGCCTGCGACGCGCGCCGTGGTGATTGGCGGAGGCCTTCTCGGCATCGAGGCGGCCTATGGCCTCGCAGCCACCGGCACGCGGGTCACCCTCCTGCATCTGATGGACCGCCTGATGGAGCGCCAGCTCGACGCCGAGGCGGCAAGCCTGCTCAGGGCGGCGCTCGAGGCGCGCGGCATCACCGTCCTGCTCGGCGCCGACACCGCGGCCATCGAGGGCGAGGGCTGCGTCGAGGCGGTGCGCCTCGTCGACGGCCGGGAACTGCCCTGCGACATCGTCGTGTCCGCCGTCGGCATCCGCCCCAATGCGACGCTCGCCCGCGAGGCGGGCCTTCAGGTTGGCCGCGGCATCGTCGTCGACGACCAGCTCGCAACCTCCGATCCCGCCATCCACGCCATCGGCGAATGCGCCGAGCATCGCGGCGTCTGCTACGGCCTCGTCGAGCCGGCCTACCAGCAGGCGGCGGTGCTCGCCCGCCAACTCGCCGGGCGGCCGGCGGCCTATGCGGGAACGGTGCTCTCGACCAATCTCAAGGTGTCCGGCGTGCCGGTCTTCTCCGCCGGCGATTTCCTCGGCGAGCCGGGGACCGAGACCATCGTCTGGCGCGATCCGGGCCTTGGCGCCTACCGCAAGCTGGTGCTGCGCGACGGGGCTCTCGCCGGCGCGGTCCTCTTCGGCGAGACCTCGGACGCCCTCTGGTATCTCGATCTCATCCGTTCCGGCCAACCGCTCGGACCCCTGCGCGATCAGGTTGTCTTCGGCCGGTCGCTGGCCGAGGCGGCCTGACATGGCCATCCACGGCCCGCTGCCCAACCCCGTCGCCACCACCTGTCCCTATTGCGGTGTCGGCTGCGGCGTCATCGCCAGCGTCGACGCCGGCGGGCAGGTGACGGTTGCCGGCGATCCCGCCCATCCCGCCAACCGTGGCCGGCTCTGCGTCAAGGGCTCGGCGCTCGGCGAGACGGTAGGGCTTGAGGGCCGACTGCTACATCCGATGATGCGCACCCGCTCCGGCGGCATGGAGCGGGCGTCGTGGGAGACGGCGCTCGACGCGGTCGCCGAGGGCTTCGCCCGCACCATCCGCACGCGCGGGCCTGATGCGACGGCCTTCTACCTGTCCGGCCAGCTCCTCACCGAGGACTACTACGTCGCCAACAAGCTGATGAAGGGCTTCGTGGGGACGGCCAATGTCGATACCAATTCGCGGCTCTGCATGGCCTCTTCGGTTGCCGGCCACCGCCGTGCCTTCGGCTCCGACACGGTGCCCGGCACCTACGAGGACCTCGACGAGGCCGATCTTCTGGTGCTGGTCGGGTCGAACGCGTCCTGGTGCCATCCGATCCTGTGGCAACGCATGGTCGCCAGCCAGACGGCGCGGGGTGCGCGCATCGTCGTCATCGACCCCCGCCGCACGGCCACCGCCGCCGAGGCCGACCTCGTGCTGCAGATCCGGCCCGGCATGGACGGCGCGCTGTTCTCCGGCCTGCTTGTCCACCTCACCGATGGCGGCCATCTCGACCGCGCCTATCTCGACGCCCATACGACCGGCCTCGCCGAGGCCCTGATCCGCGCCCGCGAGATCGCCCCGTCCATCGCCGCCACCGCAGCGGCCACCGGGCTTGCGGCCGACGACGTGGCAAGGCTCTTCGACTGGTTCGCAAGGACCGAAAAGGCGGTGACCCTCTACAGCCAGGGCGTCAACCAGTCGGCGCAGGGCACCGACAAGGTTTCGGCCATCCTCAATTGCCACCTCGCCACCGGTCGCATCGGCCGGCCCGGCATGGGCCCCTTCTCCCTCACCGGCCAGCCCAATGCCATGGGCGGGCGCGAGGTCGGCGGCCTCGCCAACATGCTGGCCGCCCATATGGGCTTCACCGCCAGCGACATCGACCGCATCCGCCGCTTCTGGGGCGCACCGCGCATGGCCGGACGCGAGGGCCTGAAGGCCGTGCAGATGTTCGACGCCGTGGCAAAGGGCGCGATCAACGCGATGTGGGTGATGGGCACCAATCCGGCCGCCAGCCTGCCGCGCGCCGACCACGTCCGCCGCGCCATGGCCGGCCTCGATCTGCTCGTCGTCTCGGAGAACGTGCTGTCCAACGACACGGTCAACGCCGGCGCCCACATTCTCCTGCCCGCCGCCGCCTGGGGCGAGAAGGACGGCACCGTCACCAATTCGGAGCGTCGCATCACCCGCCAGCGACCGTTCCTCGCCCGGCCTGGCGAGGCGCAGCCCGACTGGTGGATCGTCGCGGAGGTGGCGAAGCGCCTCGGCTATGCCGAAGCCTTCACATGGTCAGATGCCGCCTCGATCTTCCGCGAACATGCGGCGCTGTCCGGCTTCGAGAATCGCGGCACGCGCGACTTCGACATCTCCGGCCTCGCCCGCATCACCGATGCCGACTATGACGGGCTCGCCCCCGTGCATTGGCCGGTGCGAACGCCCGCCGACCGCGGCGACAAGCGTTTCTTCGCCAAGGGCGGCTTCTACAGCGCCGATGGGCGCGCCCGCCTGATCGCCATCGAGCCGCCGGCTCTCAAGGCCTCGACGGATGCCGAGCGCCCATTGCTGCTCAACACCGGCCGTATCCGCGACCAGTGGCACACCATGACCCGAACGGGGAAGGCGCCGACCCTGGGCCGCCATAGCCCCGAGCCCTTCGTCGCCGTCCACCCGGCGGATGCTGCCGCGGCTGGCCTCGCCGAGGGCGACATCGCCCGGCTCGACAGCGCCCATGGCGGCGTCAGCCTCAGGCTCGCGCTCGACGAGGGCCAGGCGCGCGGCGAGGTCTTCGCGCCCATCCACTGGACGGCTGAGACGGCGGCCGACGCCCGCATCGGCGCTGTGGTGAATGCCTTCACCGATCCCTACTCCGGCCAGCCCGAGATGAAGGCGACGCCGGTGGCGCTGACCCGGGTCGCCATGGCCAGCGACGGGTTCCTGCTCTGTCGCGTCGAGGTCCCGGTCCCCGAAGGCCTCCTGTGGACGCGCGTGACGACCGAGGGCGGCATCGGGCTCCTGTTCGCCTCTCCAGCGTTCGTCGACGGCGCCGCGATCGTCGGCCGCCTCGCTGGCGACGGCGGGGCGATATCCGAGGTCAGCGATCCCGCCCGCGGCCTCTATCGCGCCGCCGTGTTTCGTGACGGACGGCTGGACGCGGTCATCTTCGCGGGGCCGGGCGCGCGCGACGCCTGGACCATCGTGCAGGGTCTCTTCGCCCGGGCGCATCTCGAGCCTGCGGATCGCAGGGCGCTTCTGTCCGGCCGCTCGGCCGACGGCCTCGCAGACCCGGGGCCGACCGTCTGCGCCTGCTTCGCCATCGGCCTGACCGCGGTGCGCTGCGCCATATCGGACGGCGCCACCGACGTCGACGCCGTCGGCCGCGCGACGAAGGCCGGGACGAACTGCGGCTCCTGCCGGTCGGAAATCCGCAAGCTCATCGCGCGCGAGGGCCCGCTCGTCCCGGCATGAAATCCCTGCGGCGAACGGGCGAGACAAAGCCCGCGCGCCATCCTATTCAGGACCCCATGGATCTGGGTCTGAGGAACAAGTCGGCCATCGTCTGCGGCGCGAGCCGCGGCATGGGCTTTGCGGCCGCCGGGATGCTGGCGGCGGAGGGTGTGGCGCTGACCATGTTCGCGCGCAATCCGGAGCGTCTGGAGGCCTCCGCCGCCGACATCCGCGCCCGGTTCGGCGTGCCCGTGACGACGGTCGCCGGCGACGTGACCATCGTAGCGGATCGCGAGCGGCTCGTCGCCGCCTGCCCGGCACCCGACATCCTTGTCACCAATGCCGACGGCATGCCGCCCGGCGACTTCCGCGCCTGGACCCGCGACGACTGGATCGCCGCCCTCGACGCCATGATGCTCGCCCCCATCGCCCTGATGAAGGCGACGGTCGACGGCATGATGGACCGCGGCTTCGGCCGCATCGTCAACATCGTCTCGCGCTCGGTGAAGAGCCCGCAGGCCGAGATGGGGCTGTCGAACGGCGCGCGGTCGGGCCTTGTCGGCTTCGTCGCGGGCCTGTCGCGCCAGACGGTCGGGCGCGGCGTCACCATCAACAACGTCCTGCCGGGCATCGTCGCCACCGACGCGCAGAAGCACCATGTCGAGAAGCTCAGCACGATGACCGGCCGGCCCTTTGCCGAGATCTGGGCCGAGCGCGCCGCGCAGAATCCCGCCGGCCGCTATGGCGAGGCCTCCGAGATCGGCGCCACCATTGCCTTCCTCTGTTCCGCCCATGCCGGCTTCATCACCGGACAGAGCCTGCTGGTCGACGGCGGCCAATATCCCGGAACTTACTGAGCTTCGCACCCCCATGGCCATCGACCTCGCCCGTATCCGCGCCGACGTGCCCGCCGTGGAGCGCCGCGCCTACCTGCACAACGCCGGCGCCGGCCTCATGCCGCGACAGGTTGTCGATGCGATGAAGGCCCATCTCGATCTCGAGGCGGAGATCGGCGGCTATGCGGCCGCCGATCGCGAGGCAGCGAGACTCGACGGCGTCTATGGCGCGGTCGCGCGCCTGATCAACGCCGCGCCCGACGAGATCGCCCTGATGGAGAACGCCACCGTCGCCTGGCAGATGGCCTTCTACGGGCTGGCCTTCGCGCCCGGCGACCGCATCCTGACCTGCGAGGCGGAGTATGGGGCCAACTTCGTCGCCTATCTCCAGATGGCGAAGCGCACCGGGCTCGTCATCGACGTCATCCCGAGCGATGAAACCGGCGAGATCGACCTTGCCGCCCTCGCGCGGATGATCGACGCGCGGGTGAAGCTCATCGCCATCACCTGGGTGCCGACCAATGGCGGCCTCGCCAATCCGGCGGCGGAGGTCGGCCGCATCGCCCGCGCCCACGGCATCCCCTATCTGCTCGATGCCTGCCAGGCGGTGGGCCAGATGCCGGTCGACGTCGCGGCGCTCGGCTGCGACATGCCCTCGGCGACCGGGCGCAAGTTCCTGCGCGGCCCGCGCGGCACCGGCTTCCTCTATGTCCGCCGCGACCTGCTCCGCACCATCGAGCCGCCGATGATCGACCATTTCTCGGCCGTCTGGGTGGCGCGCGACCGCTACGAGCTCAGGACCGACGCCCGCCGCTTCGAGACATGGGAGAACGCCTATGCCAACCGGGCCGGGCTCGGCGTCGCCGTGGACTATGCGCTCGCCATCGGCATGGAGGCCATCGCGGCACGCTGCCGGCTCCTGTCGGGCCGCCTGCGCGAGGGGCTTCGCGCGCTGCCCGGCGTGACGATCCGCGATCTCGGCCGCAACCCCTCGGCCATTGTCAGCTTCACCCTTCACGGCGTCGAGGCGCCGTCGGTCGTGGCCGCCGCCGACCGGGCCGGCATCACCATCGGCGCCTCTCACCCCTCGAGCACGCGGCTCGATGCGGAGGCGCGGCGCCTGCCGCCGCTCGTGCGCGCCTCGCCGCACTACTACAACACGGAGGCGGAGGTCGACCGGCTGGTCGACCTCGTGGCCGGCCTCCCCCGCTGAGCGGTCAGTCGCGCGTCACAAACACCGCGGCCAGCGCCAGCGCCGCCGGCAGCGCCTGCACGAACAGGATCGAGGCCTTGGCGGTCGCCGCGCCAAACAGGCCCGCGACGATGACGCAGCCGAGGAAGAAGACCTTGAGCGGGAACGCCAGAGATTTCGGCGCAACAAGGCTCCAGATCAGGCCCGCGGCGAGGAAGCCGTTATAGAGCCCCTGATTGGCGGCGAGCACCGCCGACTGGGCCGCAAAATCCGGCGTCAGATTGAAGGACCGCTGCCCGAAGGGCGTGTTCCAGAAGAACATCTCGATGACGAGAAAGCCGACGTGAAGCAGCGCCACGAGGGCGACGAGGGCCTTGGCGACCAGCGGCATTGGAAACTCCTGAGACTCTGCGGCGGCGGTGTCAGACCAGACGCTGTCCCGCGCCTGCGACACCGGGCCAACGGTGGACGGTCAGCGCTTGCCGCGCAGCTTGAACACGGCCTGCTCGCCGAAGAGGTTCCAGAACCACCAGGGCGCGTTCACCCGGACTTCGCGGCCGTGCCAGTCGAGCGCGGTCGAATGGTCGATGACCGCCTCGACCTCGCGCACCAGATCGACGAAATCGCGAATGGTGCAGAAGTGGATGTTGGGGGTGTCGTACCAGTGGTAGGGCAGATTTTCCGAGGTCGGCATGCGTCCGCGGGTGACGAGTTGCAGGCGCAAGCGCCAGTGGCCGAAGTTCGGGAAGGACACCACGACCTGCTTGCCGATGCGCAGCATGTGCTCCAGCACCACGCGCGGCGCCCGCGTCGCCTGGATCGTCTGCGACAGGATGACCACGTCGAAGGCATCGTCCGGATAGAAGGCGAGATCGGTGTCGGCATCGCCCTGGATGACCGCGAGGCCCTCGGCGACGCAGCGGTTGACGCCCTCGCGCGACAGCTCGATGCCGCGTCCGTCCACGCCCTTCTCGTCGCGCAAGAGCTTCAGGAGGCCGCCGTCGCCGCAGCCGACGTCGAGCACCTTCGAGCCCGGCGCGATGAGCCGCGAGACGACGAGATAGTCGGCACGGATCGGCCCGGGCACGGCCGCCATGGTCAGGTCGGCGTTCATGCCGATGTCCTCATCCCCGGACCCCTCATGCGATGCCCCGGGCGCGCGCCGCCGATTCGAGGAAGCCGCGGGTGATGGCAAAGAGCTCCGGCTCGTCGAGCAGGAAGGCGTCGTGGCCCTTGTCGGAGGTGATCTCGGCGAACGACACCGAGGCGCCGGCGGCGTTCAGGGCGTGGACGACCTGGCGTGAATCCGCCGTCGGGAACAGCCAGTCGGAGGTGAAGGAGACGACGCAGAACCGCGTCTTGGTGCCGGCGAAGGCTCGGGCCAGCGTGCCGCCGTGGTCGGCCGCGATGTCGAAATAGTCCATCGCCCGCGTCACGTAGAGATAGGAATTGGCGTCGAAGCGCTCGACGAAGGCCTCGCCCTGGTAGCGCAGATAGCTTTCCACCTGGAAATCGGCATCGAAGGAGAAGGTCGGCGCGTCGCGGTCCTGGAATCGGCGGCCGAACTTGCGGTGCAGCGCCGCATCCGAGAGGTAGGTGATGTGCGCGGCCATGCGCGCAACGGCGAGGCCGTCCGACGGCCTGGCGCCCTCCGCCAGATAGCGTCCGCCGCGCCATTCGGGATCGGCCATGATCGCCTGGCGGCCGACCTCGTGAAAGGCGATGTTCTGCGCCGAATGGCGCGCGGCGGTGGCGATGGGCATGGCCGAGAAGACGAGGTCGCGATACTGCGTCGCCCATTGCAGCACCTGCATGCCGCCCATCGAGCCGCCGACCACAGAGAACAGGGTGTCGATGCCGAGGCGCTTCACCAGCATGGCCTGCGCCCTGACCATGTCGGGGATGGTGATCAGCGGCAGCGACAGCCCATAGGGCTCTCCCGTCGCCGGATCGGTCGAGGCCGGCCCCGTCGTGCCCATGCAGCCGCCGAGGACATTGGACGAGATGACGAAATAGCGATCCGTGTCGATCGGCTTGCCCGGGCCGATCATGATCTCCCACCAGCCGGGCTTGCCGGTCACCGGATTATCGCTGGCGACATGCTGGTCGCCGGTGAGCGCGTGGCACACCAGGATGGCGTTGGACCGGGCGGCGTTCAGCCTGCCGTAGGTGCGGTAGGCGATCTGGAAGGGGGCGAGCGCGATGCCGGCATCCAGCACCAGCGGCTCGTCGCGGCCGAAAAGGGCCACCTCGCCGGCGGGCTGATCGGCCTGCAGGCGGGCGATATCGTCGGAAATGCGCCGGGGGCGAGCCATGGACGGGCGTGATCGCGTTTCACAAGACAGTCGGACCGTTCGTTATTCCGAACAGCCCTCAGATGGCAAGAGGATTCGCGGAGGCCTCAGTCTTCCGAACGTCTGAGACGGTCGAGATCGCGACGCTCGGACTTGGTAGGCCGGCCGCTGCCCGCCTCGCGCTCGGCCACCGGGGAGGGTGGGTCGAACCGCGGGGGTTCGGGGGAAAGATCCTGGTAGAGATGCTGGGCCTCGGAGAAGGGGCCGCGCCGCTCTGCCATCGAAATAACCTTCAGCACCTTGATGCGGTCCGCCAGCGCCACCGTGACCACGTCATCGACCCTGACGGCCTTGTGGGCCTGATCCACTCTGATGCCGTTGAGGCGGACCGAGCCGTCCTCGCAAAGCGCTGTCGCCGCACTTCGCGTCTTCACGACGCGGGCGAACCACAGCCATTTGTCGATCCTCAGCTTGCCTGTGTCGCTCAAGCGTCCTCGTCCGGAAGGCGTCAGGGCTTCTTCGTCAGCGCTTCCTTCAGCGCGGCGAGCTTGGCGAAGGGCGAGTTCGGATCGGGTTCCTTCTCCTTGCGGGGGGCGCGATCCTGCGGACGCGGCCCGCGCTGGTCGGGACGCTCGTCGCGCTGCGGACGATCGCGGCGCTCGTCGCCGCCCTTGCCGCGGAAGTCCTTGGCGCGGACATCCTTGAACTTGGAGAAGTCGCGGCGCGGCGGACGGCCGCCCTCGCGGCGTTCTCCCTCCGGCGCCCCCTCGCGCGGTGCGGGACGCTCGCCCGCGGGCGCGCCCTCGCGCGGAGGAGCACCCTGCGGCGGACGCTGGCCGCCCCGCTGGTTCTGGCCATGGCGCGGCCGGCCCTGATGGGGACGCTGTTCGCCCTCGCCCCGTTCGCCGCGCTCGCCGCCGCGGCGGAAGTCGCGGCGGGCGGGACGCTCGCCGTCCACACGACCGCCGGGCCGCCAGACATCGACGAGAACCGGTTCGGCGGCAACGGCCGCTTCGGGAGCCGCCGCGGCCTCTGCGGGCTCGGCATTGGTTTCCACATTCGCATCGACCGCCGGGGCCTCGGCCACGGCAACGGACACATCTGCCTCCACATCGCCGTCCGCAGCCAAAGGCTCGGCAGGGGATGCCGTTCCGGCGTCGGCGGCAGCGTCCTCGACAGCGACCGGCGCGTCAGCCTCGACCTGACCGTCGGCGGCGAGCGGCTCGGACAGCGCGGGCGCCTCGAAGCCGGGAGCGACCACATCGACGGGAGCGAACTCTGCGGCAGGCACCGCGGCGGGTTCGTCGACCACCGTCGCGACATTGGCTTCGACATTCGCATCCGTGGGCTCGGCCTCGGGCGCCGTCTCCGCGTCAGGTGATGCGGCCGCTTCCGGAGCGGTCTCCACCGGCGCAAGCGCGCTCTCGACGACGGGCTTCGGCGGCGGCGCGGGACGCTTCTCCACCCGGTAGCCGAGGCCCTTCAGGATGGAGGCGAAATCCTCGCCCGAACAGCCGACCAGCGAGGTCATGCCAACGGTCGCGGTGAAGCCGCCACCGGGGAAGTGCCCTGCCGGTTCCGGCGTCGGCGTGCCGGGACGCCAGGCGAGGGCCGGGCGGATGATGTCGGCGAGGCGCTCCAGGATATCGACGCGCACGGCGCGGGTGCCGAGCGCCCGGAAGCCGACGAGGCGATAGAGATCCTTCTCGATCTCCGGATCGACGGCAATCGAGGTGCGGCCCGAGGCGGCCAGGGCCGGCAGTTCGGCGAGGCCCTTCTTCTCCAGCATGTCGTGCCTGAGCATGTAGAGCTGCAGCGCCATGGCGCGCGGCGCCGGCTTCAGTGTCGCCGGCAGGTAGATGTGATAGGCGCCGAAGCGCACGCCGAGCTTGCGCAGGGCGGCGCGCGCCTCCTGGTCGAGCTGCTTGACGTCGTCGGCGACCTTCGGCCGCTCGATCACGCCGAGCGCTTCGGCGAGCTGGAAGGCGACGCCGCGGGCAAGCCCGGTGAGCTCCGCCGAGGTTTCCAGCGCGAGGACCGGGCCGAGCAGCTTCTCGATCTGCGCATGGACCCACAGGTCGAGACGCGCCTGCACCTGGTCGCGCGGGCCGCCGGTCAGATGCTCGTCGGAGAGGATGCGGACGCGCGGCGACAGCACCTTGTCACCGCCGACGAGCTTGGCCACCGCCTCGCCGTGCCAGCGAATGGTGCCGTCGTTGGACAGGATGAAGGCCTCGTCGCCGGATGAGGAGAGCTTCTCGGCGCGCGAGTCGATCTCCCCGGACAGCGCCTTGGCGGCGGCCGCGCGCAGGGCCTTGCCGGCCTCGCCGTCGCCCGCCTGCGGGTCGGGCACGAACCGGAAGCCCTCAAGCCGGCCGACGTGCTGGCCCTCGACGGTGACGTCTCCGGTCTTGGTGATCTCGGCCTCGAGCATGGTGTTTTCCCTTAGGCGCCGCATCAGCACGCTCGTCCTGCGGTCGACGAAGCGCTGCGTCAAGCGTTCATGGAGGGCGTCGGACAAAATGTCCTCGACCCGGCGGGTCTCGGCCTGCCAGTGGACGGGGTCGTCGACCCAGTCCGGGCGGTTGGCTGCGAAGGTCCAGGTGCGGATATGGGCGATGCGCGTCGACAATGTGTCGATGTCGCCATCGGTGCGGTCGGCGAAGGCCACCTGGGCGGCGATCCAGTCGGAGGGAATGCGCCCGGAGCGGCCCGTCAGATAGCCGAACAGCGTCGAGACGAGGTCGGCATGGCTCGCGGGAGAGATGTTGCGGTAGTCCGGCATCAGGCAGGCGTCCCACAGCCGGGACACCGCCGCGCGCCCGCGCGCCCGCGCGCGAACCTCCGCATCGCGCAGCACGAGCTCGAAAACCCTCTGGTCCTGGGCGATGGGCGAGCGGGTCAGGCCGGGCTCGCCGGGATTCTGGTCGAGGCTGTCGCGGAGGCTCTCGACGGACGAGAAATCGAGATGGGTGTTGCGCCATTGCAGCACCTTCACCCCGTCGAAGGAGTGGCTTTCCAGCGCCTGGACAAGGTCGTCCTCCAGCGGCGGGCAGCGGCCCGTGGTGCCGAAGGTGCCGTCGCGGTTGGAACGCCCGGCCCGGCCAGCGATCTGCGCGAACTCCACCGGATTGAGGCGGCGGAACTGGTAGCCGTCGAACTTGCGGTCGGCGGCGAAGGCGACATGCTCGACGTCGAGGTTGAGACCCATGCCGATGGCGTCGGTGGCGATCAGGTAGTCGACGTCGCCCGACTGGTAGATCTCCACCTGCGCGTTGCGCATGCGCGGCGACAGCGCTCCCAGCACGACGGCCGCCCCGCCCCTCTGGCGGCGGATGAGCTCGGCAATGGCATAGACCTCGTCCGCCGAGAAGGCGACGATGGCCGACCGCCGCGGCAGCCGGGTGATCTTCTTCTCGCCGGCGAACATCAGGTTCGAGAAGCGCGGCCGCGTGACGATATTGGCGCCCGGAATGAGCTTCTCGATGAGTCCGCGCATCGTGCCGGCGCCGAGCAGCATGGTCTCGTCGCGGCCGCGGCGGTTGAGGATGCGGTCGGTGAAGACGTGGCCGCGCTCGAGATCGCCGGCGATCTGGATCTCGTCGATGGCGAGGAACGACACGTCGAGGTCGAGCGGCATGGCTTCGACGGTGGCCACCCAGTAGCGCGCGCCGGGCGGCTTGATCTTTTCCTCGCCGGTGACGAGGGCGACCGCCCCTGCGCCGGCGCGGGCGACCAGCTTGCCATAGACCTCGCGGGCGAGGAGCCGGAGCGGCAGTCCGATCAGGCCGGAGGGATGGGCCAGCATCCGCTCGATGGCGAGCGTCGTCTTGCCCGTATTGGTGGGCCCGAGCACTGCGGTGACCCCACGCCCGCGAAGGGCGGGGGGCAATGGCGGAAAAGACAGGGTCATTCAGGACCGTGTGTATCATGCCGGCACGCGCATGGCGTGACATTTCGGTATCGGGCAGGGGCGTGTTCACGCGGAGAACGAGTCTGGAACGAATCGGGTCCGAATCGCTGACTCACGCAGAGTCACGATTCGTTCACGACCAGATGTGGTGGCTCAGAGTCGAGCAGGCCACTAGACGAGTCGATTCGTGGAGAGCTGCGAGTCGAACGTCGCGCCGGTTGAGTCATTCTGGTTGACGAATTCTTAACGACGACTCGCAAGGCGCCGGATCGTCCATGGCTCGGCCCCGCAAGACTCAGGCCCCCACGATGAGGATTCATGTCCCGGTTCCGGCGACTCGCAGGGACCGCAATAATCTTCAGGTGAAGGCGGCCAGCACCCGCCGCACGTCCGCCATGGTGAAAGGCTTCTCCATGATCGGGATGGTGCCGTCTCCGGCATGGCGCGCGATGGCGCCCGGCCCCTCCACGGCATCGCCGGTCATGATCACGACGCGGTCCGCCAGACCTGGGTTGAGCCCGATCGCCCGGTCACGGAAGCGCAATCCGTCGACGCCGGGCATGCGCAGATCGACGAAGACGAGATCAGCGTCGAGAACCGCGCCTTCCTCCAGGGCCTCGCGCGCCGTCTGCGCCGGCAGCACGCGATGTCCGAGAAGCTCGAGCATCTCGGCCAGGCCGGAACGCACATCGGCCTCGTCGTCGACGACGAGGATCGACAGGCCGTTCTTGGCGGCCGGCTCGTCGGCCTCCGCAGCATCGGCGTCCCCGGCGGCGACCGGGATCAGCACCGTGAAGCGCGCTCCACCCTCCTCGCTGCGGTCGAGACCGATGGAGCCGCCATGCGATTCCACCACCGTCTTGCAGATGGATAGGCCGATACCGGTGCCGACGCCGGACGGCTTGGTGGTGAAATAGGGCTCGAAGATGCGTCCGGCGATGGCATCGGGAACGCCGTGGCCGTTGTCGGAGACGACGAGCCGGACGTGACCGTTCTTGCGGCGGGTGGAGATCGTCACCTTGCGCGGCGGCTCCAGATCGACGAGCGCGTGCTGGGCGTTGATCACCAGATTGGCGATGACCTGCCCGATGAAGTCGCGGTCGGCGATGATGGCCGGCAGATTTGGATCGAGGTCGAGGTCCAGCGTCACGTCGTGGCTGCGCAGGCCATAGGCCAGCATGTCGGCGGTGGCCCGCACCAGCTCGTTGATCTGCGTCGTCTCGCGCTTCTCCGGCCTTTGCCGCGCCATGGCGAGGAAGCTCTTGACGATGCGTCCCGCCCGGTCGGCCGCCGCATGGATGCGCTCGGCGCGGCGCTTCTGCCCGGCATCGGCCGCGGTTTCCATCAGCAGCGTCGACTGCGCGACGAGAATGGCCAGCGGATTGTTCAGCTCGTGCGCGACGCCGGCCAGCAGCGAACCCATGGCCGAGAGCTTCTCGGCCTGGTGCAGCCGCTCGCGCTGCTGTTCCATCTGCCGCTCGGCCTCGCGCGCCTGGGAGAGGTCGCGCAGATGCGCGGTGAAGACGCGGCGCTGCGGCAGCCTGATCTCGGAAATGGTCAGCTCGATCGGGATCAGCGCTCCGTCGGCGCGCTGCGCATCGATGGTGATGCGCTGGTCCAGCACGCGGCTGATGCCGGTGGAGGTATAGCGCGCCATGCCGTTGGCATGGGCCTGCCGCAGCCCCGGCGGGATGATCAGCTCGGCGATGGAGCGGCCGACAGAATTGCTGCGCGAATAGCCGAAGGTCGCCATCGCGGCGGGGTTGAGGTCGATGAGGACGCCTTCCTCGTCGACCACCATGATCGGGTCGATCGAGGTCTTGATGATGGCGGTGTTGATGGTCTCGGCGACATTGAGCGCCACGATCCGCGCCTCCAGCGCCTCCTCGCGCTCCTTCAGCGCGGTGGCGTCGCGGATGAAGGCGATGAAGCCCACCAGCCCGCCCTCCCGGTCGACGCAGGGCGAATAGGTCTGTTCGACAAAGCGTCGCGTACCGTTCCGATAGGAGACCCAGTCGCTCCAATGCAGGGTCTCGCCCTTCCGGAGCGCGGCCAGCATCGGCGCGGTGCGCTCGGCCATGTCGTCGCCGAGGACCTCGCGCACGGTGCGGCCGACGACGTCCTCAAGGCCGAGATCCATCATCGCGAGGGCGACGCGGTTGGCATAGACGAAGCGGCCGTCGGCATCGGCGGCGGTGACGCGCATGGGCATCGCGTCGAACAGCCGGCCGAGGATGCCCGGGTCGAACCGGCCGTCCGGCGCCACGATGTCGTCGCGAAGCATGGCGGCAAAGCCGTCATCGAGATCCGGGGTCGCGTCCCCGCCGAGGGCCGCCATCTGATTCAGGCTCCGTTGGGGACGAAGACATAGCCCTCGCCGCGCACCGTCTTGATGAAGCGCGGGTGCTCGGGATCAGGCTCGATCTTCTTGCGCAGCCGCGTCACCCGGATGTCGATGGACCGGTCGCTCTCGTCCGCCGAGCGCCCATGGGCGAACTCCTGGAGCTGTCCGCGCGACAGCACGCGATTCGGCCGCGTCGCCAGGGCCTGCAGCAGGTCGAATTCCATCGCGGTCAGCTCGACCGCGCCGTTCGATCCGTCCACCAGCCGCCGCGCGTCGAGATCGAGCGTCAACGAACCGAAGCGCAGGCTGCGTCCCTCCGGCGCCTGGGCCGCCTGGGGCGTCGCCGAGGCCGGAGCCGCCTTGACGCGGCGCAGGACGCTCTTGATCCGGGCCAGCAGCTCACGCAGCTCATAGGGCTTCACGACATAGTCGTCGGCGCCGATCTCGAGGCCGACGATGCGATCGATCGCCCGCCCCGCCGCGGTCGCCATGATGATTCCGG
Organism: Phreatobacter aquiterrae; assembly: GCF_053471285.1. NCBI lineage: Bacteria > Pseudomonadati > Pseudomonadota > Alphaproteobacteria > Hyphomicrobiales > Phreatobacteraceae > Phreatobacter > Phreatobacter aquiterrae. The sequence continues at coordinate 463,070 of NZ_JBJPHW010000003.1, read as the reverse complement.
TGGACCCCGACTTGCGGATGAACCGCGCCAGCGACAGGCCGTCCTCGCCGGGCATCGCGATGTCGAGGATCGCGACATCGATGTGCTTGCCGGCGGACTCCTCGCGGAACACCTGGGCGTTGCGGTAGCTCAGGACCTCGAAGCCCTGCAGCTCCAGATACTCACCCACCGCCTCACGCAGGTGCTCCTCGTCGTCGACGATCGCCACGATGGCCTTCATGCGGGATGCCCTTGTGTTTCGAGCGAGGGTGACAGCGCGGAACGGCGCGCACTAGAATAGTCTGTCGCATTCAGATTCACACTCTGCGACCGTTCTGGAAAGGTCTGATGATGGCGCGGCGCGGCCGGATTGCGGTGCTCGACGACGAACCCGACTGGGCCGACGCGGTGCGCGAGTATCTGTCCGATCTCGGCTACGATGTCGATTGCCTCAAGGCTGCCTGGGAGCTGGAACCCTATCTCGCCCGCGAGAAGCCCGACCTGATCATTCTCGACATCGGCCTGCCCGGCGAGAACGGCATCGACATCCTCATCCGCACCGACCTCGCCAGCGACGTCGCCGTGCTCGTGCTGACCGGAAATCCCGATCCGGTGGACCGGGTTCTCGGGCTTGAACTGGGGGCCGACGACTACGTCCAGAAGCCGGTGGAGCTGAGGGAGCTGGCCGCGCGCGTCGCCGGCATCCTGCAGCGCCGGCTCGGCCGCCGCCGCAATCTGGTCGTCTTCGAACAGGCCTCGGTCGACCTGGTGGCTGCGCGCATCCTGAAGGCCGATGGCTCGACCGACCGGCTGTCCGCCGGCGAGGTGGCGCTGATCCGCATCTTCGCGGAGAACCCGGGAAAGGTCCTCACCCGCGAGGAGATCATGGAGCAGGCGCCGGCCGAGGACGAGGAGGCCTTCGACCGCGCCATCGATTCGCGCATCGCGCGCCTCAGGCGCAAGCTTGAGACCGAGACCATCCGGACGGTGCGGGGCCATGGCTACGTCTTCGACGTGCCGAGCCATGCCGCCACGCCCCCGGCGGCCGACGAGGGCGCCTGAGAGCCCCGGGGGTCTCCCCTGGTCTTCTTGCGGCGTGCGGATTGTGGTCATGCGGGGTGGCATCGGGTGTCCATGCTGCTTGCGACCTAACTGCCCGCCTTATTCCTGCGTTTGAATGTCGCGGCGCTGCCGGCGGTGTTTCAGTCCGTGTTTCAGCGCGCGGCGCGGACTGGCCCACGGTTCGCGGAAACGGGAGAAACAGGCCCCCTGTCCGGTCGGCATGCCCGGGAAGGATCGAGAAGGCAGGGTGCGGTCATCAACCCAGACCGTAACCGGATCCCTCCATGACACCCTCCCAGATCACCCTCATCCGCCATCAGTTCGGCACCATCGCCCGCCAGTCGGACGCCTTCTCGGGGCAGTTCTACGACCGGCTGTTCCGGCTCGATCCGGCGCTGCGCCCGATGTTTCCCGCCGATCTCGGCGGACAGCGCGGTAAACTGGTCAAAGCCCTCGCCCACGTCATCCTGTCGCTGCACGACCTCCCGGCGGTGATCGGGGACATTCGCGCGCTCGGTCTGCGCCACAACGGCTATGGCGTGACCGCTGCGCACTACGACACGGTCGGTCTGGCCCTGCTCGAAACGCTGGCCGAGATGCTCGGCGACGCGTTCGACGACGGGTCGCGGACCGCCTGGGCGCTCGCCTACGGCACGATCGCGGACGCCATGATCGAGGCGTCGGAGCAGGCCTGCACGCGCGTCGCCGCCGAGTGACCGTCAGCCCGTCGGGGAGCGCTCCGCTGCCGGCCCGCCGCCTTCGCGGACGGCGCGCGCCATGGCCGAGCGCACCTCGTCGAAGGTGAAGGGCTTCTCGAGCACCATCACCTCGGGGCCGAGCGCCCGGGCGAGGCGGTTGGGTCCGGCGACGGTATCCCCCGTGACGATGACCGTTCGACGCGCCAGCGCCGGGTCGCGCGCGTGGATGCGGTCGCGCAGATCGACGCCGTCGAGGCCGGGCATGCGCAGGTCGGCGAAGATCACGTCGAAGCGCTGGCTGTCGATCCGCTCCAGCGCCGCCGTGGAGCGGTCGACGGTGATCGGCCGATGGCCCAGGCCCTCGACGATCTCGGCGAGGCTGCGGGCGACATCGACCTCGTCGTCGACGATCAGCACGGCAAGGCCGGCATCTGACGACAGGGCCTGCGGCGGCGCCGTCTCGGCCTCGGCGACCTCCGCGATCGGCAGGGTGATGTCGAACTGCGCCCCGCCCTCCGGGCGATTGCCGAGCGTGACCTTGCCGCCATGGGCCTCGACCACGTTGCGGCAGATCGACAGGCCGATGCCGGTTCCGACCCCGGCCGGCTTGGTGGTGAAGTAGGGCTCGAACACCCGCCGCATGATGTCCTCTGGAATGCCGGGGCCGTTGTCGGCGACGCGGATGGCGATGTCCGTGCCGGACCGGAAGACGCTGAGCTCGATGCGCCGGGGCGGAGCGCGGTCCATCAGCGCCTGCTGGGCGTTGATCATCAGGTTGGCGAGCACCTGTGTCAGGAGATCCTTGTCACCCGAAATGGCCGGCAGGTCCGGGGTGATGTCGACGTCCAGCTCGATGCCGGAGCTGCGCACCCCGTAGCTCACCATGTCGAGGGCCGCCGCCACCGCCTCGCCGATATGGACCGGCTCCCGCTGCGGCGGCTTCTGCCGCGCCATGGCGAGGAAGCTCTTGACGATGCGCCCGCAGCGCTCGGCGGCGGCATGGATGCGCTCGCCGCGCCGCCGGACATCGTCGCTGGCGGCCTTCTCCACCAGCAGCGAGGACTGGGCGATGACGATGGCGAGGGGGTTGTTCAGCTCGTGCGCGACGCCCGCCAGCAGGGATCCCATGGCGGAGAGCTTCTCGACCTGATGCAGCCGCTCGCGGCCCGCCTGCGCCTCGGCCTCCATGCGGCGCGCTTCGGTGAGGTCGCGGGCATGGGCCATGAACAGGCGATGGTCGCCGGTCCTGACGGTATTGACCGAGTACTCGACCGGAAAGGTCGAACCGTCTCGGCGGCGGGCGAGACCCTCGAAGCGGCGGGCGAGGTTGCCGACGTCGGCCTTGGACTTGTAGCGCTCCATCACCCCGATCTGATCGTCGCGCATGGTGTCGGGCACGACGATGTCGAACGCCGGGCGCCCCAGCGCCTCGTCGCGACGGTAACCGAACATCGCCTCGGCGGCGGGGTTGAACTCCACCACCTTCCAGTCCACGTCGGCGACGATGATGGCGTCGAGCGAGGACATCACCACGGCCCTGTTCATCGCCTCGCTGCGCGCCAGTTCCTGCTCGCCGAGCTTCAGTTCGGTCAGGTCGCGGGTGAAGGTGAGAAACCCGACGCGGGTGTCGCCGACCGCCACATAGGGCATCAGCGAGACCTGTAGGTAGCGCTGGCCACGGGTGACGAAGGGAATCCAGCCCTCCCAGCGCATGGTCTCGCCAGCCTGAACCCGCGCCGCCATGGCGTGATACTGGTCGACGACTTCGGGGCCGAGGATCTCCGCGACGGTATGGCCGATGACCTCGTCGCGGCTCTTGCCGACGAACTCCAGGAACTCGCGGTTGGCGTCGCGATAGATGAGGTCCGGGTCGACATAGACCGTGCGCAGCGGAATGCCGTCGATCATCGCCCGGAGCTGGTGGATCTTGGCCTGCTGCTCGGCGATGGAGATCTCGAGCTGCCGCCGCAGGCCCGTCCAGGGTCCCGGCACCTGCGGCAGGCTGACGGCGGCCCCGGCTCCCGCTGCCGCGGCGGTGCGCGCCAGCGCCACCGCCGGCGCCACGAACTGGCGCCAGACGAGGGTGGCCAGGATGGTGAAAGTCGCGACGATGCCGACGACGAGCACCAGATGTTCCAGGAGGTGTTCGCGGGCCTGGGCCGTGATCTCGGCGCGGCCATAGGTCGACCAGGCGAGGATGAGGACCAGAAGGAGCAGCGGCAGCCCGCACAGGACGAGCAACCCGGCGAAACGACGGGACAGGTCCGAGCCGCCATGGTGCGGCGAGGCACCGCGCGTGCCGGTTTCGGGCATCGCCTTCTCCGCGGCCTTGCGTCACGGCCACAGACCGGACACCGGTCGGGACATTGGTGGCCGGCTGACCCCGCGTCAAGACGGACGGCGGCGCCCGTCCTGCTCGAAGAGGCGGCCGACGCGCAGGAGATCGGCGGTGGTCGCCCGCATCTTCTCGCGGAAATCCTCGTGAATGCGGTGCGCCGCCTCGGGGAACTCGGTCATGACGCGGCGGAACAGCGCCCGCGGTATCCGCAGGACGGTCGCCGCATCGCGCGCCGTCGCCGTCGCCGGCCGCAGCGTCTCGACGATCAGCGCGATCTCGCCGATGAGACTGCCCGGCCCGGCCAGGTGTTCACTCAGGCCGCCGTCATGGGTGAGCGCGATCTGCCCCGCGGCGACCACATAGCCACAGTCGGCCGCCTGGCCCTCCTTGAACAGCACGTCGCCGGCCCGCAGGAACCGCGTCTCGGTGGAAAAGGCGAGAAGACGGATCGGCTCTCCGCCCAGACCTGCGAACAGCGGAACGCGCGACAGAAGGGCGATGTCGTCGTCGAGGGCCATGGGCTCCGCTTTGCACGACCGGCAGGACAGGGGGCAGCGTCACGGCCCGCGCACCGCTGGAACGGACGCACCGGGACGATAGATCGTTTCGTCGTCGAAAGGGAGTTCGGAAACGGCCTATGGGACGAGCTTGTAGCCGCCACCCTCGGTGACGAGAAGAGTGGCGTTGCCGGGATCCTTCTCGATCTTCTGCCGGAGGCGGTAGATATGCGTTTCCAGCGTGTGGGTGGTGACACCCGAATTGTAGCCCCAGACTTCGGACAGCAGGATCTCGCGCGACACCGGCTTGATGCCCTGACGGTACAGATAGCGCAGGATCGCCGTCTCCTTCTCCGTCAGGCGGATCTTGCCGTTCTTCTCGGTGACGAGCAGCTTGGAGGAGGGGCGGAACGAATAGTCGCCGATCTGGAACACCGCGTCCTCGCTCGCCTCGTGCTGGCGCAGCTGGGCGCGCACCCGGGCCAGCAGCACGGCGAACCGGAACGGCTTCACCACATAGTCGTTGGCGCCAGCCTCGAGGCCGAGAATCGTGTCCGAATCGGTATCGTGGCCGGTGAGCATGATGATCGGGCTCTTGAAGCCGCCCTTGCGCATGATCTTGACGGCCTCGCGCCCGTCCATGTCGGGCAGGCCGACATCCATGACGAGGAGGTCGTAGTGGTCCGCCTTGGTGGCCTGGATCGCCTTGCTGGCCGAATCGACGCTCGTCGTGTCGAACTCCTCGTGGAGCGCCAGCTGCTCGGACAGCGCCTCGCGCATGTCGGCATCATCGTCGCAAAGCAGGATCTTGCGGACTTGGCTCATCGAATCACCCGGGGAAAGATGGGCAACCGCGTGCACGGGCCCGATAATGGGACACAGAAGCGCTCTGCGCGCAAACGGCCGGCCGCATCAGGCGGTCGACCGCATGCCTCCGCAAGATATGGATGACATTTTCATGGCGAAAGGCCGCATCACACGGATTTTTGTCCACGCGCTGCCCGGCCGGCGCAGCCGCGGCATGCTGCATGTCGGCCTTGCCGCCTTTCCCTGCGCGCTCGGCCGCGGCGGCATACGCTCCGACAAGCGTGAGGGTGACGGAGCGACGCCGCGGGCCCGGCTGCCGCTGCGCCGCGTCTTCCATCGTGCCGACCGCCTTGTCAGGCCGCGCACCCTGCGGCCGGTCCGACCGATCGGACCTGAGGACGTCTGGTGCGACGATCCGGCCGACCGTCGCTACAACCGCCTCATCCGCCGCCCGCCCGGACCGGCCGAGGAGCGCCTGATGCGCGGCGATCATCTCTACGACACCATTGTCGAACTCGGCTGGAACGACGCGCCGGTCCGCCGCCTGAAGGGCAGCGCCATCTTCTGGCACGGCGCCCGCGACGGCTTCACGCCGACGGCGGGCTGCGTCGCCATCCGTATCGCCGACTTCGCCAGGATCCTGCCGCGGCTGTCGCGCCACGCCGTGATGGTGGTCAGGTAGGCGTGGCGGAGGCTCAGACCGATGCGGTCAGGCCACCGTCGACAAAGAGGACATGGCCGGTGACGAAATCGGACGCGGCGGAGGCGAGGAACACGCAGGCTCCCTGCAGTTCGGAGACATCGCCCCAGCGGCCGAGCGGCGTGCGCGCCTCGAGCCAGGAGGAGAATTTCTCGTCCTTCACCAGCGCGTCGGTCAGCTCCGTCTTGAAGTAGCCCGGGGCGATGCCGTTGGAACGGATGCCGCGGCGACCCCATTCCACCGCCATCTGCTTGGTCATCATCTTCACCGCGCCCTTGGAGGCGGTGTAGGGGGCGATCGAGGGCCGGCCGAGCTCGCTCATCACCGAGCAGGTGTTGATGATCTTGCCGTAGCCGCGCGGCAGCATGTGCCGCGCCACCGCCTTGGAGACATAGAAGACGCTGTCGATGTTGGTCGCCATCACCCGGCGCCAGGCGTCGTCGGCGAAATCCTCCAGGGGCTGGCGGATGGTCATGCCGGCATTGTTGACCAGGATGTCGATCGGCCCGATCTGGCGCTCGACGGCATCGACGCCGGCCGTCACGGCGGCCGGATCGGTCACATCGAAGGCGCTCGACGACACTTTGAAACCCTTCGCCCTGAGGGCCGCCTCGGCGCCCGCCAGCTTGCCCTTGTCGCGGCCGTTGAGGACGATCTCGCATCCGGCGCCGGCGAGGCCCTCCGCATAGGCGAGGCCGATGCCGCTGCCCGATCCGGTGATGAGGGCGCGCCGGCCGGTCAGGTCGAAGGTCTTGAGGGTCATGGTGGATTGCCTTTGTCGTTTCCTCGCTCGGCCGAGGAGCAAAGGCCAAGGCGCGACCGGACGCAAGCGCCGACATCGCCTTGTATGGCAGTCATTGCTCCGCGACGAACTTGACCAGTTCCCCGCCCCGCGGCTGTTCGCCGTCGGAAAGCCCGTTGAGCACGCGGAACCGCTCCTCGGCGCGGTCGGGCACCTGCATGCGCCGGGCAAAGGTCAGCACCGTGTCGCCCTCGCCGGCGCGGATCGTCCGGACCCGGATCGGCTTGACCGCGGCCTCGGCGGCGGTCAGCCGGCGGAACGTCTCCATGGAGGCCCGGAAGCTGGCGTCGACCTCGCCGTTCAGGTCACGGGCCGCGTAGATGATGCGGTAGACCTCGCTGCCGAAGCGCACCACGAAGATGCGGAACGACCAGTCGCTGCCGCGGGCCACTGCGGTGGCCGCCTGGAAGCCGTTGACCGTCACCGCCTCGACCGTGGTCTCGGACAGGCCGTCGATCCAGCCCGAGGAGAGGTAGGAGGTCAGCGCCTGGTTGGCCTGGACGCGGACCACGTCGAGCCGGATCGCCATCTCGCTGGGGCCGAGGCCGGTGACCGCCGAGCGCGAGTTTTCCAGCGTGAAGCCCTCCGGTGCCGTGACCGTGAAGCCGAGGCGGGGGTGGATGAAGCTGCGGCCGCGCACAAAACCCTGGCGCGGATCGTCGCCGAAGGTGATGCCGTCGATGGCGCGGAGGTAGCGCTCGCGGTCACGCGGCCGGCCCTCGGGGGCCATGTGCTGTCGGGCGGCGAGGACGGCCTCGCGAACACGATCGGGCGTCGAGGGATGGGACGCCATGAAGTCCGGCCCGCCGCCGGCCGCCTGCGTCGGCGTCCTGAGGCTGGCGTTGCGGTCCATGGTCTGCAGGAAGCGCGAGGCGCCATAGGGGTCGTAACCGGCCTTGGCGACCAGTGCGACGCCGATCACGTCGGCCTCCAGTTCCTGGGTGCGGGAGAAGCTGGCCAGCGACACGCGGGCCGCCTCGCGCCGCGCCTCGGCGCCGGCCATGTCGTTGAGCAGGCGCGCACGCATCACGGCGACCAGTTCGCTGGTGCGGACCTGGTCCTCGCGCTGGCTGGCGTGCCGCGCCGAGACATGGGCGATCTCATGCCCGAGGACGGCCGCGAACTCGCTCACGTCGTTGATCAGGGCGAGCATGCCGCGCGTGATGTAGAGATGGCCCGAGGGCAGCGCGAAGGCGTTGATGCTCGGCGAATTGAGGATGGTCAGGCGGTAGCGCTGGTCCGGCTTGTCGGAGGCGGCGGCGAGGCGGTCGAGGATTTCGTTGGCCAGCCGCTCGACCGTTGGCGCGGTATATTCACCCCCGAAGGCCGTGAGGATGCGGCCATGGTCGCGGCTCGTCAGCGGTGGCAGCCGCGTTTCCGTCGGAACCGGCTCGGGAACGGACACGGTCGATTCGGGAGCTGTGGCGCAGGACCCCAGAAACAGGGCGAGCGCCAGCATCGACGGCCTGACCGCCCGACACAGCACTGTCTCTGCTCCTGCGAACCGAAACACGGTCCTGGGCTACCTCGCGCCGCGGACCGGCGCCTGTGCGGTGGTGATCGCCTCCGGCATCGCCGCCGCGATGAAGGGGCTGCGCCGGATCGTCACGGTCCCGCGCACCCGCAGCATGTGCCCACGGATTGCGGCAGGTTCAAGCCCGGCCTCGCGAAAAGCCGGCATGTCGCGATCATGGATCGTCACCGTCAGGGCCCCCGACCGGGGCGGCCCGAAATTCACGTAGGTGATGCGATTGACGGTACGAACGCTGCGAACCCGGCCCGTCGCGACGACGAAGCGCCCGTCCGCGGCCTTCAGGGCCTCGGCGTCATTTGTATCGAGAATTGCATCAGCCGTTGCCCAGATGCCACGCCGGGCGGTAACGGCGTCCGTCTCCGCGGCCTCCATCAGGCGCCAGCAGTCGCGCGGAACGAGACGGGACGGCGTGAGACGCGCGCCGCCGTCACGCAGGATCACGGCTTCCACCGGTCCGTCGGCGCCGAGCGCGATGACGGGCAGCCGCTCGTGACGATCGGGCCCGCCGAGGATGGCGACGCGGACGACGCGATCCGCCGGCACGGCGGCGTCCCCGCTGAGGGCGACGAGACGGAAACGCCGCCCGTCCGGCGCGGCAAGCGTCAGTGGCGTGTCGGGCCTGAGGCCGGAGACGGGCTCGAGTCGTTCGGGAGCGCAGGCGAGCGCCGGAACGGCCAGAACCGCCGCGACCAGACGGATGAAAAGGCTCCACAGGCGCGTCATGGCCGGGCTCCACCCGGCCATTGAGAGCGCCGGGCGGCGCTCGCGTCAACAGGGGCCGGGAGTGGGCCCGGCCCGCCGGAGAGAGGTCAGGCGCCCTTGCGGTTCTGCCGGTTGTTGATGAGATCGTCGACGACGGCGGGATCGGCAAGCGTCGTCGTGTCGCCCAGCGCCCCGAACTCGTCCTCGGCGATCTTGCGCAGGATGCGGCGCATGATCTTGCCCGAGCGTGTCTTCGGCAGGCCGGGCGAGAACTGGATGAGGTCGGGCGAGGCGATCGGGCCGATCTCCTTGCGCACCCAGGCGACGAGCTCCTTGCGCAGTTCCTCGCTCGGCTCCTCGCCGGTCATCAGCGTCACATAGGCGTAGATGCCCTGACCCTTGATGTCGTGCGGATAGCCGACCACCGCCGCCTCAGACACCTTCGGATGGGCGACGAGCGCCGATTCCACCTCGGCCGTGCCCATCCGGTGGCCGGAGACGTTGATGACGTCGTCGACGCGGCCGGTGATCCAGTAGTAGCCGTCGGCGTCCCGCCGGCAGCCGTCGCCGGTGAAGTACTTGCCGGCATAGGTCGAGAAATAGGTCTGCACGAAGCGCTCGTGGTCGCCGAACACCGTGCGCATCTGCCCCGGCCAGGAATCGGCGATGACGAGATTGCCCTCGCAGGGACCCTCCAGCACCTTGCCCTCGGAATCGACGATCTCCGGCTGCACACCGAAGAAGGGCCGCGTCGCCGAGCCCGGCTTCAGCGCGATCGCGCCCGGCAGCGGGGTGATGAGGATGCCGCCGGTCTCCGTCTGCCACCAGGTGTCGACGATCGGGCAGCGGCCCTCGCCGACGACGCGGTGATACCACTCCCAGGCCTCCGGATTGATCGGCTCGCCGACCGAGCCGAGGAGGCGCAGCGAGGCGCGCGAGGTCCGCTTCACCGGCTCCTCGCCGGCCCCCATCAGCGAGCGGATGGCGGTGGGCGCGGTGTAGAAGGTGTTGACCTTGTGCTTGTCGACCACGTCCCAGAAGCGCGAGATCGACGGATAGGTCGGGATGCCCTCGAACATCAGCGTCGTCGCGCCGTTGGCGAGCGGCCCGTAGACGATGTAGCTGTGGCCGGTGACCCAGCCGACGTCCGCCGTGCACCAGTAGATGTCGCCGTCCTTGTAGTCGAAGACGTACTGGTGGGTCATCGAGGCATAGACGAGATAGCCGCCGGTGGTGTGCAGCACGCCCTTGGGCTTTCCGGTGGAGCCCGAGGTGTAGAGGATGAACAGCGGATCCTCGGCGTTCATCGGCTCCGGCGGGCAGTCATCCGGCACGTTTGCCGCGAGGTCGGCATAATAGTGGTCGCGGCCCTCCTTCATCGCCACCGCCGAACCGGTGCGCTTCACGACGATGACGCTCTTCACGACGCCCGGCACCTTGTCGCAGGCGGCATCGACATTGACCTTCAGCGGCACCTTGCGGCCGCCGCGCAGGCCCTCGTCCGCCGTGATGACCACCGCCGTGTCGGCGTCCTCGATGCGGCCGGCGAGGCTGTCCGGCGAGAAGCCGCCGAAGACGATGGAATGGACGGCGCCGACGCGGGCGCAGGCGAGCATGGCATAGGCGGCCTCGGGGATCATCGGCAGGTAGAGCGTGACCCGGTCGCCCCTCTTCACGCCCTGGCTCTTGAGCACGTTGGCCCATTTCATCACCTCGGCATGGAGCTGCCGGTAGGTGATCTTCGCATCATCCTTCGGGTCGTCGCCCTCCCAGATGATCGCCACCTGATCGCCGCGCTTGGCCAGATGCCGGTCGACGCAGTTGTATGAGACATTGGTCGTGCCGTCCTCGAACCAGCGGATCGACACGTTGTGCGGGTCATAGGAGGTGTTCTTCACCCTGGTGTAGGGCTTCATCCAGTCGATGCGCTTGCCGTGCTCGCCCCAGAAGGCTTCCGGCGAGGTCACCGAAGCCTCGTACATGGCCTTGTACTTGGCCTCGTCGACATAGGCGCGCGACGCCCAGTCGGCGGTGACGGGATAGAGCTTTTCCGACATGGCGGTCCCTCTCGATGGTCGCCGCCCGTCCACGATACCGGGTAGCGATGCCGTTTCCCCATGGGGCAGCCCGTTCGACCGGGCGCCTCCCGTATTCAGCCGCGACCATACGTCGGCGCGGCGCACCGGCTCAAGAGAGGCCTGTCTCACACTTTGGTCGCTCGCATCGCGCGCAACCGGCTTGGCGCTTCGGCCGACTTGCCCCCGTCGCGGCAGGCGTCAAAGCTGACCGCCCCTGCCAATGCCGCGGATTCCTTGCCCATGACCAGCGCCCTCGACACCCTCCTCGCGCGATCGGCCGCCCGCGGCGACGTTCCCGGTGTGGTCGCCATGGTCGCAAACCGCGACGGCGTTCTCTACGAGGGTGCCTTCGGCGTCCGCCGTCTCGGTGAGGCACAGCCGATGACTGCGGATACGGTTGCCTGGATCGCCTCGATGACCAAGGCGATCACCACGGCCGCGCTGCTGCAGCTCGTCGAGGAGGGCAAGGTCGCGCTCGACGCGCCCGCCGAGACCTACGCCCCCGGGATCGGCACGGCGCAGCTGCTGTACGACTTCGACGCCGAGGGGCGGCCATTGACGCGCCCGCCGGCGCGGCCCGTCACCGTCCGCCACCTCCTCACCCACACCTCCGGCTACTCCTACGACTTCGCCTCCTCGGCCATCCGCAAATACATGAAAGCGACGGGCATGCCGGCGACCAACACCGGGCGCATTGCCTCCCTCGGCGCGCCGCTGATCGCCGAGCCCGGCGAGGCCTTCATCTACGGCATCTCCACCGACTGGGCCGGCCGCATCGTCGAGACGGTGACCGGCAAGCCGCTGGAGGCCGTGTTCCGGGAGCGCATCTTCGCGCCCCTCGGCATGACGGATTCGATGTTCCGCCTCGGGCCGGACCAGCACGCCCGCCGCGCCACGGTGCACGGCGTCAAGGAGGACGGCACCTATGTGCCGACCGACATGGTGGTGGTGCAGGAGCCGGAATTCGCCTCCGGCGGCGGCGGGATGTATGCGACCGCCGGCGACTATCTCACCTTCCTGCGCATGATCCTGGGCAAGGGCGCGCTGGGCGGCGCGCGCATCCTCGCATCCGACAGCATTTCCGGCCTGATGACCGACCAGATCCCTCAACTGACCGTGCCGGCGCTCGGCCTGATGTCGCCCATGGGCCTGCGCAGCGCCGATTTCTTCCGCGGCAAACCGACCGGCTGGACCCTCGGCTTCCAGATGAACCGCGAGCCGACGGAAGAGGGCCGCTCCGCCGGCGCCCTGTCATGGGGGGGCTTTGCCAACACCTTCTACTGGATCGACCCTGCCAAGGGCATCGCCGGCGTCTTCCTCACCCAGATCGTGCCCTTCTTCGATCCGCGCGCGGTGAAGCTGTTCCGCGAGTTCGAGGCGGAGGTCTATCGGGGGCTATCGTGACCGAGGAAAAATCAACTGATGAAGCAAATGCGCATAGAGAAGCTTACGCGATCGTTGGCGAACTAGTTCTTATAGCAAATGCCATTGACGACCAACTGAATAAGCTTCTAGTAGAAGTGCTAGATCTTGGGTCATCTGCAATGACCATACCGGTTGTGGCGACACTTGACCCTCAAAGGAAAATTGAAATACTAAAGGAACGAGCAAAATTCATCCCGAATGCCGATTGGAAATCAGGACTTAAGAAGCATATCGACCGAGTCGAGCGTGTGTTCAAACAGCGAAATATTGTATGCCACATGACGCTGGTATTAGAGGATGGTGCGTGGCTTCTGAGGCCGACAGCAGCAGCAAAGCTTCTTAAGAATCTAGACCTCACAACTCAACAGTTGCGCCACTTTCCGGTGCGTGAGTTCAGGGATGAAATCCAGAAGGCGGAGGAAGCGCTCGGAGAGGGCGGAAAGCTGATCTCCAGTTTCCAGCGCCTCAACAAAGAGCTCGAAAGTCGCCGACGCAAGACCCGGTGACGTCGGCCCGGTCGTCTTGTCACCTACTCCGCCGCCTTCGGCAGCTCGACGCCCGCTTCCCTCAGCACCTCGGCCGTATCCTGCCCGAGCTTCGGCGGGGCGAGGCGGGTGGAGGCCGGCGAGGCCGCGTAGTTCACCGGGTGCTTCATGTCGACCCAGGTGTAGCCGTCGGGATGGGCCTGCTTGCGGAAGAAGCCGACCGCCTTGAGGTGCGGGTCGTCCATCAGGTCCTCGAAGCGGTTGATCGGCGCGAAGGGGATCGCCTTCTCGGTCAGCACCTTGGCCCAGTCGTCGTTGGTCCGCGTCGCGACCATGGCGTCCATCATGGAGTAGAGCTCCTTGATGTTCACCATGCGCGCCCGGTAGGTCGAGAACTTCGGGTCGGTGTTCAGCTCCGGACGCCCGGCCAGCACGAAGAAGTCGGCCCAGTTCTTGTCGGAATAGGGCAGGATGCCGATCCAGCCGTCCTTTGACTGGTAGGGCCGGCGGTCGGGATTGTGAATGCGCGCATAGCCGAAGTCGGTGCCGGCGGGAGCCGGGTCATAGACGTGGCCGTAGAGGTTCTCGTGCATGACGAAGTGCGTGTAGCACTCGAACATCGGAACCTCGACGAACTGCCCCTCGCCGGTGCGCTGCTTGTGGAACAGCGCTGCGAGCACCGCCTGCACCATGAACAGGCCGACCGTCTTGTCGGCGGCCAGCGTCGGCAGGTAGCGCGGCGCCGGATTGCCGTCGACGCGGGGGAGGATGTCGGCGCCGCCCGAAATGCCCTGGATCAGGTCGTCGTAGGCCGGGCGGCCGGCATAGGGACCCTCGGCGCCGAAGCCGGCGGCATGGATGTAGATGAGGTTCGGAATCCGCGCCTTCAGACTGTCGTAGTCCATCTTCAGGCGTGCCGCGGTGTCCATCCGCATGTTGGAGCAGACGACGTCGCAGGTCTTCGCCAGCGCGATGCAGGCTTCCTGATCCTCGCGGCGCTTCAGGTCGAGCGCCACCGACTTCTTGTTCTTGTTGTACATCATGAATAGCGGGCCCATGCCGGCGCCGGCCTCGGCCGGCCACGAGCCCGGCCAGCGCATGATGTCGCCGCCGCCCTCGCCCGGGCTCTCCACCTTGATGATCTCCGCCCCCATGTCGCCGAGCAGCATCGTGGCATAGGGCCCGAGGATGACGGCGGTGAGATCGAGGATGCGGATGCCGGCGAGGGGGCCGCGCGGCGCGGTGGGCTGGGACATGGGTGGAGCCTTCACGAAACGGCGTTTCGCCGATTGTAGTCGGCTTGGCGAGACTTGCGAACCCGCCACGTCGAAGCGGTGATCGGCGCTCAGCGCAGGTCGCGCCGGGATGTCACGGATCGATCCCGCCCATGGCGCAGACGATGGCCCATTCCGCATCGGTGACCGGCTGCACGGAGAGCCGCGACAGCTTCAGCAGCGCCATGTCGGCGAGCTTGGGCTCGTGCTTCACCGCCTCGAGGCTGACCGGCGCCCTCAAAGGCTTCACCGCCTTGATGTCGACCACAACCCAGGGTTCGCCAGCCTCGGCCGTCGGATCGGGGTAGGCCTCGCGGATCACCTCGACGATGCCGACGATCTCCTTGCCCTCGTTGGAATGATAGAAGAAGCCGCGATCGCCCGTCTTCATCCGCATCAGGTTGAGCTTGGCGGCATGGTTGCGCACGCCGTCCCAGAAGGTGCCCTTGGCGCCGGCCTTCACCTGCTGGTCCCAGGACCACTTGAAGGGCTCGGACTTGTAGAGCCAGTGCGCCATTCACTCGCCCTCGATCTTCGGCGCGCCGGAGGCCGTCGGGATGAGCTTGCGGAAAGCGTCGATTTCGGTGACGAAGCGGTCGAACTCCGCGAGCGTCATCGTCGTCTTGCTGTCGGAGAGCTCGACCACGACGATCGGCTCGCCGCCGGTGCGCCGCTTCATCAGCTTGGCGACCGGGAAGACCACCGAGTGGGTCAGGTCGAAGGGGTGGGTCTCGGCCACCAGATCGGAGCCCATCGCCTTGGTCGCCGCCTCGACGCCGCGCGCCAGCTTGTCGAAGAAATTGGTCATCGTTGAACCCCGTCCCGTTCGCTCGAATTCATTCCGCCCGCTGCGGACGCGCCATCAGCTGCACGATCGCCTGGTCGACGTCGATGATGCCGCCGAGAACCGCATCGACGGCCTCCGAGATCGGCATGTCGACACCGGCCTCGCGGGCCTTCTCCACCAGTATCTCGGCAGTCAGGGCGCCTTCCGCAAGCGCCCCCTTGCCGGAGACGAGGTCGAGGCCCTTGCCCTCTCCAAGCGCATGGCCGAGGGCGAAATTGCGCGACTGCACGCTGGCGCAGCTGAGGATGAGGTCGCCGAGGCCGGACAGGCCCATCAACGTCTGCGGCTTCGCGCCGAAATGCGCCCCGAACCGCGACAGCTCCGCGAAACCGCGCGCCGTGATCGCGGCCGTGGCGCTCGCCCCAAGGCGGCGGCCAGCGACGATGCCGGCGGCGATGGCGAGCACGTTCTTGGTGGCGCCGCCGATCTCGACGCCGCGCAGATCGGTGGTGTGATAGAGGCGGAAGGCCGGGGAGCCGAGCGCCGCGGCGATGCGCCGTGCTTCCGTTTCCTCGCGGGCCGCGACCGTCACGGCGGTCGGCAGGCCGCGGTCGATATCGGCGGCAAAGCTCGGCCCCGACAGGATCGCCGGAACCGTCGCCGGAGCCTCCTCCTCGACGATCTCCGACATGAACCGGCCCGAGCCGCGCTCGATTCCCTTGGCGCAGATGACGAAGGCGGTTCCCGGACGAAGCCAAGGCGCAATGGACCGCGTCACCTCGCGCAGCGCCTGCGCCGGAACCACGGCCAGCACCATCCCGTTGCCGGCCGCCTCCTCCAGCGAAGCCGTGGCGGTGACCCGCTCGTGGATCGTCGCCCCGGGGAGCCGGCGCGCATTGGTGCGGCGCGTATTGACCTCGGCAACGACCGCCGCCTCGCGCGCCCACAGCGTCACCCGCCGTCCGGCGCGCGCCGCGACGTTGGCGAGCGCCGTGCCGAAGGCGCCGGCGCCGAGAACGGCGAGGGGATCGTCCTGCGTCATGCCGTAGCTCCGTTCATGCCTTGGCGCCCAGCCGCCCCGAGCCGATGGTCGCAGCCCCAGCGTCGAGGGGCCAGCGGGCGCGCGGCGCGATGTCGAACGGATCGCTGAAACCCATTCTCAGGCGTTCGGCGCCCGCCCATGCGATCATCGCCCCGTTGTCCGTGCACAGCTTCGGCGTCGGCACGACGAGTGGCAAGCCGGCCGCATCCGCCGTCCTCTGCAATACGGCCTTCAGGGTCTGGTTGGCACCGACACCGCCGGCCGCCACCAGCGCGGTGGGCGCGCCATGGCGCTCCCGGAACAGGCGGATAGCGACCTTGCAGCGGTCGGCCACCATGTCGGCCACCGCAGCCTGGAAGGAGGCGCAGACATCGGCGACGTCCTGGCCGGTGAGCGCGCCTGATGCGGCGCGGAGGTCCTCCACCTTCAGCCGCACGGCCGTCTTCAGTCCGGACAGCGAGAAGTCGGGCTCCGGCCGGCCGATCAGCGGGCGGGGAAAGGCGAAGCGGCGACAATCACCCGCCATGGCGCGGCGCTCGACTTCGGGACCGCCGGGATAGGCGAGGCCGAGGAGCTTCGCCACCTTGTCGAAGGCCTCGCCGATGGCATCGTCGATGGTCGTGCCAAGCTTGGCATAGTCGCCGACGCCGTTGACGGCGAGGAGTTGGGTATGCCCGCCGGAGACAAGCAGCAGGAGATAGGGAAAGGCCACATTGTCGGTGAGGCGGGCCGTCAGGGCATGGGCCTCCAGATGGTTGACGGCGACGAGGGGCTTGCCGAGCACCAGCGCCATGGCCTTGGCGGTGGTGAGGCCGACGAGAACGCCACCTACCAGTCCCGGCCCGCCCGCGGCGGCAATGGCATCGAGATCGCCTGCGACAATGCCGGCCTCGCGCAGCGCCTGCGCGGTGACGCGGTCGACGATCTCGACATGGGCGCGCGCCGCGATCTCCGGCACCACGCCGCCATAGGGCGCATGCTCCTCGATCTGCGAGCGCACCACATTGGACAGGATCGTGCCGCGCCCGTCGGCGTCGACGCGAACGACGGAGGCCGCCGTCTCGTCGCAGGTGGTCTCGATCCCGAGAACCAGCATGAAGTCCATCCCCCGCCGTCGGCACGACGGGACTTCCGGTCCGCCGATCCGTCGCTATGATCGCGCGCTTCGCGTATCACCGGACCTTCCCATGGCGCAATCGCCCTTCCTCCGCATCGGCACCCGCGGCTCGGCCCTCGCTCTCGCCCAGGCCCATCAGGTGCGCGGTCTTCTCGCCCGCGCCCATGGCGTCGGCGAGGAGGACATCGCCGTGGAAGTCATCAAGACCAGCGGCGACGCCATCCAGGATCGGCCTTTGTCGGAAGCCGGCGGCAAGGGGCTCTTCACCAAGGAGATCGAGGAGGCGCTGATCGATGGCCGCATCGATCTCGCGGTCCACTCGTCCAAGGACATGCCGACGACGCTTCCCGAGGGGCTCGGGCTCGTCGCCTTTCTCGCGCGCGAGGACGTGCGCGACGGCTTCATCGGCCGCACCTCCCCGACCATCGCCGGCTTGGCGAAAGGCGCCCTGGTCGGCTCCTCCTCGCTGCGCCGCCAGGCCCAGCTCCGGCGCGAGCGGCCGGACCTCCAGGTGATCACCTTTCGCGGCAACGTCCAGACGCGCATGGCCAAGCTCAACGCCGGCGAGGTTGCCGGCACCATGCTCGCCATGGCCGGCCTGAAGCGCCTCGGCATCGCGACCGAAGTGACCGAAATCGTCGCGACAGACCGCTTCCTGCCGGCCGTCGGACAGGGCGCCATCGGCATCGAGGCGCGGCTGGGCGACCAGCGCACCCTCGACCTGCTGGCGCCTCTCGATCATCCGGACACCGCGACCGCTCTCGCGGCCGAGCGCGCCTTCCTCGCTGTGCTCGACGGATCCTGCCGCACGCCGATCGGAGGCCTCGCGACCCTTGAGGGAGATACCCTGTCGTTCACCGGGGAGATCCTGCGCCCCGACGGCAGCGAAAGCCATGTGACGCGGCGAAAGGGGTCGCGCGCCGACGCCGTCGCGCTCGGCCGCGATGCCGGTGCCGAGCTCAAGGCCCTGGGCGGCGGCGGCTTCTTTGGCCCGGCCTGATGCGGGTCCTGGTGACACGGGCGGAGCCGGAGGCGGGCCGGACTGCGGCTAAGCTGGCCGATCTCGGCCATGAGGCCCTCGTCGCCCCGCACTTTGCGCCCGAACCATTGCCCGTCGACATCGATGTGGCACGCGCCGCGGCCATGGCCGTCACCAGCCCGCGCACCGTCGCGATGATGCCGGAAGGGTGGCGCGCCGCGCTCCGGCCGCGTCCGGTCTTCGCCGTCGGCGACCGCACGGCGGCGATGCTGCGCGATGCCGGCTTCACGGACGTCCGGTCGGCGGCCGGCGACATCGAGGCGCTCGTCCGCCTCATCCACGAGGAGCGGCTCCCTGCGGGGGCGACCCTTCTGCATCCGGGGGGAGAAGAGCGGGCCGGGGACCTTGCCGCCGCGCTCGCCGGCTGCGGCCTGACCGTCGTCAGCCCGAGTATCTACCGCATGGTCGCCGCAAGCACGCTTCTTCAGGCAGCGCGACAGGCCCTTGAAGCGGGAACAATCGACGCGGTCCTGCACTATTCGCCGCGTTCAGCGCGGGTCTTCGCCGATCTCGTCAGCGCCGCGGGTCTCTCCGGGGTCGCCCGGCATCCGCTCCATGCCTGCCTCTCGCCGGCCGTCGCCGCGGCGCTGGAACCTCTCGCCGCGCCACGCGTCGTTTCGGCAGTCCGCCCCGACGAGGCCTCGCTGCTGGCCGTCCTTGCGACCTCAATCGGGTTGCGGCAGGACGCTCCCGCGCGCTAGACCTCACAGACGGGGCAAGCGGGAGACGACGGATGGCCAGTGACGACCGCCCGACCGACGAGTTGAAGCCCAGGCGCCGCGGCAAGGCGCCGGTCATCACGCTGGAAGCTCGGGAGATCGAGCCGACCACCGCGGCAGATCCCGCAGCGGACCCGGCGGGGGAGACTGCGCACGGCGCGACGGCAGGGCAGGAAGGGCCGGTCCCCGGCGAAGCAAGCGCATCGGAAACCATCGACACGATGCCGGTTGCGCCTGCCTCCATCGACGAGGCGGACAAGCCTTCGCTCACGGCGGCATCGGGTGTGGACGAGACGGCAGACGCCGCTCCGGCCGAGCCTGCCGCGCCCGAGACGCCCTCGCCCGAACCCGCTTCCTTCGAAGCCGCGCCCCCTGATGCTACCCCTGCACATGTCGCATCCTCCGGGAGCGAGCAGTCCGCACCCCCGAGGCCCGACTATCGCGAGGACCCCCAACTGGTGGTGCCCCCTCCATCCGGTGGCGGTTTCGGCCGGCTGGCCGCGGCCGGCCTCGTCGGCGCGCTGATCACCGGCGGTCTCGGCATCGCCGCCCAGATGAGCGGCTACTGGCCGGGAACGGCCCGGCAGGACACGTCGGCACTCGAACAGAGGCTCGCCGCCCTCGACGGCCAGGTGCGCCAGATCGCCGCGCGCCCCGCCGCGCCTTCAGCGCCGGCGGTCGATCTCGCCCCCCTGACGCGGCGTATCGAGAGCCTCGACGCCGCCCGGGCGAGCCTCGAGGGCCGCCTTGCCGCCATCGAGCAGCGGCCTGCCGCGACCGCCGGCCAGAGCCCTCCGCAACAGTCGGCCGCCATCGATCTCGATCCTCTGAAGACGGAGATCGACGCGCTCAAGGTGGCCGTCGAGGCCATTGCATCGGCCCAGCGTACGGCAGCGCAGTCACCGCCGGCCGCGCCCGCTGCCCCCGCTGTCGACATGACCGCCGTCGAGGCGCGCGTGGCGGCCCTGCTGGCGCCCCAGACAGAGCGCGTCGATGCCACGGCCGCACGCATCCGCTCGCTCGACGAGGAGATCAAGGCGACGAGCGCCGCGGCCCGCGCCCTCGGCGAGAAGGTCACGACGCTCGAGACGGCCCGGTCGCAGGCGGGCGATGCCGGCCGGCGCGCCGCCCTGGTCGTCGGCCTTTCGTCGCTGCGCGGTGCCTTCGATCGCGGGCAGTCCTTCGCGGCTGAACTCAAGTCGGCGGCGACCCTCGGCCTGCCGGCGGAGGCTGTCCGCAGCCTTGAGGCCCACGCCGAACGCGGCCTGCCGACATCCGCGGCTCTCGCCCAACGCTTCTCGGCGCTTGTGCCCGCGCTCCTGCGCGCGGCGCCGGCGAGGGCAACCGACGGCACGCTGCTCGACCGGCTCTCGGCCACAGCGCAGAATCTCGTCCGGGTCCGCCCGGTCGGCGAGGCGGCCGGTGACGACGTCCCGACTGCCGTGTCCCGAGCCGAAGCCAAGCTGAGGCGCGGCGACATCGCCGGCGCACTGGCCGACATCGACCGCCTGCCCGAACCCGTGCGGGCCCTTGCCGCCAGCTGGGCAGCCGAGGCGCGGGCGCGCGTGGCGGCCGAGGCGACGCTGCGGCGCCTGACCCTCGATGCAACCGCCGCCCTGACCGGCGGCTGAGGAGAACATCATGGTTCGCGTCGTTCTCTTCCTCCTGCTGCTCGCCGCCCTCGCCTCCGGCGCGGCCTGGATCGCTGACCAGCCCGGCACGGTCTCCGTCCTCTGGCTCGGCCGGCAGATCGAATTCGAGGTGCTGACGGGCATCATCGGCCTGCTGGTGGCCGCGGCCGCCGCCATGGCGCTGATCGGTATCGTCAAATGGCTGATTGCGAGCCCGGCCCTGGCCGCGCGTGCCATGCGCCGACGGCGCGACAGGAAGGGGCGTGACGCAGTCAGCCGGGGCATCGTCGCCATCGGCGCCGGTGATCGCCGGGCGGCGGAGCACCTTGCTGCGGAGGCCGAGAAGTTCGCGCCCGGACAACCGCTCACCCTGCTTCTGAGGGCGCAGACCGCCCAGCTCGCCGGCGACCGTGGCGCTGCCGAACAGGCCTTCCGCGCCATGCTGGCCGGGCCGGAGACGAAGCTCCTCGGCCTACGCGGGCTCTATGTGGAGGCGAAACGCCGCGCCGATCCGGCCGCCGCGCGCGCCATCGCCGAGGAGGCCGTGAAGGAATCGCCCTCCGCCGGCTGGGCCGGACAGGCCGTGCTGGAAAGCCAGACGCTCGGCGGCGACTGGGATGGCGCCCTCGCCAGCATCGAGAGGCAATACGCCGCCCGCGTCATCGACAAGGCGCAGGCGAAGCGCCGACGCGCTGTGCTGCTCGCCGCCAAGGCCACCGCGCTGGAGGATCATGATTCCGTTGCCGCCAAGGCGCTGGCCATCGAGGCGCAGGGGCTGGCGCCCGACCTCGTGCCGGCCGCAGTCGTGGCCGGCCGGCTTCTCGCCGCCGACGGCGACACCCGCAAGGCCTCGCGCGTCATCGAGGCGGCCTGGAAGGCGACGCCCCATCCCGATCTTGCGGAAGCCTATGCTCATGCCCGACGCGGCGATTCGCGGCTCGATGAACTGAAGCGCGTCGAGTACCTGGCGCGTCTCACCCCCTCCCACCCGGAAGGGCTGATGGCCGTCGCCCGCGCCGCCATCGATGCCGGCGAGTTCGAGACGGCACGCCGCGCCCTTCAGGAGCTGACCGACGGGCGCCCGACGCAGCGGGCCTGCCTGCTGATGGCGGAACTCGCCGCCAAGGAGCATGGCGACCACGGCCGCGCCCGCGAATGGATGGCGCGCGCGCTGCGCGCCGCCCGCGATCCGGTCTGGACCGCCGACGGTCAGGCGAGCGACGTCTGGCTGCCCGCCTCGCTGGTCACCGGCCGACTCGATGCCTTCGAATGGAAGGTTCCGGTCGCCGAGATCGGTGGCCCCGTGCTGCAGGTCGACGACGTGCTGGCCGATCACCACGAGTCCGAGCAGCCCGCCCCTGTCGCCGGCCCGATCATCGAGGTCCTGGCCGCCCCCGTCGCCGAGGACCCCCCGCCGCCCCCGCCGCCGGACCCGGTTGCAGTGGTCGTGGAGCCGGCTCAGCCTCAGCCGTCCGAGCCCGCCGCCGCCGCGGAGGAACCGCCGAAGCAGACCGTCGTCGATATCCCGCGGCCGCGCGCGCAGCCAACCGAGACGGTCTTCCCGATCACCCGCCCGCCGGATGATCCGGGACCCGAACAGCCGGCTCCGGCGCGACGAGCCTCGTTCCTGGGAAGCTGAAGGGGCCCGTCCCTGCAACAATGGCGTCTTGAATAGCGTCTTGCCGCCCGCCCCGCGGGCGTGAGATAGAGAGCGCGCCGGTCCCGTAGCTCAGCAGGATAGAGCAGCGGTTTCCTAAACCGAAGGTCAGGGGTTCGAATCCCTTCGGGACCGCCAAAGGCTATTGATTTCGCTAACGAATATCGTCTGCCTTGCGGCTTACCCTAACGCTTACCCTCATGGCGTTGCGGCATGGTCACGGGCTCGCCGTCGCAAAGACGGACACCGGGCGCGTTCGTTAGGCTGCCTCCGCGGGCCCTCGCGTAAGACCAAGCTCGATGGGAGGTCCGCTATTTGGGCCGGAAGCGGTCATTGTGTATGTCATCTCTTGGTGTGGGCCTTCCGAACTTCGTGGCACTATCGGCGGCCGTTCCCACCGTTGCGTAGTCCACCTAAGCCGCCAGAGGACCTGTCGACCACTGTCGCGTCAGGGCGCCCGTGCGACGCACCCACTGAACCTTGGTCAGGATGGTGAGGTGGTCATAATTCTGCATGCTGGTCGCCGTGAACCTGCAGACCACGTTCAACTCCTCTCCATCGTCGCGTCGCACTACTCGCTGAAGGGCATCTGCCCGGCCCACGTCACCACAGGCGGTATCGCCCGCGGTGCGACGCTCTCCATGATCATCGGTCGCCGAACCGACCAGACGGCGCAGGACTAGCCCACCGGCAGGGTCGCCTTCATGGAAGGCCGTTCGGCAAATCCAGCATACCAGGCGGCGAGGCGGTCGTTGCCCTGGCGCCAGCCGATGTCGGGGAAGCGGAAGTCGAGATAGCCGAGCGACACGGCG
This sequence comes from Phreatobacter aquiterrae, assembly GCF_053471285.1. Lineage (NCBI taxonomy): Bacteria > Pseudomonadati > Pseudomonadota > Alphaproteobacteria > Hyphomicrobiales > Phreatobacteraceae > Phreatobacter > Phreatobacter aquiterrae. The sequence goes on along the minus strand of NZ_JBJPHW010000003.1, from coordinate 439,885 downwards.
GCCGCGACGGTGCCGATGTCGAGACGGCTTTCCAGATGGCCGATCCAGTCCTCCGAATAGGCCTTCACGGTCGTGTGGATCTTGGTGATCTGCCCCTGGTGCCAGTCGGCCCAGCGCAGCGCCTCGGGGCGCGCGACGGTCTCGTAGCGGGCGAGCAGGGCGGCATCGAGCATCTCGTCGGCGGCCGACTGCAGCACCAATGACTTCCAGCGATCGGCTCCCGCAGCCCGGAACAGGGCGGGTGCGCTGCCGACCGAGTCAATGAACTCGCAAATGACGCGGCTGTCGTAGATCGCCATGCCGTCGTCGGCGACGAGTGTCGGCACCTTGCCGGTGGGGTTGTGCGCCTTGATCGAGGCGTCCTGGTTGATCGGGTGGGCGGCCGAGCCGAGCTTGTCGATCTGGCCGTCGATGCCGCGCTCGATGGCGCAGACCATGACCTTCCGGACAAAGGGAGAGGCGGGGGAGAAGAACAGTTTCACGGTAGGGGATCCTTGGGTGACGATGAAAATCCGATGGCCTGCCCTTGCTGGAGCGGCTCGTCGCGGCGCGCCGCCAGATGCCCCATGAGCACCTCGCCGGCGAAGATGACATGTTCCTGCATCAGGCGCCCTGCCCGCTCGCCGTCACCCTGACGCAGAGCGTGCAGGATACGGTGATGATCGTCGTGTGAGCGCAGGATGATGTCGTAATCCTCCCACAGGATGATGCGGTCCGACGCCATCGGAACGTCATGAGTGCGGGACACGAAGTCCTTCAGCCAGGGATTTTCTGCAGCCTCGATGATGGTACTGTGGATCGTCACGTTCATCCGCCGGTAGGCGGCGAGCCGCGCCGGCTCGAGCTTGCCTGAGGACAGAATGCTGTCGCCTTCGGCGACAGCAGCGCCAAGCGCGTCAAGGGCACCCGGAGTCAGGCCGAGGCGGCCGGCAATCCTGCACGCCAAGGCCTCCAGCGTGGAGCGGACCTCGAACGCGGCGCGAATGTCCTCGATAGCGAAACTGCGTACCCGGTAGCCGCGATTGGCGGAATATTCGACCAGTCCATCTCGCGACAGCGCTGCGAGCGCGGTTCTGAGCGGCGTTCGCGACACGCCGAGCTGACGCGCCAGTTCGTCCTGCCGCAAGGGTGCACCCGGAGCCAGACTTCCCTCCAGGATCAACTCGCGGATCGACGTTGCCGCGTGGTCGGCGCTCGTCTGAAACGCGAGTGCGTCGTGGTCATTTCCGTCAAGGTTGAGAGGCAGCGACATTGCGGGACATGCTGATCGAACAGACCCGGTTTTGCAAGACCGCCTGCTGTTCTGGATACAAAATGACCCTCCCTGCCAAAAAGAATTGCGGTATCCGTTCATTCCTGCCTATTCTGGATCCAAAATCAGCATGCAGGAGGAATGAGGTGCGAACTGCCATCGTCACCGGCGCAGCGCGCGGCATCGGCGCCGCCATAGCGACGCGGCTTGCCAATGACGGCCTTCGCGTTGCTGTCGCCGACCTCTCCGTCGAGGCGGCGCGCGCCACCGCTGCGGCGCTGCCGGGCGATGGCCATGTCGGGCTGGCCGTGGATGTCCGGGACGAGGCATCCGTCGACCGCCTTTTCGACGAGACGGAATCATCGATGGGACCGGTCGGCGTCCTCGTCTGCAATGCTGGCGTGCTGCTTCTCCGCGAGGGTGGCCAGCGTCCTGCCATCGTCGACACGACGCTGGAGGAGTGGGAACAGTCCCATGCGGTCAACACACGCGGCACCTTCCTGTCGGTGCGGGCCATGCTGCGGCGAAGAACGGCTCGGCCCGTCGACGGGGGGCGCATCGTCACGCTGTCTTCGGTAGCCGCCCAACTCGGCGGTTACCGGTCCTCCAGCGCCTACATCTCGTCCAAGGCCGCAGTTCTCGGCTTCACCAAGGCCGCGGCCCGCGAGGCGGCACCCCTCGGCATCACCGTGAACTGCCTCGCGCCGGGGCTCATCGATGCGCCGATGCTGCGGCTTTCGCTGCCCGCAGAACGCGACGGCGAGATGTCGTCGAACATTCCGCTCGGCCGCATCGGGACCGCCGAGGACGTTGCCGAAGCCTGCTCCTATCTCGTCTCGCCGGCCGCCGCCTACCTGACCGGCGTGACCATCGACGTCAACGGCGGCTACAGGATGCAATGACCATGCGGATCTTGCTGGAACGGCTCTCCGAATGGTTCGTCATCGCCGCCGGTGCCGCGCTCGTTCTGATGATGCTTCATGTCACCGCGGACGTGATTGGCAAATACGTCTTCGTGGCGCCCATTCCCGGCACCGCCGAGGTCGTCGCCAGCTACTACATGATCGCGACCGTCTTCCTGCCGCTTGCCTATATCGAGGTGCAGCGTCGCCCGATCGTCGTCGAGCTCTTCTACGATCGCCTGCCGCCCCTGCTGAGGCCGCCGCTCGATCTCCTCGGAACCGCCGCTTCGGTCTCCTTCTACGGTTTCCTCGCCTGGCAGAGCGCCTTCATCGCTCTCAACGCCTATGAGATCGGGGAGATCGTCGAGGGTGCCTGGCGCGTGATCGTCTGGCCCAGCCGTTTCCTGCTGCCGTTCGGCCTGATCCTCGCCTGCCTTGTCCTGATCGTGCGTTTCGTAGGCGATGTCGTCGATCCCCCGCACCGGAGGCCAGAAACAGCCTCCGCCGGCAAGACGATCTGAGGGCGCCATGGACCGCATCCAGATCGGCCTCCTCGGCATCGGACTCGTCATGACCCTGATCTTCATGCGCGTGCCGATCGGCGTCGCCATGGGACTTGTAGGGTTCGGCGGGATCGCGAGCCTGATCTCGCTCTCCGCCGCCATCGGCATCGCCAAGGCCATTCCCTATCGCCTGATCGGTGACTGGAATCTGTCCGCGGTGCCGATGTTCCTGCTGATGGGCTATATCGCCTCGGCGACGGGCCTCACCAACGGCCTCTTCGCCGCCGCCCGCATCTTTCTCGCCCGGGTTCCGGGAGCCCTCGCCTCCGCGACGGTCGTCGCCTCGGCTCTCTTCGCCTCCGCCTCCGGGTCAAGCGTCGCGACCTCCGCAGCCTTCTCCCGCATCTCGATCCCGGAAATGCTGAAGGCGCGCTACGACCCCGCGCTGGCGACCGGCTGCGTGGCCTCGGCCGGCACGCTCGGCTCGCTCATCCCCCCATCGATCCTGATGATCGTCTTCGGCATCATGGCCGATACCTCGATCTCCCGGATCTTCATGGCCGGCGTCCTACCGGGCCTGTTGTCCGCAGCCATGTTCATCGGCCTGATCACCGTCCGCGTCTGGTTCAATCCCTCACTCGCTCCCCGGGACGAAACCGTCTTCACGGCCGCCGAGAAAAAGGCCGCACTGCTCGACGTGTGGCCGCTGCCGGTGCTGATCGCCGGTGTCCTCGGCGGCATCTTCCTCGGGATCTTCACGGCCACCGAGGCGGGCGCCATCGGCGCCATGCTCGCGTGCCTGATCGCCTGGACGCGCGGCTCGCTGACAAGGGCCACCTTCCGACAGGCCGTCATCGAGACGGCGGAGGGAACGGCCGCCATCTTCATCATCGTCGTCGGCGCCGCGATCTTCGCCCGCTTCATGGCCTATTCGCAATTGCCGAACGTCATGGCGGAGACGCTGATCGCCTATACCGGCGGCAATACGCTGGCGGTCATCATCGCCGTGGCGGTGGTCTTCCTGATCCTCGGCAGCATCCTCGAGAGCATCTCGATCATGCTGCTCACCCTGCCGCTGCTGCTGCCCCTGCTGAAGTCGCTCGATGTCGACATGATCTGGTTCGGCATCCTGGTCATCAAGCTTCTGGAGATCGGACTGGTGACGCCGCCGGTGGGCATGAATGTCTATGTCATCAAGTCGGCACTGGGCGATCGCATTGCGCTCGGGACGATTTTCCGCGGCGCCGCGTGGTTCGTGGCAGCCGATCTCATCACCCTCGCCCTTCTGATCGCCTTCCCGATCATCACCCTCTGGCTTCCCAACCAGTTCGCAGTCCGCTGAACGACCCCGAAAGAGGGTCCCATCCCTAGGAGGAAACCACCATGAAACTTCGACACGCCGTTATCGGGCTCGCAGCCCTGGCCGGGCTCTCGTCGGCCGCCCTGTCGCAACAGACGTGGCAAGCCTCAAACTGGCTGGCCCCGGCCCATATCCTCAACGAGTTCGTCTACCAGAAATGGGCCGAGGACGTCGCCAAGGCGACCAACGGTGCTCTGCGTATGCAGGTGCATTCGTCCGGGTCGCTCGTTCCCGCGCCCTCCACGATGCAGGGAATTCGCGACGGCGTCGCCCAGGTCGGCATCGTCTATCCCGGATACACGCCGTCCGAGCAGCCGCTGAACAACGTCGTCAACGATCTCGTCTTCACCTCCGACGACGACTTCGCCGCCGCATTCGCCTTCACCGAACTCGGCCTGACGCACCCCAAGCTCCAGGCCGAATGGCGCCGCAACGGCGGCATCTTTGGCGGCGGCTACGCGACGCCCGTCTACAATTTCATCTGCATGAAGCCGATCCGCTCCGTCGCCGACGTCCGCGGCCTGAAGATCCGGACCGCCGGCGGCGCCCAATCGAACTGGGTTCGGGCGCTCGGCGGGGTTCCGGTCTCCGTCCCGATCGGCGACGTCTATTCGGGCCTGGAGCGCGGCTCGATCGACTGCACGCTGTCCGACCCCACGAACCTCGACAAGGGCAACAAGTTCTGGGAGGTGGCCAAGGCCGTCACGCGGCTGCCGATGGGCGTCGTGATCGGCGCCAACTGGATCTACAACCGTGACGCCTGGAAGGCGCTGACCACGCCCCAGCGCCGCGCGCTGCTCGATACGATGGCGGTGGCCTCGGCGCGGGCCCAGGTCGCCTATCACGTCGGCGTCAATGCGGCGATCGATGGCTCCAGGCAGCGCGGCCTCGCCATTGTCGCCCCCGCTGACGACCTGACGGCGAAGTTGGCGGAATTCAACCGCGACTTTATCGCCCAATTGCCGAAGACATCCATGGAGACGCGGCGTGTGCAGGATCCGAGCGACCTGATCCAGGCTTTCCGCGACCTGGAGGCGAAGTGGAAGAAGCTCCTCGAGGGCGTCGACCGCACCAATCCCGATGCGGTCGCGGCGGTCCTGCGCGAGCATCTCTATGGCAAGGTCGATGCGGCGACCTATGGCCTGAACTGACCCCCATGCGGCGCGCCGACCCCTGCGCGCCGCATTTTTTACGGAGCTTGCAGCCATGAAGGCGATCGTCACGGGAGCCGCGGGCGGCATCGGTAAGGCCACCGCGTTGAGACTTGCGGCCGATGGCTTCTCCGTCATCGTCGCCGACATTCATGCGGAGCGGGCGGAAGCGACCGCCGCTGAAATTCGCGCCCTTGGCGGCGCGGCTGAAAGCCGTGGCATCGATCTGACGGATCGCGCCGCGCTGCTGGCCCTCGCCGAAGAGGCGGGGCCCGTCGATGCGCTGGTCAACAATGCCGGCATCTTCGACGTCCGGGCCTTCGCCGATCTGCAGGCCGATGATTTCCGCCGCATGGCCGAGGTCAACGTCATACCGCTCTTCGAATTGACACGGGCGGTCGCGGCACGGGCACCGCGGGGCGCACGGATCGTCAACCTCGCCTCCCGCGCCTATCTCGGTGCGAGCCACTATGCCCATTATGTCGCCTCCAAGGCCGCGGTGGTGGGGCTCACGCGTGCCATGGCGCTAGAACTGGCGGGCAAGGGCATCCTCGTCAATGCGGTGGCACCCGGCGTCATCGACACCGAAATGCTCAAGGCGCGCTCCGATACCGACCGCGGGGCACTCGCTGCCCAGCAGCCCCTCGGCATTCTCGGCCGCGCCGAGGATGTTGCCGACGCCATCTCCTTCCTCGCCTCCCCTCGCCTCGCTTTCGTGACCGGCCAGATCCTCATCGTCGACGGCGGCCGGACCCTCGGCGGCTTCATCGGCTGAGCGGCGCGACACCCCTCCCAAAGGCAGCGAGACAACATGGCCGACAGACTGTTGGACAAGGTCGCGATCGTTACCGGAGCGGGGTCCGGAATCGGGCGGGCGATCACGCTCGCCTTCGCGCGCGAGGGCGCCCGCGTCGTGGCGGTCGATCGCGACAGCGACGGCCTCGCCGAGACCGTCGCCACCGCATCGAGGACGGTTGTCGCCGTGCAGGGCGATGTCACCGATCCGCAACTGCCGGGGATCCTCCGGGCGGCGCTCCGGGAACTGGGACCGCTCGACATCCTCGTGAACAACGCCGGCATCGGCGGCGGTGGAACCGCGGAGGCGACGAGTGACGAGGAGCTGAGGCGCTATCTCGAGGTCAACGTGGTCGGCCTTTTTCGCCTGTCCCGCTTCGCCGTCGAGGAGATGAGGCCGCGGCGCTGCGGGGCCATCCTCAACCTCGCATCCGTCTATGCGGTGATGGGCGCTGCGCACAGCGCCGGATACTCGACCAGCAAGGGGGCTGTCGCGGCCTTCACCCGGCAACTTGCGACCGACTACGGACCCCACGGCATTCGCGTCAACGCCCTCGGGCCTGGCCTGATCGAGACGCCGTTGACCGCCGAGCGAATCCGCACCCAGGCCTGGCGACGCCGTATCGCCATTGACCAGACGCCGCTTCAGCGGGTCGGCCAGCCGGAGGACGTGGCTGCCGCCGCGGTCTTTCTCTGTTCGGACGAGGCGGGATTCATCACCGGCGAACTCCTCAAGGTGGATGGCGGCTGGGACATGGCGGGCTACCCACGGGAGCCGGGCACGTGACAGCGATCGCAGAGGCCTACGACGTCATCGTTGCCGGCTCCGGTGCCGGCGGCATGGCCGCTGCGTTGACCTGCGCCATCGAGGGCCTGTCGGTCCTCGTCGTCGAGAAGGAGGAGCATGTCGGCGGCTCGACCGCGATCTCGGGAGGCGCCGTATGGATCCCGAACAACCCGCTCGCTCTGGCCATGGGCATCGAGGACTCCACCGAGGCGGTGATGACCTATCTCGGCGCGGTGCTCGGCAATGCGCTGCGGCCCGACATGATGCATGCGTTCCTGTCGAGCGGACCGGAGGCCGTGGCCTATTTCGATCGCCATACTCACGTGAAGTTCGCCGCCCGGGCCTATTCGCCCGACTACTACCCGGAACTGCCCGGCGCCGGGCGCGCCGGCCGGCCGATTGATCCCCTGCCCTTCGACGGCCGCGAACTCGGCGAGGCCTTCCGCCTTCTCAAGGATCCGCTGGCGACCTTCACCGTCCTCGGCGGCATGATGGTCAACGTCACCGATGTCAACCATCTCCTCAAGGTCACGCGCTCCTTTGCCTCCTGGCGATACGGCATGAAGCTCATCGCGCGCTACGGTTCCGACCGTCTGCGCGGATGGCACCGTGGAACCCGGCTGCTGCTTGGCAATGCGCTGGCTGGCCGCCTCCTGAAGAGTGCGCTCGATCGCGGCATCGACATCGCGACCTCGACGCCTCTCCTCGGCCTCGTGTGCGACGCGGGGAGCGTGACGGGCGTCAGGATTCGCGCCGGAGCAGGCGAGCGCACCATCGCAGCCCGGCGGGGCGTGGTGGTCGCCACCGGCGGCTTCCCCTGGGATCCGACGAGGAGAGCCATCCCGGGCCAGGAGCCCGGGCGGCAGTGGTCGATGTCGCCGTCGAGCAATACAGGCGATGGCATCCGGATCGCTGAAGGAGCGGGCGCCGCCTTCATGGAAGCGCCTGCCGACCATGCCTTCTGGGCGCCGGTATCGGTCTGGACAAAGTCCGACGGCACGACCGTGCGCTTTCCGCACCTGATCTGGGACCGGGCAAAGCCCGGCCTTGTGGCCGTCAACGGCGCCGGCCATCGTTTCGTCAATGAGGGAACGTCCTATCACGAGTTCGTCCGTGCGATGCTGCGCTCGCACGAGACCGTCCCTAGCGTTCCCGCCTTCCTGGTTGCGGATCGTCGCTTCATCGACCGTTGGGGCCTTGGGCTCGCCCTTCCCGGCGGACGTCCGCGGTCACACCTTGTCCGCGATGGATATCTGATCGAGGCGTCGTCGATCGCCGAACTGGCGGACAGGATCGCCGTCCCCGCGGATGCGCTCAGCGCATCCATTTCCGGGATGAACCGCGCGGCGGCGGAAGGGATCGATCCTGGATTTGGCAAGGGCTCTTCGGAATACAACCGGTACTACGGCGACCCCGCCATCGCTGGAAATCCGTGCCTCGGTCCGATCGCGGAACCGCCCTTCTATGCAGTCCGTGTCTATCCCGGCGACATCGGCACAGCCTCGGGATTGCTGACCGATCCGGATGGACGCGTCCTTGACAGGAGCGGTGACCCCATCGCCGGACTGTACTGCTGCGGAAGCGACATGGCCTCGATCATGGGCGGTCACTACCCGGGAGCCGGTATCACCCTAGGGCCTGCGCTGACCTTCGGCTATCGTGTCGGGCGCAAGATCGCTGCCCCGCACTAGGGCCTGTGGCTCCAAGACGGAGACCTCGCCTGGTCCCGCCATTGATCCAGCTTCCTTGGCCTCCAGCCAAGGCGCGCTTCGACGTGCGTCCGGTCTCCGCCTATGATGGTGCTCCGCCCGCGACATGGAACCGAACGGGCCAAGTTGCCTGGACTGGCAGCCGCAAGGGTTGCCGCACAAATTTCACCGCTGGACATCGCGCCCCGTTCTTGACCGGTCACCATGTTGTCTGACAACTAGGCGGATGGGACGTTTCGAACCACTGGAGCCGATAGCAAAGCTAGCCGACGAGGTCACCTCGGTCCTCGTGGCGCGCATCGCATCGGGCGAGTTGAAACCTGGCGACCGGCTACCTGCCGAGAAGGACCTGGCTGTCGCCTTGCGCGTCAGTCGCAGCGTGATCCGCGAAGCGGTCTCGCGCCTCAAGCACGACGGCCTCCTGGAGACCCGCCAGGGTGCAGGTGCGTTCGTCACCGGGTTTGGATCGGCCAAGAGCTTCAGGCTGCAGCTTGCTCATGCGCGCGAGGACCTGCCGCTCGCCGACATTTTCGAACTGAGGGGGGTGGTCGAAGCCGGTGCGGCGTCTTTTGCAGCCGAGCGACGGGATGACGCCGACCTTGAACGGATCACGGAGGCGGTAGATGCCATCGATGCCGCCATGGCCGATGGCCGTGACGGGGTCGCAGAAGACAAGGCCTTGCATCTTGCTATTGCGGCGGCATCCGGCAACCCCGCCTTCGTGCGCTTCCTCGATTTCATTGCCCACAACGTCGATGACGCAATCCGCGCCGCCCGCATCAACAGCTTGAAGGTCCCCGGCCGCCCCCAATCCGTGCAGCTGGAACACCGCAGGGTCGTCGACGCCATTCGTGCGGCCGACGCAATGGAAGCCCATGCCGCGATGGCAAGCCACATCCGGGCGGCGGCACAAAGACTGGGAGTTGCCCGTTGAGCACATCAGAACCAGCCAGCGCAGAAATCCCGGAGGTCGCCGGCCCGGTCCCGCGGCCGCGAAAGCCAAAGCTGCCATTGCCGTCCGGCGCCGTCGATTGCCATGCGCATGTCTTCGGACCTTATGACCGCTTTCCCTTGACCCTGCCCAGGAGCTACTCCCCTCCCGAGGCCTCGCTTGACCAGTATCTCGCGCTCCTCGGCACGATGGGGTTGGATCGTGGGGTCCTTGTGCAACCGAGCGTTCACGGTACCGACAACCGGTCGATGATCGATGCGCTCCGCCGCGCCCCCGATCGGTTGAGGGGCATCGCCGTCGTCGATCCTGACATCAGCGAGGCCGAGCTCGACGAACTGCACAAGGCGGGTGTGCGGGGATTGCGGGTGAACGTGCTTTTCGCGGGCGGGACCGATCTGGCTCAGACAGAAAAGCTCGCTGCCCGGATTGCCCCGCGCGGCTGGCATATTCAGCTACTGGTGGATGTCGGCACCATGCCGGACTTCGGACAGCGGTTCGGCGACTTCCCCTGTCCTGTCGTGGTCGATCATATGGGCCATGTGGGACCGACCAAGGCCGCATCGGCCCCGGGCTTCCGCGGGCTCCTGTCGCTTCTGGACAATGGCCGGGCCTGGGTGAAGCTATCCGGAGCCTACCGGGTGACGGAAGCAGGCCCCCCCTTCGCCGATGTCGCGGCCGTGGCGCGCGACCTCATCGCCGCCAATCCCGCCCAATGCGTCTTTGCCACCGACTGGCCGCACCCCGCCCTCAAGTGGCCCATGCCGGACGACGGCGATCTCGTCGATCTCCTCGCCGACTGGGAGCCTGATGAGGCACGCCGCCGGGCCATCCTCCTCGACAACCCCGAGCGCCTTTACGGATTCCCCAACTGGTCCTGAATGACCGGGCCAGAAACGACAAACAGGAGAAACGCCATGACCCGACTGTCCCGCCGCACGGCGATGGGCCTGCTTGCTGCAGCATCGATCACCAGCCCCGCGCTCGCCCAGCAGAAAACCGTGCTCAAGCTCGGCTGGACGACTGGCGATGGAGCGCAGGACCCCTATGCGATCGGCGCGCGCGCCTTCAAGGAGGAGGTCGAAAAGCTCTCCGGCGGACGCATAGAGGTGCAGCTCTTCCCGAATCGAGCGCTGGGCGACGAGCGACCGATGATCGACGGCATGCGCCTTGGAACCGTCGACATGGGCATCATCACGAATGCGGTGATCGCCCAGGTCGAGCCGGCCTTCCAGATCAACGACATGCCCTTCCTGTTCCGCGACGAGGCCCAGGCCCAGCGCGTGCTCGACGGCCCCGTCGGCGACCAGTTGCGCCAGCGCCTCGATACGCGCGGCATCATGGCGCTGGGCTACATGGAGGGCGGCTTCCGCCACATGATCAACAACGTCAGGCCGGTAAACACCCCCGACGACGTCAAGGGCGTGAAGTACCGCGTGCTGCAGAGCCCAATCTACATCGGCCTGTTCACCGCCCTTGGCGGCACGGCGGTGCCGATGGCCTGGGGCGAAACCTTCACAGCCGTGCAGCAGGGCGCGGTCGACGGGCTCGAGATCCCCGCCGCAGTAATCGACGCCAACAAGTACAACGAGGTGACCAAGTACCTGTCGCTGACCAACCACATCTATTCGATGATCGGCCTGCTCGCCTCCAAGCGGTCCTTCGACCGCCTCCCCGCGGATCTGAAGACCGCTGTTCGCGATGCGGCCAAGGCCGCCACCGCGAAGCAGCGCGCCCAGTCCGTAGCCAACGCGCGCGAAATCATCGAGCGGCTCAAGGCCAAGGGCATGCAGGTGAACGCACTTCCCGATGTGGCGCCGTTCCGCCGCGCCGTAATGCCGATGTACGAGAACTTCCGCCAGCAGATCGGTGCGGACATCGTGCGCGACGCACTTGCGGCCCAGTAACCGATGTCGGGACAGCCTTCCTCGCGCTCCGCGGGGCTCCTCAACCGCACCTGCGGCCTACTAGCCGCAGGTCTGCGATGGAGCCTGATCGCCGCTACGGCGGTGATGCTCGCGGCAATCTTCCTGCAGGTGGTGATGCGCTACGTCTTCTTGCGCGCCCCGCCCTGGTCCGAAGAACTGGCTGTTCTGATGTTTTCGTGGGCCACACTCGGTGGCCTCGCGCTCGGCGTCAGGGAGGGCTTCCATGTCGCCCTGACGCTGCTGGTCGATGTTCTCCCGGGCCTTGCGGGTGACCTGTGGAAGAGGGTAATCGCCCTCGCCACCGCCGGCTTCGGCCTCTACCTCGTATGGTCGGGACTCCGCTTCCTCGACGTGACCTCGGGCTCCACCTCGGCCGCGATGGAATACCCGATCGAGATCCTCAACGTGATGGCGCCGATCTCCGGGGCGCTGATAGCGCTGTTCGGGATCGAGCACGCCCTGAGTCCGCCGCCGGACATCGCCCCCACAGAGCTCGTTCCATGACCACCACCACGCTTGTCCTGACGGCTGGCTTTGCCGGGCTGGTGGTGCTCGGCTTTCCCTTCGCCGTCGCCATCGCCCTCGTCGTGATGGCGGCGCTCTTCGTGGCCGATATAGAGCCGGCCTTCCTCGCCCAGCAGCTCCTTGCCGGATCCCAGTCCTTCAGCCTCCTCGCGATCCCGTTGTTCATGCTGGCCGGCGAGATCATGACAGCGGGTGGCCTATCGCAGCGGCTCGTCGACTTTGCCTCGACCCTGGTGCGCCACCGCACCGGCGGACTCGCCATGGTGACGGTCATCGCCGCGCTCGTCTTTTCAGCCATTTCAGGATCAGCACCAGCCACGACCGCAGCGATTGGCGCGATCATGATCCCGGCCATGGTTGCGGCCGGCTACAACAAGGCCTTCGCGGCTTCCATCGCGGTGTCCGCCGGGGTCCTCGGCCCCCTCATCCCGCCCTCCATCGCCTTCGTCATCTGGGGCATCGTCGCTGAACAGTCCATCGGCAAGCTGTTCTTGTCGGGGATCGTGCCAGGCTTCTCCATTGCGCTCGGCCTATTGGTGATTTGCTGGGTCCATGCTCGCCGGGCAGGTGTGCCCCGGGGCGAACGGGCGAGCTGGAGCGAGGTTGCCACCGCCTTCTCGCGCGGCAAGTGGGCGCTGCTCTCTCCCGTTGTCGTCCTGGGCGGCATCTACGGCGGCATCTTCACTCCGACCGAGGCCGCCGCGGTCTCCTGCATCTACGCCCTCATCGTCGGCATCGTCTTCGAGCGACGGATCGGTTTCCGCGACCTGCCGACCATTTTGATCAAGTCGGTACGCACCAGTGCCATGGTGACGGCCATCATCGCGGTCTCGGCCGGCTTCGGCGTGATGATCGCCCAGGAGCGCATCGCCGTCGATTTCGCCAACTGGCTCGCTTCCAGCGTCCAGGAGAAATGGCTGGCGCTCGCCGGACTGAACATCGCATTCTTCCTGCTGGCGGCGGTTATGGACGAGATCGCCATCATGGTCATTCTCGGGCCGATGCTGATCGCCATTGCCACCAAGTTCGGCGTCGATCCGATCCATTTCGGCGCGATCATCGTCACCAACGTGGCGATCGGCATGGCGGCGCCGCCAATCGGCTATTGCCTCTTCGTCGGCATGGCGATCTCAGGCCTATCGCTCGTCCAGATCGCGCGCGCGATATGGCCGCAGATCCTGATAATGCTCTTCGTGTTGATGCTGACGACCTACATCCCAGGTTTCGCGTTGATCCTTCAGCCGCGTTGACGAGGGCCACCCTCGCGTCGGGTCGAGAGATTGGAAGGGTGATCGATTGGCTCTTTCCAACGCGCCAGGGCGTCGCGGAGATCTGTTTCCTGCGGACCGCCCCGGAGCGGCTCGTCTTCTCACAGATCTTGAAGCGCTGCACCGTCGAATTCGCGCAATTTTTCAAGACCGTCACGAGGTGCTGATGGCAGCGGCGCCAGGAGGCGACGGGGACAATCTCGGCGGCCGTGCAGGCGTCGGCGCGCTGAGGGTCTTCCCTCCATCGCGCTCTGGCTGCCGATAGGGCGGCGGAGACCGTTGTTTCCCAGCCAGCGTGGGAAGGTCGGCGATCGGCTCCAATGCGAAAGTCCGCAATAGAGGCGCGAAGGCGCTAACCGTGACACGTTTCGAACCGGATGCAGCATCCTCCGGAGAGTGCATCATGTCAGCGGGACATCATCCGCCAAGGCGAGGCAGCATGGAGTGCCGGGCGCGACATGACCGAACAGGTCCCAGGCGACCTGACTGAGCCGGTCGGTTTGGCAACAGCAGCTCCCGGGCAGGTCGATCAGGCAATCGTCCGGCAGGGCCGCGACGGGCACCTCGCCGGCGCCCGGGAAGTCGAGATCGGCTCGCCTGCGACATTGGCGCAAGGTGCGATTTTCACAACAGTGACGCATCAGTCAACGATGTGACTTGACGGTCACCTTGATGATGCTACGGTCACGTCAGTGAACCAAGCGTCAGCCCTTGGCCGCGGTACCACGGAGCAGATTGATGTCGCGCTGGGCTAACGCCCTTCCAAACCGAGAGGACCAACTGGAAACCAAACGCCGAGCCATCATTCGAGAGGCGGCGAAGGTCTTCAGTCGGCGAGGTGTCCATGGCACCTCACTCGATGACGTGGCCGACCGTCTCGGCGTCTCGAAGGCAGCGCTATATCGCTACGTGCCCAGCAAGCAGGATCTGCTCTACGCCTGTCACAAGGAGGCGATGGATATCGCCTGCGACAGCATGGATGCCGCGGAGGCTGAGGGGAGGACCGGTCTGGATAAAATCCGCAAGGGCATGGCCAATTACATGCGTGAGATGATTGGCACGATGGGCGTGCCGGTGCTGATCCTTGAAGAGAACGCGCTTCATGGCGTCCAAGCCGCCGAGATCATGAAGCGGCGCGACGACTTTGAAAATCGCATGCGCCGCCTTGTCGAGGAGGGCATCGCCGACGGCAGTATCCTCGCGATAAACCCAAAGCTTGCCGTCTTCACATTGCTGGGCGCAGTCCACTGGGTCACCAAGTGGTACTCGCCCGAGGGCGCCTGGAGTGCGGACGACGTCGCCGAGGCGCTGATCGAGGTCGCCACCCGCGGCTTCGCCGCAAATCCTGGAGCGGAGCTGACGGCGCGCCTGAACAGATAGCCGCCAGGCGGCACGAACGGTCCGACAGCGGACCGCAAGAAACATGGCCAGCCCGAAAAGGGCGGTCAGACCATCAGGGAGAAATGCCGTGAATTTCGATCTCACACCGGATCAGGTGGCGTTGCAGGAGCGCGTCCGCGAGTTCGCCCAGGCCGAGGTGGCGCCCCGGGCCGAGCAACTCGACCGTGACGCTGTGTTCCCCACCGACCTGTTCCGCAAGCTCGGCGATCTCGGCGTTATGTCGATCCCGTTCCCCGAGGAATATGGCGGTATGGGCCTCGGCGTCTTCGACGCGGTTCTCGCCATCGAGGAGGTCGCCCGCGCCGACCAGTCGCTGGCGGTCTCGGCCATGGTTTCCATGGCGACCGGCCTCACCGTCGCCCGTTTCGGCACCGAGGAGCAGAAGCGCACCTGGCTGCCGGACATCGTTGCGGGCCGCAAGGTCTGCTCGATCGCCGGCACCGAGCCGGATGCGGGCAGCGACACGGCCGGCTTCAAGACCCGCGCCACGGCTCTCGGCAACGGCCTGTGGTCGCTCAGCGGCGAGAAGGCCTACATCACCAATCCCGGCACCGACATCTCGTCCTTCGCCATCATCCTCGCCATATCGAGCCCCCGCGAGGTGCAGGACAAGAAGTTCACCCTGTTCCTCGTGCCCAACGGCACCAAGGGCTACACCCAGGGGGAGAAGTACAGGAAGATGGGCTGGCGCTCCTCCGACACCCGCCCGCTCTATCTCGACGACTGCGTGCTGCCGGAAACGTCCATCGTCGGCAAGGTCAACAGCGGCCGCTGGGTCCTGCACAAGGGCTACCAGGCTGCAAGGCTCTTCCTCGCTGCCTGTTCGCTCGGTCTTGCCCAGGCGAGCTTCGACCACGCTCTGAAGTATGCCAAGGAGCGCCAGGCCTTCGGTGCCTCCCTTGGCCGCCTCCAGATGATCCAGGAGATGATCGCCAAGATGGCGCTCAAGGTCGACAGCGCCCGCCTCGTCACCTACCGCGCCGCCTGGGGCGTCGATGCCGGCAAGGACGACATGATGGCGCTGTCCATGGCCAAACTCCACGCCACCGAGACGGGCTCCGAGGTCGCCAACATGGCGATCCAGATCCACGGCGGCTGGGGCTTCATGGATGACTGCCCGCCGTCCCGCTATCTGCGCGACAACCGCATCTGCACGATCGGCGACGGCAGCTCGCAGATCCAGACATTGCTGATCGCACGCGAGTGCGGTCTCGACGTGACGTTCCGCTAAGGGCCCAGAGCCTCAACGACAAGAAGACCAGCAACGGTGGCGCGACGGTCGCGCCACCGCAGGGGGAAGCCATGACCATCGAGGCCATGCCGACCGGCAGGCCGGCGGTGCTGGAAGCGGAGGCCTTGTGCCTGCGTTTCGGGGCCGTCGAGACCCTGAAATCCGTTTCGCTCACCGTGCTGGAGGGCGAGATCCACGCCGTGATCGGGCCGAATGGCGCCGGCAAGTCGAGCCTGCTGAACTGCTTTTCCGGCTTCTACCGGCCGCAGTCCGGCAACGTGCGCTTCAAGGGGCAGGAGATCTCCGGCCTCACGCCGCACAAGCGTGCGGAAATGGGCATCAGCCGGACCTTCCAGGGCATCCAGACCTATCCCTCGCTGACCGCGCGGGAGAACATCCTCACGGGCTTCCACATGCGGATGAGGACCGGCCCCTTCTCGGCGCTGCTGTGGTGGGGACCGACGCGGCGCGAGGAGGAGGAGTTCGCGGCGCGGGCCGAGAAGATCATCGAGTTCCTCGAACTCGAGGAGCAGCGCCACACCCATGTCGGCGACATGTCCTACGGCATGCGCAAGCGCGTCGATCTCGGCCGCGCCATGGCCCTCGATCCGGCCATCCTCATCATGGACGAGCCGATGGCCGGCATGAGCAACGAGGAGAAGGAGGATCTCGCCCGCTTCATCCTCGACATCCGCGAGGGTATGGGCATCCCCGTCGTCCTCGTCGAGCACGACATGGAGGTCGTCATGTCGATCTCCGACCGCATCACGGTGATCGATTTCGGCGAGGTCATCGCCTGCGGCACGCCGGAGGAGATCCGCGCCCATCCCGCCGTCATCGACGCCTATCTGGGAGACGCGGCATGAGCGCCCCCCACATCTTCCGCGCCGATCCGCCGGCCGAGGGCCTGCGCCGTTCCGAGGGGCGCACGCTTCCGCAGCTGCTGCGCGACAACGCCGCCGAGTTTCCCGACGCGCCGGCACTGAAGTTCAAGGACGCCGGCATCTGGCAGCGGCGGAACTGGCGTCAGGTGCTGGACGAGGTGCGCGCCGTCGCCCGCGGCTTCGCCGCCATCGGCCTGAAGCGCGGCGAGGTCGTGGCGCTGATCTCCGAGAACACCGCCGAGCAGTTCATCACCGAGCTCGCGGTGCAGTCGATCGGCGCCATCACCGTCTGCGTCTATCCCGACGCGCCGGCCGACGAGCTCCACTACGCGCTGGATCACTCCGGCGCGGTCATGGCCCTCGGCCACGACCAGGAGCAGATCGACAAGATCCTCGCCTGCCTGCCGCGCATCCCGCGCATCCGACGCGCAGTTTTCGTCGAGGAGCGCGGGCTCTGGTCCTACGACGATCCATGCCTCATCTCCTTCGCCCGGCTGATCGAGGCCGGCAGGGAGTATGAATCCTCCGCCTGGGTCGATGCGCGCATCGCCGAGGGCAGGGCGGAGGAGCCGGCAGCCTATTGCTACACCTCCGGCACGACGTCGCGGCCGAAGGCGGCGGTGCTGTCGCACGCCTTCATCCTCGACAATGCCCACCGCCTCATGGGCTCGCTCAACGTCAGGCCCGGCGGCAACTACCTGTCCTACATCTCGCCGGCCTGGGCCGCCGAGCAGTTCTTCGGCATCGCCCTGCCGCTGCTCGCCCCCATGGTGCTGCACTTCGCCGAGAAGCCCGACACGGTGCAGCACGACCTGCGCGAGATCGGTCCGGAGTTCCTGATGTTCACCCCGCGCCAGTGGGAAATGCAGGCTTCCGGTATCGAGGCGCGCATGATGGCGGCCGGCCGCTGGCGTCAGGCGCTCTACCGCTGGGGCCTCGAGCAGGGCCTGAGGAAGGTCCGCGGCGAGGTGGACGGTCTCCTCGCCAATATCAGGTGGCGGCTTGCCGAGACACTCGTCCTCAAGGGCGTGCGCGACCTCCTCGGCCTGACGCAGGCGCGCGCCGTGCTCTCCGGCGGCGCCGGCCTCTCGGCGGAGCTGTTCGAGCGCTTCCGCGCCTTCGGCGTGCCGCTCGGCAACCTCTACGGCTCGACCGAACTCGGCCTCATCTCGACGCACCGCCCCGGCAGCCGCAACGCCCATTCGCTCGGCAGCCTGATGCCCTCCGATCCTTCGATCGCGACGCCGATCGAGGCCTGGGTCGACGAGCGGGGCCAGTTGCGCCTGAAGGTCATGGCCTTTCTCGGCTATCTCGACGATCCCGAGGCCACCCGCGACATGGGCACCGTCGCCGAGGGCTTCGAGACCGGCGATGCCGTGCGCATCGACGAGAGCGGCGAGCTGGTCTTCCTTGATCGTCTCAAGGACCTGCGCCGACTGAGCAGCGGCCAATCCTATCCGCCGCAGTTCATCGAAAACCACCTCAGGGCCGCCTCGCTGATCCGCGACGCCATCGTGATCGGCGACGAGACGCGCGAGCGGGTCGTGGCGCTCATCAACGTCGATTCGGAAATCGCCGGCCGCTTCGCCGAATTGAAGGGTCTCGCCTACGGCACCTTCCCGGAGCTGAGCCAGCTTGCCGAGGTGCGCCGCGAGGTGTCGGAGGCCATCGCGCGCGTCAATCGCCTCCTCGATCCCGGCGCCCGCATCGCCGCCTTCGCCAACCTTCCGAAGGAACTCGATGCCGACGAGTCCGAGCTGACTCGCTCGCGCAAGCTGCGCCGCGGCCAGATCTACGACCGCTACATCGCGATCATCGAGGCGCTCTACGAGGGCCGCGATGAGATCCGGACCGAGATCGAGGTCCGCTACCAGGATGGAACCACCAGCAAGCTGAACGCGCCGGTCGCCATCAACCGCTTGGGAGAGCCGGCATGATCAAGCTCGTTCAGATCCTGATCGAGGGCGCCCTGGTCGGTCTCGTCTATGGCCTCGTGGCGATCTCCTTCGTCGTCATCTACCGCGCCTCGCGCATCGTGAACCTCGCTCAAGGCGAGGTGCTCGTCATCGGCGCGCTCCTGCTGTGGAGCTTCACCGCCGGCATGAAGGCGGCGGGATGGGAGGTGCCGCTGGTCATCAGCCTCGCGATGACCCTTGCCGCCTGCATCGCCTTCGGCCTCATCCTCGAGCGTTTCGTCTTCCGCCCACTGATCAGTCAGCCGGCCTTCGCCATCTTCATGGCCTCCGTCGCCCTGCTCATCATGCTGCGCGGCACCGCCCAGCTCGTCTGGACCGCCGACACCCGCGCCTTCCCGGCCATCCTCCCCGAGGGCGCCTTCCATGTCGGGCCGTTCCTCGTCTCGACGCCGCTGGCGCTCGGAGGTCTGTTCTCGGTCCTGCTGGCGATCGGGCTGCACGCCTTCTTCACCCGGACCCGGCAGGGCCTGCGTCTCGCCGCCGTCGCCGAGGACCACCGCACCGCCATGTCGCTCGGCGTCTCGGTGCGCTCGGCCATCGCGACCGCCTGGATTCTCGGCACGCTGGTGGCAACCGCCGCGGCCATCGTCCTTCTTTCGGGTCGGGTCGTCTCGCTGGAGGTCGCCCATATCGGCTTTAAGGCACTGCCGGTGGCCCTTCTCGGAGGACTTGAATCCATCCGCGGCGCGCCACTGGCTGGCATCCTCATCGGCATCGGCGAGGCCCTCGCCATGGCCTATCTCGACCCGCTGACCAACGGCGCCGCCTCCGGTCTCCTTCCCTACGTGGTGATGATCACCGTCCTGCTCGTCCGGCCCCAGGGGCTGTTCGGCTGGAAGCGCATCGAAAGGCTCTGAGCGATGCTTCCCACGGGTATTCACTTCGAGAGCTATGCCGCCGAGACGCGCGTCCTGAAGACGCGGCGGTCGCAGCTCTGGATGGCGGCGCTGGTCGTCGGCCTCCTCGTCGCGCCCTTCTTCGCCGGCGCCTATCTCACCGGCATCGCCAGCGAGATGTTCATCACGCTGATGGCCGTCTATGGGCTCTATGTGACCGTCGGCATGGCCGGGCAGATCAACATCGCCCAGTCGGCCTTCGTCGGTGTCGGCGCCTTCGCCGCCGCCAAGCTCTCCGGCTACGGCGTGCCGGTCTTCCTGGTCATTCCCATCGCGGCGCTCTGCACCGGCCTTGTCTCGATCCTCTTCGCCCTGCCGGCGGCGCGGGTGAAGGGGCTCTACCTCGCGCTCACCACGCTCGCCGCGCAGGCCATGTTTCCGATCGTCATCTACGCCCTGCCGCCGGGATGGCTCGGCGGCCTCGCCGGCATGCCGGTCGAGCCGCTCAGCCTCTTCGGCTACGACCTCGGCAGCCCGGCGCGGCTCTACTACTTTACGCTCGCCATCGTCGCCGTGCTGACCGTCTCGGTGTTCCGCCTGCATCACTCCCGCTTCGGCCGGGCGATGATCGCGGTGCGCGACAACGATGTCGCCGCCGAGGTCATGGGCATCCCGGTGCTGAAGGTGAAGGTCATGTCCTTCTTCGTCGGCTCGCTCTTCGCCGGCGTCGCGGGCGCCTGCATGGCCTATGTGCTGCAGTTCGTGACGGCCTCGAGCTTCACGCTCTTCGCCTCCGTCTGGTACCTCGGCATGCTCATCGTGGGCGGCCTGCACTCGCCGCTCGGAGCCATCCTCGGCGTCGTCTTCATCACCGTCGTGCAGGAAAGCCTGCACAAGGTCGCCAACACGCTGATGCAGGTGGGCGCCGGCGGCGGCGGCACGCTGTTCGCGCTGACCTCCATCATCCTGGGAGGCTGCATCCTCCTCGCCCTCATCTTCGAACCGCGCGGGCTCGCCCATCGCTGGTCCGTTCTGCGCAACGCATTTCAGATCTGGCCGTTCCCGCGCAACTGAGCGGAACGGCGAGACGACAACCCGGGTCGCAACCGGACAACAGGGAGGAAGACCGATGAAGCTGAGAACGAAATTGATCGCCGCGGCGGCCTGGCTCGTCGCCAGCCTGCCCGCGACCGCCGCGGAATATGTGATGAGCGTGAGCGCCGATTTCTCGGGGCCCTTCGCCAATGTCATGCCCAACGCCATGTCGGGGGTGAAGACCATCGCCGACTGGTGGAACGAGGAGGTTGGCAAGAAGATCGGCGTCACCGTCAAGCTGTCGATCCACGACATGCGCTACGACGCGGCGGTCATCGCCCGCACCTGGCCGGCGATCCTGCGCTCCGAGAAGCCGATCATGCACCTCGG
Organism: Phreatobacter aquiterrae; assembly: GCF_053471285.1. Lineage (NCBI taxonomy): Bacteria > Pseudomonadati > Pseudomonadota > Alphaproteobacteria > Hyphomicrobiales > Phreatobacteraceae > Phreatobacter > Phreatobacter aquiterrae. Next base: position 419,003 of record NZ_JBJPHW010000003.1, on the reverse strand, counting down.
CTTCGGCTCGCCGGACCTCACCACCCTGATGCGCCGCCTGCCCAACGACAAGGTCCCCATGCTGATCGGCACGGCCATGGTCGGCCTCGTCTGGTCGCCCGACGGCTGGCACTACGCCATCCGCCCGACCTACAGCCATGAGTTCGCCGGCCTGCTCTCCCGCATGCAGCAGGAGAAGAACCGCGTGCTCCGGATCGCCTCGATCAGCACGCAGAATCAGGCGGGCTTCGTCGACCAGATCAACGGCCTGCGCCACATGGCCAAGACCTATCCGGCCCGCTTCGAAATGCTGGACACGCAATGGGCCGACACTGCGCCCGTCTCTCTCACCAGCAGCGTCCGCACCATCGTGGGCCAGAATGCCGACGTCATCATCGTCGGCGGCACGACGGCACAGGTCCAGGCGACGGCCAGCGCTCTGAAGGAACTCGGCGCGCGCATTCCGGTGATCACCTCGACGCACAACGGCCTGACCGAGGCCGCGAAGGGCACCGCGCTGGCTGACATGGAGGGATTCTACTCGGCCTTCTCCTTCGCCTCGCCGGCGCAGGAAAATCTGCCGATCCGGGACATCTTCAATCGCCACCGCAAGGAAGGAACCTGGGGTCTGATCACCGCCCAGTCCGCCGCCCAGGCCCTGCTGGCGCTGCGGGTTCTGGAACGGGCGGTGGCCAAGGTCGGTCGTGACAACGTCACGGGCGAGGCCATGCGCCAGGCGCTGCTCGACAATGTCTATACCGAGCAGGAGCTTCTCGGCGCGCTGCCGACGCTCGACTTCGACACCACAGCGCCTTTCCCGATCGGCCAGATCCGCGCGACTGCGGAGGTGGTGAGGAACGGCCAGATCGTGCCGCTCGGCGGCGGCTGGATCGACGTTCCCGCCATCACCAAGTGGTAAGCGGAAAGAGGCACTGAGATGGGTCTGTCTCTCACCAATGTCGACGTGGTCTATGCCGGGGTTATTCAGGTCCTGCGCTCGGTCAGCATCGAGGTTCCCGACGGCAGCATGGTGGTTCTGCTCGGGTCCAACGGTGCCGGCAAGACGACGACGCTGAAGGCCATCTCCGGCCTGCTCCATGCCGAGCTTGGTGAGGTGACGGCCGGCCAGGTCCTGCTGGACGGCGAGGACATCCGCAATGCGGATGCCGCGGCCATCTTCCGGCGGGGCGTGGTGCAGGTGCTGGAGGGGCGCAAGGTCCTCGAGCACCTGACCGTCGAACAGAACCTGATGGTCGGCGCGCATCTGCGCGCCGACCGCCGGGCGGTGAAGGCCGATCTCGACCGCGTCTTCAGCTATTTCCCCCGCCTTCCCGACCTCCTGCAGCGCACGGCAGGCTATCTCTCCGGCGGCGAGATGCAGATGATGCTGGTCGGCCGGGCGCTGATGGCCAGGCCCCGCATCCTGATCCTTGACGAACCCTCCATGGGCCTCGCCCCGCTGCTCGTCGAGCAGCTGTTCGAGACGATCGGCCGCATCCGGAAGGAAGAGGGCCTGACCATCCTCATGGTCGAGCAGAATGCCCGGGCGGCAGTGCGCCAGTGCGACTACGGCTACGTCATGGAGGCCGGCCGCATCGTGCTCCACGGCACGCGCGAGCAGCTGGAAAGCAACCAGGACGTCAAGGAATTCTACCTCGGCTTCTCGGGCGCCGAGGGGCGCGACCGCTTCCGCAACATCAAGCACTACCGCCGGCGGAAGCGGTGGCTCGGGTGACGGGTCTCCCCTTCGCCTCCCGCCGCTCTTCTCCGCAGCCGACGCCCGACCACAGGCATTGAACCGATGGCCCAGCTGACCAGCCGATGCAACCCGAACGACCCGCTCTTCCGGGCGAACGCCGAGGCCTATGACGGCCTGCTCGCCGATCTCCACGCCAAGTTCGACTGGGCGCTGGCTGGCGGCGGCGCGAAGATGATCGAGCGCCACTACAAGCGCAACAAACTGCTGGTCCGGGACCGCATCGACCTGCTGATCGATCCGCTGACGCCCTTCCTCGAGCTGTCGCCGCTCGCCGGCTGGGGCCTGTACAACAACGGCCTGCCGTCGGCCGGCATCGTCACCGGCATCGGCACGGTGCGCGGCGTCACCTGCATGATCATCGCCAACGACGCAACGGTGAAGGGCGGCTCCTTCTTCAAGGAGACGGTGCGCAAGCACATCCGCGCCCAGGACATCGCCCAGGAGAACCGCCTCCCGGTGGTCTATCTCGTCGATTGCGGCGGCGCCAACCTGCAGAACCTCGAGGACGTCTTTCCCGACCAGGAGCATTTCGGCGGCACCTTCTATCGTCAGTGCCGCATGTCGGCGGAGGGCATTCCGCAGGTGGCGACGGTCTTCGGCGAGTCCACCGCCGGCGGCGCCTATATTCCGGTGCTTTGCGACGAGTTCGTCATGGTGGCGGAGAATTCCTCCATCCATCTCGGCGGCCCGCAGATCGTCCGCGCGGCCATCAGCGAGGTTGTGGACCGCGACTCCCTCGGCGGGGCGCTGATGCACACCACCGTCTCCGGCGTCTCGGACCACTATGCCCCGGACGAGCGGTCAGCCATCGCCAAGCTGCGCGAGATCATCGGCGCACTGAACTATCCGCAGCCCTTCTCCCCGAACCGCATCGCCCCGCGCGAGCCGCTCTTCGACGCCTCCGAGCTGCCGGGCATCGTCGGCAACGACCTCTCCCGCCCGCTCGACCAGCGCGAGATCATCGCCCGCATCGTCGACGGCAGCGAGTTCCACGAGTTCAAGCCGCAGTTCGGCGAGACGCTGCTCTGCGGCTTCGCCCATATCGACGGCTTCCCCGTGGGCATCATCGCCAACAATGGCGTGCTCTTCTCCAACAGCACGCTGAAGGGCGTGCACTTCATCGGCCTCTGCGACCAGCGCAACATCCCGCTCCTGTTCCTGCAGAACACCACCGGCTTCATGGTGGGCTCGGATGCCGAGCGCGGCGGCATCGCCAAGAACTCCGCCAAGCTGGTCTATGCCGTCTCCAACACGCGGGTGCCGCGCTACACCCTCGTCACCGGCGGGTCCTACGGCGCAGGCAACTACGGCATGTGCGGCCGCGGCTTCCGCCCGCGCTTCATGTTCATGTGGCCCAACGCCCGCCTCGGCGGCATGAACCCCGACGTCGGCTCCTCGGTGCTAATGGATCTGAGGCGCGCCAGCATCTCGCGACATCCGGCGACGGAGGAGGAACTGGCCGCCTACGAGGCCGAGCTCCGACGCCAGTTCGACGAGAAATCGAATCCCTACTACTGCACGGCGCGGGTCTGGGACGATGGCATCATCGCCCCGGCGGATACCCGCTCGGTGCTCGCGCTGTGCCTCGCGACGGGAGCGATGCAGCCGCAGAGCCTCGGCTATCGGCCCGTGTACCGGATGTGATCATGAGCGACCTCGCCACAGCTCCCCGTCCCATCCGGTCCGTGCTCATCGCCAATCGCGGCGAAATTGCCTGCCGGGTGATCCGTACCTGCCGCCGGCTCGGCCTCGCGACCGTTGCGGTCTATTCCGACGCAGATGCCGGTGCGCTCCACGTGCGGCAGGCCGACACCGCCATCAGGATCGGCCCGCCGTCTGCAGCCGAGAGCTATCTGAGTGTGCCAGCCATCCTCGCCGCGGCGCGACAGTCCGGTGCCGACGCCATCCATCCCGGTTATGGCTTCCTCTCGGAAAATGCCGGCTTCGCCCAGGCCTGTCTGGACGCCGGTCTCGTCTTCATCGGTCCGTCGCCAGGCGCGATCGCCGCCATGGGCTCGAAGATCGAGGCGAAGAAGATCGCGGTAGCGGCGGGCGTCGCCACGGTGCCGGGTTATCTCGGTGAGGACCAGTCGCTCGGGCGCCTCACCGCCGAGGCCGAACGCATCGGCTATCCCGTGCTGATCAAGGCTTCGGCCGGCGGCGGCGGGCGCGGCATGCGCCGCGTCGAGGTCGCCTCCGAGATGGCCTCGGCGCTTCAATCGGCGAAGGCCGAGGCGCGCGCTGCCTTCGGCGACGACGCCGTGCTGCTGGAAAAGCTCATCGCCAATCCGCGCCACCTCGAAGTCCAGCTCATGGGCGATGAACTCGGCAATCTCGTCCATCTCTTCGAGCGCGACTGCTCGGTCCAGCGCAACAACCAGAAGGTCTTCGAGGAGGCGCCGGCGCCGCACCTCGCGCAGGAGGTTCGCGAGAAACTTTACGACCGCTCTCTGCGGCTCGGTCGGACGATCGGCTACAGCTGCGCCGGCACGGTCGAGTTCATCATGGAGGCAGGCGACGACGAGCCCTATTTCCTCGAGATGAACACCCGCCTGCAGGTGGAGCACCCGGTCACCGAGGCAGTCACCGGCATCGACGTCGTCGAGTGGCAGATCCGCGTCGCCGCGGGCCTGCCACTGCCGGCGCGGCAGCAGGATATCCGCCTGCGTGGCCACGCCATCGAGGCCCGCATCGCCGCCGAGCGCCCGGACCGCGGCTACCAGCCCTCGACCGGCACGGTCACGGCCCTTCGGCCGCCACGCGGCGCGCGGCTGGACACGGGCATCGGCGAGGGCTCCGAGATTGGCCTCCACTACGACAGCATGGTCGCCAAGGTCATCGCCGCGGGGCCGGATCGCGATGTCGCGGTCGCCAACCTCGTGACGGCTCTCGACGAGTTCGCCGTGCTGGGGGTCGGCACCAATGCCGCCTTCCTGCGCGCCTGCGCCACACGTCCGGATTTCGCGTCCGGCCATCTGACCACGGGTTTCCTCGCCCGCGAGTTCGCCGAGGGCTGGGCTCCGGACACCGACGCGCTGCGGCACCTCCGGGCCGAGGCGGCAGTGGCCTGGTCATCGGAGCAGCGGGCCGGCGCCGACAGTCCGTGGCGGCGGCGCAGCGGCTTCCGCGTCACGGCCATGGGCCGGCCGGCCAAGGTCGAGGTCCATCTGGCAGACGAGTTCGGCGAGACGACGGTCACCGTCGCGCGGGGGCTTCATGGAACGACGGCGCTGTTCGAGGACGGCATCGTGGTGGACGTCAGCGTGACGGGCTTTGCCAGGGTCGAAGCCGATCGCGTCCAGGTGACCCGTGGCGGGCTCGCCATCAACGCAAGGGCCGCGCTCGCCATCGAGGCCGCGTCGGCGGAGGCAGGCGGAGCAGCCGACGAGAACCACCTGACGGCACCCTTGCCGGGCGTCGTGACGGGCCTCTTCGTCGCTGAGGGCGCGATCGTCGAGAAGGGGCAGAGCCTCGTGCAGATGGAGGCGATGAAGCTCGTCCACACGCTCACCGCGCCGCGCGCCGGCCGGATCGCCCGCGTCCACCACAAGACCGGCGCGACTGTCGCCGCTGGCGCCGCACTGATCGACATCGCACCGCCCGAGGAGGAATGAGCCATGGCTGGATTGTGGTTTGAGGATTTCGAGCCGGGACGGGTCTTCGAACACGAATGGACGCGGACCATTACCGAGGCGGACAACAAGTGGTTCTCGCTGCTGACGATGAACACCCAGCCCGTCCACATCGACAATGTGGCGGCCGCCCGCAGCGTGTGGAAGCGCCCGCTGGTCAACAGCCTGTTCACCCTCGGGTTGATGGTCGGCATGTCGGTGAATGACACGACCTTCGGCACCACCGTCGCCAATCTCGGCATGAGCGACGTTCGCTTCCCCCATCCGCTGTTCGAAGGCGACACGATCCGCATCCGCACGACGGTCCTCGCCAAGCGCGAGAGCAAGTCACGGCCGGGCGAGGGCATCGTCACCCTCCGCCACGAGGCCCTGAATCAGGATGGCGTCGTCTGCGGCATCTGCGACCGCCAGGCGCTGATGATGATGCGGCCACAGCCGGCCGCCTGACATGCGCTCGTTCCTCTTCGTTCCGGCGGGTTCGGCGAAGATGCTGGAGAAGTCGCTCTCCAGCAGCGCCGATGCCGTGATCCTCGACCTCGAGGATGCGGTCCAGCTCTCCGCCAAGGTCGAGGCGCGGGCCCTGCTCGCAGCCCATCTCGCCGCCCGCCCCGCGGGAGGGCCGAAGGTCGCGGTGCGGGTGAACGGCCTGGCCACGCCATGGAACCGCGACGACCTTGCCGCCGTGATGCCGCTGAAACCGGACCTCGTCATGCTGCCGAAGACGGAAGGCCCGGCAGACATCGCCGAACTCGCCGATCGCATCGCCGCGCTGGAGCCCGAGGCGGAACGGACGGAAATCCTCGTCGTGGCGACGGAGACGGTGGGTTCGGTGCTGTCGCTCGCGGCACAGGACTGGCGGCACCCGCGCCTCAGGGGCATGCTCTGGGGCGGCGAGGACCTTGCCGCCGAGCTCGGTGCTACCGCCAACCGCAATGCCGATGGCGCCTACACCAGTCCGTTCCGCCTCGCCCGCGACCTGTGCCTCCTGGCGGCGCGGCGCGCCGGTGTCCTCGCCATCGACGCTGTCCACACCGACATCCGCGATCTCGATGCCCTCGCCGCAGAGGCTGAAGCCGCGCGCCGCGACGGATTCGATGGCAAGGCGGCGATCCACCCGACGCAGGTCGAGGTCATCAACGCGGTATTCCGGCCCACGGAGGCCGAGATCGCCTGGGCGCGCGACGTTCTGCAGGCCCTCGCTACCTCGGCCAGCGGGGTGGCGGTGGTCGACGGGCAGATGGTCGACGCACCGCACGCGGCGCGCGCCCGGTCGATATTGGGCGAACACGGACGAGCATGACGGAGGCCGGCGGTGCGTCCGCGGTGATCGGCAGCCCAGGGAGCGGACATTTTGGTTGACCATTCGGTGAAGGCTATCGGCGAGAGTTCGGCGCTGATCTTCGGCGGGACGGCCGGCATAGGTCTGGCCAGCGCCAGGGCCCTGCTGCGCGCCGGCTTGCCGCGGTTGGTCGTATCCGGTCGTAACAGTGAGCGTGGTGCCGCGGCTCAGGACGACCTAAGCGAGATGTTCCCTTCTGCCGACATCCGGTTCATGGCCTGCGATGCGACGCGACCCACCATGATCGCCCCGGTGGTCGAGGCCGCCGTCTCGGGGATGGGCGGCATCGACATCCTCGTCAGTTCTGCTGGTGGTGACCCCATGCCCCGTCTGCTGCACACCATCCCGCTTGACGACATCATTCCAACAATGATGCAGATCTGCAGCGGGATCATCCTGCCCGCACGGGCGATCCTGCCCCAGATGACCCGCCAGGGCGGCGGTGCCATCATCTGCCTCGCCTCGGACGCGGCCAAGGTCGCGACACCCGGCGAAACGGTCATCGGCGCGGCCATGTCCGCCATCACCATGTTCTGCCGCGGCATGGCGCGGGAGGCCAAACGCCATGGGATCCGAGTCAACTGCCTGACCCCGAGCATCGTCGGCGACACACCGCTTTATGCAAAGCTGAAGGCAGACGCCTTTGCCGGCCGGCTCTTCGGGAAGGCCGAGAACATGGCCGACCTCGGGATCGTGACCGCGGACGATCTCGCTCAGGCGGTCGTATTCCTCGCAAGCCCCGCCGCGGCGCGAATGACAGGACAGACGATAAGCATCACGGGTGGGATCTCGGCCATTTGAGGATCTTGCTTTGGCCGCTCGCACCGCCCGGTCTTGCCCGAGGCAAGTTGCGCGAGTTGAGCTGTCAACATCAGCTCGTCACCGACGCGCTCGTCAAGGCGATCTGGCGCGGGGGCAATCCGGATGCGCTGCTGCATCACTCGGACCAGGGCAGCCAAGGCGGATTCAAGCGGTCGTCGCAATGGTTCGTTTTTCTGCTTGTCTTAGCAGAGCGCCAAGCGCCTCAGCTGGCGTCTTCCAACCGAGCGTTTTCCTCGGCCGCGAGTTGAGCGCCGCGGCGACGGCGGCGATCTCGTTGATCCCATGCGCGCTGAGGTCAGTGCCCTTTGGGAAGTACTGGCGCAGCAGGCCACTCTCCCTGTTTGGCGAACAGGGGCGGCCGGAGCCGCCCCTGACACCCGCCTCAGGCTGCAACGTCCGCGAGCGCGGGATAGTCGACATAGCCCTTCTCGTCGCCGCCATAGAGCGTCGTCCGGTCGAGCTCGTTGAGGGGCGCATCGCGGCGCAGGCGCTCCACCAGATCCGGATTGGCAATGAAGGCCCGGCCGAAGGCGACGAGGTCGGCCCGACCGTCGCGGACGGTCTCGATGGCAAGATCGCGCGTGTAGCCGTTGTTGGCGATATAGGCGCCGGCGAAGCTCTTGCGCAGCGCCTGATAGTCGAACGGCACGTTGTCGCGCGAGCCACCGGTGGCGCCCTCGACGACGTGGATGAAGGCGATGTCGCGCTTCGACAGTTCCGCGACGAAATAGCCGAAGACCTCGGCCGGATCGGAGGTCACGGCGTCATTGGCCGGGCTGACGGGGGACAGACGGATGCCGAGGCGGGTCTTCGGATAGACCTTCAGGATGGCATCGACCACCTCGAGGCCGAAGCGGGCGCGGTTCTCCACCGAACCGCCATAGGCGTCGGTGCGGGTGTTGGTCCCGTCCTTGAGGAACTGGTCGACCAGATAGCCGTTGGCGCCGTGGATCTCGATGCCGTCGAAGCCGGCCTTCTGCGCATTGACCGCGGCCTGGGCATAGTCGGCGACGACGTCCGAAATCTCCGAGGCCTCAAGCGCGCGCGGCGCCGACACCTCGGCGAAGCCGCCGGAAATATAGGTTTTCGACTTCGCGGTGATGGCGGAAGGCGCGACCGGCGCTGCGCCGTGCAGCAGCGAGGAATGCGAGATGCGGCCGACGTGCCAGATCTGCGCGAACATGCGGCCGCCGGCGGCATGGACGGTGTCGGTCACGTGCTTCCAGCCGGCGATCTGCGCCTCGCTGTGGAGGCCGGGCGTCTGCAGATAGCCCTGGCCCTGCGGTGAAATCTGCGTCCCCTCCGAGATGATGAGGCCGGCCGCGGCGCGCTGGCGGTAATAAGTCGCGGTCAGCGCATGGGCGGCATCGGTGCCCGCGGCGGCGCGGTTGCGCGTCAGCGGCGCCATGACGATGCGATTGGGCAGGACGAGATCGCCCAGCGTGAAGGGCTGGAACAGCGGGCCTGGATCAGTGCTCATGGAGGTCTCCGGCGGAAAGCGGGTGCGCGACCGGCAGTCCGGTTGCGCGTCAGGTTGAAGTGGGCGGCCGGTTGCAGTGCAGCAAGGCGGGGGATCGCGTGGCTGCCATCACAAAGCGGTGCGCCGCGGGGCGGGACGGCGCTCAGGCCGAAAGCGCCCGGGCGGCCTCGATGGCGAGGGGCGCAAACCGCCTGCGGAACTCGTCGGCGGTCCAGTCGGCGAGCGAGCCGGCAATATGGATGGCGCCAGCCGGCGTCGTCCGGTCGCGTGTCACCGCGGCGGCGATGACGATCTCGCCGAGAAGGCTCTCCTCCTGGACCCAGGCATAGCCGTCCCGGCGCGCATCCTCGATACGCTGGCGGATGAGCCTCACGTCGATGAGCGTCTTCGGCGTCAGCGGCGCCAGCTTGCTGCGGCGCAGGATGTCATCGACATGGCGGTCGTCGAGCAGCGACAGCATGGCCCGCCCGCCCGCGGTGGCGAAGGTCGGCATGCGGCGGCCGGCGAGGGTCGCGTAGAAGGTCTCGCGCTTGCTCTGCTGGCGGATGGCATAGAGGATCGTGACATCGTCAAAGAGGCTGAGATCGACGCGCTCGCCGGTGTTCTTGCGCAATTCCGTGAGAATGGGGGTGGCGCGCTCGATGAGCGGGTTCGAGCGCAGGTAGTCGAAGGAGCGGTCGAGGATGCGGCGGCCGGGAACGACGCCCGTGCCGGTGGCCGAGCGCTCGAGATAGCCGAGCACCAGCAGGGTCTGGACGACGCGCTGGGCCGCGCTCTTGCTGATCTTGGCGCCCTTGGCCACCTCCGCCAGCGACAGCGGGCGCGGATTGCGGGCAAAGGCCTCGAGCACGTAGAAGGAACGCGCGGCCGACTTGAGAAAGAGGCGCTCGTCGACCTCGATGATGGGCTCGCGTTCCGGAGCTTGATAACGGCGCTCGAAGCCGGGCTGGGTCGACACGATCAGCTTTCCTCTGCACGGCAGGCGCACGCTGCCCCGTCACGATCCGGAACGCTTGTATTGTCTGCCGATACATTTGCAAGGGCCCGTCCATGCCCTGGGTGGGACTTTGCCTTGCGCAAACGAGGTCAGTCGCGGTGCGACAGCGGCTTGCTGATATCCTCCAGCGCCCGCCGCTCGGCGGCCACCCCGTAGCGCAGCATGACGCCCGCAGCGATCAGCATGAGGACGGCGCCGAGGATGTAGCCGCCGAACAGCGACCATCGCGATCCCGTCTCGATCAGCGCGCCGAACAGCCAGGGGCCGACGATCCCGCCGATTCCGGTGCCGATCGCATAGAAGATGGCGATGGCGAGCGCCCGAAGCTCCAGCGGGAAGGTTTCGCTGACGGTGAGATAGGCCGAACTGGCCGCCGCCGATGCGAAGAAGAAGATGACCATCCAGCAGAGCGTCTGCGTCTGCGCCGTCAGGAGGCCCTCGGCGAACATCCAGCCGGTGCCGGCCAGCAAAAGGCCGGACATGGTGTAGGTGAAGGCGATCATCGGCCGTCGGCCGATCGTGTCGAAGAAGCGCCCGAGCAGGATCGGCCCCAGCACGTTGCCGAGCGCGAAGGGCAGGATGTACCAGCCGACCTGCGCCGGGGCGATGCCGTAGAAGTCCGTCAGAACCAGGGCATAGGTGAAGAAGATGGCGTTGTAGAAGAAGGCCTGCGCCGCCATCAGCGTGAAGCCGACGGCCGCACGGTCGCGGTGCCGCCGCAGGAGCGTATCGAAGACCTCCGAGAATGGTGTGGAGGTCCGCGGCTCAAGACGGATCTTCGCGGCCGGCGTATCGGGGATGACGTGCCCTTCGGCCCGCAGCTTCGCCTCGATGCCGGCGACGATGGCCTCGGCCTCGGCCATCCGGCCATGGGTCATCAGCCAGCGCGGGCTCTCCGGCAGCCACATGCGCATGAGGAAGATGACCAGAGAGAGCAGCGATCCGATCAGGAAAGCCGCGCGCCAGCCATGGTCCGGGGCGAAATGGGCTGGGTCGAGCAGAACAATGGCGCCGAGGGCGCCCAGCGCCGCGCCGATCCAGAACGAGCCGTTGATGACGAGGTCGGTCCAGCCCCGGACCCGCGCCGGCACGAGCTCCTGGATGGTCGAGTTGATGGCGGCATATTCGCCGCCGATCCCGGCGCCGGTGAGAAAGCGGAACAGCATGAAGCTCCACAGATTCCACGAGAAGGCCGTCGCCGCGGTGGCGATCAGATAGACCGTGAGGGTGATGAAGAAGAGCTTCTTGCGGCCGAGCCGGTCGGTCAGCCAGCCGAAGAACAGCGCTCCGAGCACCGCCCCCGCCAGATAGGCGCTGGCGGCGAGCCCGACATCGGTGTTGGAGAACTGCAGCACCGGGCTCGCCTTGAGCGCACCGGCCACGGTGCCCGCGAGGGTGACCTCGAGGCCGTCGAGGATCCAGGTGATCCCGAGCGCCGCCACGACGAGCGTGTGGAACCGGCCCCACGGCAGCCGGTCGAGCCGCGCGGGAATGTCGGTCTCGACGATCGTGTCGCTGCCCGCCGCCGTCGCTGTCTTCGTCAAAGCCGCCCTCCTCCGCCATTGCCGCGTTCCGGCAACGCGGCAATGACGTTCCGGGTTGCCCTCAGATGCATCAATTGCCGTTCTGGAACTCCTGCACACGCTGGCGCTTGCGCAGGCGCGAGGCGTCGAGGAGGATCTGGCCGGCCCAGCGATAGACGTTGCGCTCGCGCACATGCGCGCGCATGAGCCGCATGCGCTCCCGCTGCTCGATCTCCGGCATCACGAGGGCGCGGCTGATGGCGTCGGCCATGCCCTGGACGTCGTAGGGATTGATGATCAGCGCCTCGGACAGTTCGCTCGACGCGCCGGCGAAGCGCGAGAGCACCAGCGCGCCCTGCTCGTCGTCGCGGGCGGCGACGAATTCCTTCGCCACCAGGTTCATGCCGTCGTGCAGGCTGGACACCACGCAGAGATCGGCCGCGCGGAACAGTTCATAGACCTGGTCCGGCTCGTGATGACGCACGACGAGGCGGATCGGCTGGTATCCGGCATCGCCGTGGCGGGCATTGACCTCCTCGGTGATGCGGGCCGCCTCCTTCTGCAGGTTGGTATAGCTCGGCAGCTTCGACCGGGTCGGCGCAACGATCTGGATGAAGGTGAAGCGCCCCTTCCACTGCGGCTGGCGCGTCAGCAACTCGTCGACGGCCAGAAGCCGGTCCAGAATGCCCTTGGTGTAGTCGAAACGCTCGATGCCGACGCCGATCTTCATGTCCGCAGACAAGCCGTAGCGCTCACGCACGGCCTTGCGGCAGGTCTCCACCGGCTGCTGTGTCAGCAGCGCTGCCGGCGGCCACTCGATCGAGATCGGATAGGGCCTGACCATCGTCTCCTCGCCACCGAAGACGACGGAGCGCGTCTCGCGGTCGATGCGGCTCTCCATGAAGCGGTCGACCGTGTCGAAAAAGTTGTTGCAATAGGCCTGGGTGTGGAATCCGAGCACCGTCGATCCCAGCAGGCCGGCGATAATCTCTTCCTTCCACGGGCAGATGCCGAAGGCCTCCGCGTTCGGCCAGGGGATGTGCCAGAAGGTCAGGATGGTGGCCTTCGGCAATTGCTCGCGGATCATCCGCGGCAGCAGGGCGAAGTGATAGTCCTGCACCATGATGACCGGATCGGGCCGCGTGGCCTCGCGCACGACCGCGTCGGCGAAGCGCTGGTTGATCGCCACATATTGCTGCCAGTCGCTCTCGCGGAAGATCGGCCTGACATAGGCGAGATGGCAGAGCGGCCAGAGCCCTTCGTTGGAGAAACCGTAGTAGTAGCCCTCCTGCTCCTCGTCGCTGATCCACACGCGCCTCAGGCGGTAGGCCGGCTTGCCGGGCGGCACGAGCACGTGGTCCTGCGCGTCCACCGTGTCGCGGTCCGCTGAGCCCGAGCCATGCGCCACCCAGACGCCGCCGCAGGCGCGCATGACCGGCTCCAGCGCCGAGACGAGGCCACTGGCGGGGCGCTGGACGACGATGCGGTCGCCATCGTGATTGTGGATATAGGGCTCGCGATTGGAGACGACGAAGACCTCGGCGTCGGGAAGTTCCTTTTCCAGCAGGTCCTGCAGCGTCGACGGCGACCATTCGACGGGGGTGCCGTCCTCCTGGCGGATCTTCTCGCGGAAATCGCGCAGCAGGCCACGGATCTCCCGGCTCTCCTCCCGCACCGCCGGGTCCATGACGCCCCGCGTGCGCGCGGGATTGCCCGTCTTCAGATCCTGGATGCTCGAGAGGACGGCGCGCATGTAGCGGCGTTGCAGCAGCCCGATGGCGAGCGAGGCGACAGCACCGACGAGCAGCAGCAGCGACAGGCCGACGATCACCAGATACCAGCGCGCCTCGACGATGCGGTCGGCGACGAAGCCGAGTTCGTGGAGAACGACGAGGCTTGCCGTCTGCCCGCCGGCTGTCAGCGGAAACACACCGATCAGGACGCGCGCTCCATCGATGCGGGTCTGCATGAAGCGGAAGGCGCCGGAGGCCTCGGCGCCCTCGGGACGCGGCCGTGCCCGGCAATCGATCGCGGCGGGCATGCGGTGCGTCGCCACCGTGATCCGGCCTGCCTCGTCGCAGAGGCCGAGCGCCATGATGCGCTCGTCGGCGGTCAGCCTCTCGAAGAACGGTCCCAGCGCCTCCGTCTGGCCGACGAGTTCGCGCGCGACGCGATCCCTGATCGAATTGAAGACCAGCGCCGAGCGCAGCTCCACGTCGCGGCGCGCCCATTGCTCGATGAGCGAATTCGACAGCGGCACGAGCGCGGCGAGAAGACCGACCAGGGACACGACCGCCAGGGCCATGACCATTACGCCTCGGGTGAACTGCTTCATCGGGTCCCGTCCGGGTGCCGGGCCGCCGCTCCGGCAACCCGCCTTACCCCCTTCATCTGTTGACCGAACGCCCGGCAGGCCGGGTTGGTTCGGATGCCAAGGAAAATTGCGGCCCGCGACCGCCGGAAACGCTTAGTGGACCCAGTCGCGCGACAGCCGCATGGCCGTGACGATGATGCCGACCATCGAATAGGTCTGCGGGAAATTGCCCCACAGGTCGCCGGTCGCCGGATCGATGTCCTCCGAGAGAAGGCCGACATGGTTGCGGCGGGCCAGCAGGGCCTCGAAGATCGCCCGTGCCTCCTCCACCCGCCCGATGGCGAAAAGCGCATCGGCGAGCCAGAAGGTGCAGATGTTGAAGGACGTCTCGGGCATGCCGAAATCGTCCCGGTCGTCATAGCGGAGCAGGAAGCCTTGCCGTGTGAGCCGCTTCTGCAGCACGTCGACGGTGCGGATGAAGCGGGGGTCACTGGCCTCGACCACGCCGAGTTCATGCAGCAGCAGCGTCGAGGCATCCGCGCCGCTGCCGTCGAAACTGGCGGCGAAGAAGCCCTCCTGTTCGTTCCAGGCCCGCTCGAGGATGGCCGCGCGGATCCGCTCGGCATGGGCCCGCCAGTAATCCTGCCGCACCCGCAGCTCCAGCCGCTCGGCGATCTTCGCCAGCCGGTCGCAGGCAGCGAAGCACATCGCCGCCGAATGGGTATGGATCGACTGTCGGCCGCGATATTCCCAGATTCCGGCATCCGGCTCGAAGGCCGACGCGGCCGCCCGCTCCCCAAGCGCCTCCAGTTCGTGGAACAGCACCGCGTCGCCGAGCTTCGGCAGGCGGTGATCATGGAACATCTGCGATGCCGCGAGGATCATGCTGCCGGTCACGTCGTGCTGGACCTGGTTGGCGGCGGCATTGCCGATGCGGACCGGCCCGTCGCCATTGAAACCCGTCAGGGATTCGCTGATCCATTCCTCGAGCGAGTGCTCCGGCACGATGGCATAGACCGGCTTGAGGTTCGGACCCTTCTCCGTTGCGATGACCGAGCGCATGTAGTCGAGAAAGGACTCCATGGTCAGCGTCGCACCGAGCTTGTTCAGCGCATGGACGGTGAAATAGGCGTCGCGCAACCAGCAGAAGCGATAGTCCCAGTTGCGGCCCGTGCCGGGCGCCTCGGGGATGGAGGTGGTGAGTGCCGCGACGATGGCGCCGGTCTCCTCGCAGGAGCAGAGCTTCAGGGTGATGGCGGCGCGGATGACCGCCTCCTGCCATTCGTAGGGCACGGACAGATAGCGCACCCAGTCCAGCCAGTACTGGCGGGTCGACCGGAGGAAAGCGAACCAGACATCCTCGATGGAGTTCGGAAAGGTCTCGTCGGCATGGACGATGAGGGTCATCGGCCGGGTCAGGACGAACTGCGCCTCCGACGACAGGTAGGCCACCGGTATGTCCGAGGTCAGCCGTACCGCGCCCGCATCGGACACGTAGCGGATGTGGTTCGAGCCGGGTATGGCACGGCCGTCATACCGACCATAGGCCATGGTCGGCCGCATCCTGACGCGGACGCGCGGATTGCCGGCGATCGGCTCGATGCGCCGCATCAGCATGGGCGGCCGGAAGACCCGGTCATACTGTTTGAAACGCGGTGCCAGATCGGTGATGCGCACGGCCGATCCGTCGCTGGATGTCATCACCGTCACCAGGATCGCGGTATTGCGCTCGTAGGACTGGCTCGAGGAGACCATACCGTCGAGTTCGACCGACAGGAATCCGCGCTGCGGATCGGGGCCGCCCACCAGCGCCGAGAACAGCGGGTCCCCGTCGATGCGCGGCCAGCAGCCCCAGAGGATCCGGGCCTTCTCGTCGATCAGCGCGGCGATCGTGCTGTTGCCGATCACCGCCATCGGAGGCGGCGCCTGGCGTGGGGGGCGGGTTGCGCCCATCGGATCTGCCGTCATCTCACTGCTCCGTCGCGGCGGCGAGGGCGGCAATGAAGGCGCGCACCTCTCCGGCATGGCGGAACGGCTCGTCGCCCGCCCTGAAATGTTCCCCGGCGACGCGCAGCCCGAGCCCGCCGGACGCAACGGCGACGGCGAAGGCGTCCTCGTCTGCGCGGTCGTCGCCGATCATGATCGGCACGCGACCGGCATAGGGGGTGCGCCGCATGAACTCGACGAGCGCGGTGCCCTTGGACGTGCCGTTAGGGATGATCTCGATCACCGCGCGCCCGTCCTTGATGTGGTGATCCAGCCTGAGCCGCACGATCACGTCCTCCAGCGCGGCGCGCAGCCAACCGCCGGCGGCCGGCACCTGCCGGTAGTGGACGGCGAGGATCGCGCCCTTGTGCTCAAGCCTGAAGCCGGGCTCGGGGGCCACGATCCGCACGACCTCGCCGACCAGGTCCTGAGGCGCCTCGGGCGGCACACGAGAACCGGCGCTCCCCGCCGCAAAGGAGAATTCGAGGCCATGGAGGCCGGACGCCTCCAGCCCCGCCGACCCCACGTACCCGGCGACCTGGTTGAGGGGTCTTCCGGTGATGATGGCGAAGGCGCCGCCAAGCATTAGCCTGACCGCGGCCATGGCGGGCGCGAGGTCGGCCGGAACGACGACCTTTTCTGGCTGTTCGGCGATCTCCGCCAGCGTTCCGTCGAAATCCGAGAACAGGGCGTAGCGGTCGGGATTGGCGATGATCCGGGACGTCAGATCGCCCACCTCCGGGTGCGGGCGGGGATTCAGGAGCATGATCGGCGCCTGCGTCCGGCAGCCGCGGAGCCAACCAGGCGGCAGCCCGCAGCGATCGAATTTTCCACGACGATACCGGCCCCTCGAACTGACCCCATGGGTTGCAAACGCCTGATCGGCGATCCGGTTCCGGTCCTCCCGGACATTTTTTCCTCCGCTTCGGTGGTCGACGAGCCACGGAACGCCAGGTCCCGCTGCGCGTTGGTGGCAGTTGATTTCATACTCGGTGGCGCAGATGGGCAAGACAACCGCAAAGAAGGTGGCACGATCTGGCGGCCGGGAACCGATCGCCGGCCATGGCGCGGTGGAACTGCCCTCCGTTACGGTATCGGGCTACAACCTCGAACTGCGCGACAAGGAGGGCTTTGTGGGTGACCGCGCCAGCAAGCGCGCCTTCACAGAAAAGCTCGACGACTGGCGCGAGCGTCTCGGCCGGCTCGATACCGACCCCTTCGGCGACGTGGAGACGGCCGATCTCAGCAAGAAGCAGCTCGACAAGGCGCTGCAGGGTGAGGACCCTGAAGCGGCCGCCCTCGTCCATGGCGCCATCGAGGACTTCGCCCAGGAGCTTGCGGCGGTAATCCGGCGGTTTCGCCGGACGAAGGGATGGGAGAATGTGGAGCGGGTCGCCGTCGGGGGCGGCTTCCGCAACAGCCGCATCGGCGAACTCGCCATCGCACGCACCGGCATCCTCCTGAAGGCCGACGGGCTCACCGTGGACATGCGTCCGATCCGCCATCACCCGGACGAGGCCGGCCTGATCGGCGCCGCCCATCTCATGCCCGCCTGGATGCTCGCCGGCCATGACGGCATCCTCGCCATCGATATCGGCGGCACCAACATGCGCGCCGGCGTCGTGGCGCTGAACCTGAAGAAGGCCGCCGACCTGTCGAAAGCCGAGGTCTGGAAATCGGACCTGTGGCGCCATGCCGACGACAGTCCGGCGCGGACTGCGGCCATCGAGCGGCTGGCGGGGATGCTCGACGACCTGATCGCGAAGGCCGCGAAGGACGGGCTGACGCTCGCCCCGGTGATCGGCATCGGCTGTCCGGGGCTGATCAAGGTCGACGGGTCGATCGATCGCGGCGGTCAGAACCTCCCCGGCGGCAACTGGGAGAGCGAGCACTTCAACCTGCCCGCCGCCCTGACCAAGGCGATTCCCGAGATCGGCGGACACGAAACCCTCGTCGTCATGCACAATGACGCGGTGGTCCAGGGCCTCAGCGAGGTCCCCGACATGCAGGACGTCGCCGCGTGGGGGGTCGTCACCATCGGCACCGGCCTTGGCAACGCCACCTATGTCAATCGCGGCAAGGACTGACCGGAGCGGTCGTCAGCCGCGCGCGCCGAAGATGGCGCTGCCCACCCTGACATGGGTCGCACCCATGGCGATGGCGGTCGGGAAGTCGGCGCTCATGCCCATGGAGATGGTCTTCAGGCCATTGCGGCGGGCGATGGTGGTGAGCAAAGCAAAATGCGGCGCCGGCGGCTCGTCCACGGGGGGAATGCACATGACGCCCTCGACCTCGAGGCCGTAGGTCTCCCGGCAGGTGCGGATGAAGGCGTCGGCTTCCTCCGGCGACACGCCGCCCTTCTGCGGCTCGGCGCCGGTATTCACCTGCACGAGGAAGCGCGGACAGCGGGTCCCGCCGGCCTTCTGGATTTCTTTCTGCAGCTCGCGGGCGAGGGACGAGCGGTCCAGCGTCTCGATGACATCGAAGAGGGCGATGGCCTCCTTCGCCTTGTTCGACTGCAGCGGCCCGATCATGTGGACCTGAACGTCGGGATAGCGCTGGCGCAGCTCCGGCCACTTGGATTTGGCGTCCTGCACATAGTTCTCGCCGAAGACGCGCTGGCCGGCCGCCAGAACCGGTTCGATGGCCTCGGCCGGCAAGGTCTTCGACACGGCCACCAGCGTCACCGACGCCTCCGGTCGCTTGGCCTCGGAGGTCGCGGCGGCAATCGCAGCCCTCACTTCGGCGAGACGGGACACGGCATCGGACATGGTTCGGGCTCCACGGCGGGGCCTCCGGGCTAGCACGGGCCGCTGAACGGGGCCAGATGGCAGCCCGCATGCGCCAAATCCTTGACCGGCCGGGCCCTTTCGTGTGTTGTCCGCGCTCGCTTTTGCCCTGCCTGTCCGGACCTGCCGCCCATCATGTCGACCGAACGCTACAATGCCCGCACCGCCGAGCCGAAATGGCGCGCGGTCTGGGACGAGAAGGCCATCTTCGAGACGAAGAACGACGATCCGCGGCCGAAATATTACGTGCTCGAGATGTTCCCCTATCCGTCTGGGCGCATCCACATGGGCCATGTGCGCAACTACACGATGGGCGACGTGGTGGCCCGCTACAAGCGCGCCCGCGGCTTCAACGTGCTGCACCCCATGGGCTGGGACGCCTTCGGCCTGCCGGCGGAGAACGCCGCGATGGCCTCAAAGGTCCACCCGAAGGAATGGACCTACGCCAATATCGCCACCATGAAGGCGCAGCTGAAAAGCATGGGCCTTTCGCTCGACTGGTCGCGCGAGCTCGCCACCTGCGACCCCTCCTACTACCGCCACCAGCAGAAGCTCTTCGCCGACTTCATGCGGGCAGGCCTGGTCGAGCGGCGCTCGGCCAAGGTAAACTGGGACCCGGTCGACCAGACCGTGCTCGCCAATGAGCAGGTGATCGACGGCCGCGGCTGGCGCTCGGGCGCTCTCGTCGAACAGCGCGACCTGACCCAGTGGTTCTTCAAGATCACCGACTATTCCGATGACCTCCTGACCGCGCTCGACGGCCTCGACCGCTGGCCGGACAAGGTCCGGCTGATGCAGAAGAATTGGATCGGCCGCTCCGAGGGCCTGATGGTCCGCTGGACCCTCAAGGACGGCACCGCGCCGGCCGGCCATTCCGAGCTCGAGATCTACACGACGCGTCCCGACACGCTGTTCGGCGCCGCCTTCATGGCGATCGCCCCTGACCATCCGCTGGCGCGCGCCGCCGCCGAGACGAACCCCGCGCTGGCCGCCTTCTCCGAGGAATGCCGCCGCATGGGGACTTCGGTGGCCGCGCTCGAAACGGCGGAGAAACTCGGCTTCGACACCGGCATCAAGGCGATCCACCCCTTCGATCCCTCCTGGGAGGTGCCGGTCTATGTCGCCAACTTCATTCTCATGGACTACGGCACGGGCGCCATCTTCGGCTGCCCCTCGGGCGACCAGCGCGACATCGAATTCGCCAACACATATGGCCTGAAGTTCGAAACCGTCGTGAAGCCGGCCGATGCCGGCGACGATTTCGCCGTCACCGACACCGCCTATGACGGCGACGGCGTGATGATCAACTCGCGCTTCCTGAACGGCCTGACCACCGAGGCCGCCTTCGCCGAGGTCGCCACGCGTCTGGAAAAGACCGAGCTCGCCGGCAAGCCCGTCGCCACCCGCAAGGTGAATTTCCGCCTGCGCGACTGGCTCATCTCGCGCCAGCGCTACTGGGGCTGTCCGATCCCTGTCATCCACTGCGACGATTGCGGCGCGGTGCCGGTGCCCGATTCCCAGCTGCCGATCCTGCTGCCCGACGATGCCGACTTCTCCAAGCCCGGCAACCCGCTCGACCGCCATCCGACCTGGAAGCACGTCGCCTGCCCGTCCTGCGGCAAGCCGGCTCGCCGCGAGACGGATACGATGGACACTTTCGTCGATTCGTCCTGGTATTTCGCCCGCTTCACCGATCCCTGGCGCACCGACACGCCGACCGACCCGGCAGTGGTCGATGCCTGGCTGCCGGTCGACCAGTATATCGGCGGCATCGAGCATGCGATCCTGCACCTGCTCTATTCGCGCTTCTTCACCCGCGCCATGAAGGCGACCGGCCATGCCGGCCTTGACGAGCCGTTCCGCGGCCTGTTCACGCAAGGCATGGTGGTCCACGAGACCTATCGCGGCCCGGACGGGGCCTATGTCACGCCGGCCGAGGTGACGATCACCGGCGAGGGCGACCAGCGCCGCGCCGTGCTGAAGGGCTCGAACGCGCCTGTCGAGATCGGCTCCATCGAGAAGATGTCGAAGTCGAAGAAGAACGTCGTCGACCCCGACGACATCATCGACACCTACGGCGCTGACACCGCCCGCTGGTTCATGCTGTCGGATTCTCCCCCCGAGCGCGACGTCATCTGGACCGAGGCCGGCGTCGAGGGCGCCAGCCGCTTCGTCCAGCGCCTCTGGCGGATCGTCGGAGAGATCGCCGCCGTGTCGCAGGGCGCCGCAGCCTCCGCGACCTTCGGTGACGAGGCGACCGTTGTGCGCCGGGCCGCCCACCAGGCCCTCGCGGCCGTGGAGTCCGATGTCGAGCGCCTCGCTTTCAACCGCTGCGTCGCGCACATCTACACGCTCGCCAATGCGCTGGCGAAGACGCTCGACGGCCTTCGCGGCGGCGTGGCATCCCCCGACGTGGCGACCGCGCTCGCCGAGGCCGGCAGCATTCTCGTGCGCCTTGTCGCCCCGATGATGCCGCACCTCGCTGAGGAATGCTGGGCGGAGCTCGGCCACAAGGGGCTCGTCGCCGAGGAATCCTGGCCCGCCGTCGACCAGGCGATCCTCGTCGAAGACACTGTCACCCTGCCCGTCCAGGTCAACGGCAAGAAGCGCGCGGACTTGACGATCGCGCGCGACGCGGCCCAAAAGGATGTCGAGGCAGCCGTGATCGCTCTCGACGCCGTCAGCAAGGCGCTGGAGGGCCGGCCGGTGAAGAAGATCATCGTCGTTCCGCAGAGGATCGTGAATGTCGTGGGCTGACACCTCGCTTGTCCGCATGATCCGCTTCGTCGCGCTGTTCGCGGCGTCGGCGGCGCTCGCCGGTTGCTTCGCGCCGCTCTATGGCGACCCGACCGTCGTGGCGGGCGGGCGCAACGCTCAAGCAGCGCTGCGCGACCTGGACATCCCCGAGATTCCCGGCCGCAACGGAGTCGTGTTGCGCAACGAGCTGATCTACCTGACCCAGGGCGGCGGTGGGCGCGCGGCCAATCCAAGCCATGTCCTGCGCATCAACCTGTCCATCGACAGCGTGCCGCTGGCCCTCAACACCGCCGCCGGCCGCCCCTCCGCCCAGGCCGTCAACCTGGTCGGCAACTACACGATCACCGCCGTCGGCGACCCGCGAGTCATCCATCGCGGCACGGCCTTCGCCACCGCCTCCTTCGACCGGACCGCGCAGCGCCTCGCCTCCGACCGCGCCGTGATCGAGGCGCAGGAGCGCGCCGCCAAGAGCCTTGCCGAATCGATCGTCACGCAGGTGGCAGGCTGGTACGCCACGCAGCCGAGATGACGGCGTGACCATCCTGAAGGGTGCCGAAATCGACAGGTTTCTGGCGGCGCCTGATGAGAGGCGGCCGATCGTCCTGATCTACGGCCCCGATGCCGGCCTCGTCTCCGAGCGCGGCAGGGCGGTGGCATCGCGCATCGCGCCCGACCTCAACGACCCCTTCACCGTGACCCGCCTCGACGGCGATGTGCTGGCCGGCGACCCCGCCCGGCTCGTCGACGAGGCCCGCACCATGCCGATGTTCGGCGGCCGGCGGCTGATCTGGATCCGCGCGGGCGAGAAGCCGATCGCGGCCGCGATCCTGCCGCTTCTGGCCGCCCCCCCCGAAGCCGCGACAATCGTGATCGAGGCCGGGGACCTGAAGAAGACAGCGCCACTGCGCACCGATGCCGAGCGGTCCGGCGCTGCCGCCGTCATTCCCTGCTATGCCGACGGCGAGGCCGACGTGAAGCGCCTCATCGGCGAGGAGGCGCGCCAGGCGGGGCTTCAGGTCGAGCCTGCGGCGCTCACCCTTCTGGCGCAGCTTCTGGGCGGCGACCGCGCCGCCTCGCGCGCCGAGATCCGCAAGGTCTGCCTCTATTGTCACGGCCAGACGGCGATCACCGCTGCCGATGTCGAGGCCGTGGCGGGCGACAGCCTCGATCTCGGCGTCGACGAGATCGTCGATGCCGCCGCGGGTGGCCGCCCGGACGTGCTCGACAGGCTTCTCTTGCGCGCCGAGGCTGGCGGGCTTGCCGTCCCGCAGATCATGTCGGCCATGAACCGCCATTTCCTCGGCCTGCACAAGGCGCGGCTTTCCGTCGAGACGGGCACGCCCGCGCGCTCGGTTGTGGAGCGCTTCGATCCGCCGGTCTTTTTTCGCAGGAAGGCCGCCGTCGAACGGCAGCTTGGGCTCTGGACCACCGAACGCCTGCAGCGGACCATCGTCCGCCTCGCCGAGGCGACCTATGAAACGCGCGCCAAGTCCGCGCTCGCGCCGGCCATCGCCAGCCGCATCATCATGTCGATCGCCACCGCCGCCCGGCAGGGGGCGCGGGGCTGAGCCGAATCAGCCACGCAGCCGCTGGCACAGGTCCTCGAGCTGCTCCAGCGAGCGATAGCGGATGCGCAGCTCGCCCCCGGCGCCGCGATGGTCGACGGTCACGGTCATGCCGAGGGCATCGGACAGCGTCTTCTCCAGCGCCCGGGTATCGGCGTCTTTCTCGACCCGCTCGCGCTGCTTCGGCGCACGGCCGGCCTTCTCCGACTGCTCCTGGGTCAGCGCTTCCACCTGGCGGACATTGAGCCCCTGGTCGATGATCTGCGAAGCCAGCCGATCCGGGTCGTCGGCCGCCAGCAGGGCGCGGGCATGGCCGGCTGTCAACTGGCCCTCGCGCAGCATGCCCTGGACGTTCTCCGGCAGCTTCATCAGGCGCAGCGTGTTGGCGACATGGCTGCGGCTCTTGCCGATGATCTTGGCGAGATCGGTCTGGCTATAGCCGAACTGCTCGATCAGCTCGTTGTAGCCGAGCGCCTCCTCCAGCGGATTGAGATCGGCGCGCTGGACGTTCTCGATGATGGCGAGTTCGAGCGCCTCCCGGTCGCCCACCTCGACGAGATGGATCGGAACCTCATGCAGCTCGGCACGCTGCGCGGCCCGCCAGCGCCGTTCGCCCGCGACGATCTCGTAGGCATCGACGGCGCCGGCCACGGCGCGCACCACGATGGGCTGAATGATGCCGCGCTCGCGGATGGAATCGGCCAGTTCCTGCAGGTCTTCCTCGCGGAAGATGCGTCGCGGATTGCGCGGGTTGGCGCGCAGGAACTCGATCGGCACCTTGCGGGTGGAGCGCACGCGCTCAATCGCCGCGCTCTCCTCGCCGACATCACCGATCAGCGCGGCCAGACCGCGGCCGAGACGCGAACGGCCCGCATCTTCCACCATGTCAACTCTCCTTCGGGACGCCAGCGTAACGACGTCGGCGGATGAATCAGAACGGGAACGAATCGAATCCATGATCAGGCCGCCCGCAGGACCCGCTCGCGCTGGATGATCTCGGAGGCCAGCCGCAGATAGGCCTGGCTGCCGACGCATTTGAGATCATAGAGCAGCACCGGCTTGCCGTAGCCCGGCGCCTCCGACACCCGCACATTGCGCGGAATGATGGTCTGGTAGACCTTGTCGCCCATGAACTGGCGTACGTCGTCGACGACCTGCGCCGACAGGTTGTTTCGTGCATCATACATGGTCAGGACGATGCCATGGATGGTGAGACCGGGATTGAGCGTCGTCTTGACCTGCTCGACGGTCTTGATGAGCTGCGACAGGCCCTCAAGCGCGAAGAACTCGCACTGCAGCGGCACCAGAATGGCGTCGGCGGCTGTCATGGCGTTGATCGTCAACAGGTTCAGCGAAGGCGGACAATCGATCAGCACATAGGAGAAGGCGTTGCCGAGCGTCTCGACAGCGCGGCGCAGGCGATAGGCCCGGTCGCGCTCCGCGGCGATCTCAAGTTCGACGCCGGACAGGTCCATGGTCGACGGCGAGATGGACAGGCGGGGAACCGACGTCTCCTGAATCGTTTCGGTCAAGGAATGGTCACCGACCAACACACTG
This sequence comes from Phreatobacter aquiterrae, assembly GCF_053471285.1. Classification (NCBI taxonomy): domain Bacteria; kingdom Pseudomonadati; phylum Pseudomonadota; class Alphaproteobacteria; order Hyphomicrobiales; family Phreatobacteraceae; genus Phreatobacter; species Phreatobacter aquiterrae. The sequence continues at coordinate 394,504 of NZ_JBJPHW010000003.1, read as the reverse complement.
TAGGTCGACCTCTGCCTTGATCGACGGTCAATTCCGAGCCCGGTGGAGGCGTTGCCCTGCGGATCGAGGTCCAGAATGAGAACCTTCTCTCCGATCGCCGCCAGCGCCGTGCCAAGATTGATGGCCGTCGTAGTCTTGCCGACGCCGCCCTTCTGGTTGGCGAGAGCCAGGACGCGCGGACCCGTCATCGGGGTTGAAGAAGAGAGCAGCGTCATGACCACGTCCATCGCATGAGGGTCAGCCGGCGCGGCGCTCGACCCCCTGGACCACAATGATCCGGCCCCTGGGGTCGGTGACGCTCGGCACCGATCTGGGATTGAACTTCCAATATATAGCGGCGTCAGTCAATTCAGACGCTACATCTTGCCCCTTTGGAAAGATCCCGACCGCTCCACTTTTCAACAGGGGATTGGCGAGGCGGAGCAGATCCTTCATCGGCGCGAGAGCGCGGGCGGTGACGACGTCGACGCTCACCAGATCATGCCCCACCACATCCTCGATCCGGCGCGCCCAGACCTTGGCGGGAACGCGCATCTGCCGGGCGGCCTCCTGGAGGAAGGCGGACTTGCCGAGCTTGCTCTCGATGCAATGAACCTGCGCCCCCGGAACATCGGCGAGACAGGCCGCGATCACGAGAGCCGGAAGCCCGCCGCCGGACCCCATATCGACCCAGACCTTGGCCTCAGGCGCGATCCGCACGAGCTGGAGGCTGTCCGTGACATGCCGCTCCCAGACCTCGCCGAGCGTATGGGGCGACACCAGATTCTTCACGGGATTCCAGCGCTGCAGCAAAGCCACATGGAGCGCCAGCCGCTCGGCTGTTTCACGTGAAACAGCGACTCCGGCGCGCTTCGCCGCCATCAGGGCCTGCTCCACGCTCATCAGGCGGCCGAACGCGCGCCGGCGCGGCGCACCCAGACGGCAAGCAGGGTGAGGGCGGCCGGCGTCATGCCATCCATCCGCGACGCCTGACCGAGGGTCCGCGGCCGGAAGGCCATCAGTTTCGCGCGAATCTCGTTCGACAGGCCGGGTATGGCTTCGATGTCCAGATCATCCGGTATGGCCAGACCCTCGTCGCGCTGCTGGGCTGCAATGTCCGCAGACTGGCGATCCAGATAGACCGCGTAGTGAGCATCGGTCTCGACCTGCGCGGCCACCGGGCCCGGCACATCCCCGAGTTCCGGCCAGACCCGGCACAGAGCTGCCCAGTCGATGTCTGGGCGGGAGAGAAGCTCGAAGGCCGATCGGCGCACACCATCCTGGTTCAACGCCAGACCGGCCGCCGCCCCCTGATTCGGGGTGATACGCAAGCCATCGAGCCGGGCACGAACCGCCTGGAGCGCCGCCATCTTGTGACGGAACCGAATCGACCTCTCGGCGCCGATACAGCCGAGCGCGAGGCCCATCGGGGTCAGGCGCTGGTCAGCGTTGTCGGCCCGCAAGGCCAAGCGGAACTCCGCCCGCGAGGTGAACATGCGGTAGGGCTCGGTAATACCCCGGGACGTGAGGTCATCGATCATGACGCCCGTGTAGCCCTCATGGCGACCAATCGTGATTCCCGCACGCCCCGAAGCGCGCAGGGCGGCGTTGAGCCCCGCCAGCAGGCCCTGGGCCGCGGCCTCCTCATAGCCTGTGGTCCCGTTGATCTGCCCCGCCAGGAACAGACGCCCGGCGCGGCGCGTCTCCAGCGTCGGCTCCAGTTCCCGTGGATCGACGTGGTCGTACTCGATCGCATAGCCGAAGCGTCGGACCGCCACCCGCTCGAGACCCGGAATCGAGCGCAGGAAGTCCGTCTGCACGTCCTCAGGCAAGGAGGTCGAGAGCCCGTTTGGATAGACCGTGGGGTCATCCAGCCCCTCCGGCTCCAGAAAGACCTGGTGCCCATCTCGGTCGCCGAAGCGGACGATCTTGTCCTCGATGGAGGGGCAGTAGCGCGGCCCCACCCCCTCGATCCGCCCCCCATACATGGCCGAGCGGCCGAGATTGGCGCGGACGATATCGTGTGTCGCCGCCGTCGTCCGGGTAATGCCGCAGGTGACCTGCGGGTTGGTGATCGCGTCGGTCAGCGTCGAGAATGGTTCCGGATCCGAATCGGCCTCCTGACGCTCGATGGACGACCAGTCGATCGTGGTTCCGTCCAGACGCGCCGGCGTTCCGGTCTTGAGCCGGCCGAGACCGAAACCGTACCGCGCCAGGCTCTCTGCCAGGCGAATGCTGGCCTCATCGTCGATCCGCCCCGCCGCCCACTGCTTCTCCCCAAGATGGATGACCCCTCTCAGGAACGTGCCCGTGGTCAGGACGACAGCGCCTGCCTGAAGGTCGCGACCATCGGCGAGCCGGACACCGCTGACGGCCATCGCATCCCCGAGGAGTTCCACCACTTCGCCTATGACGATGTCGAGACCCGGCTGGGCCGCGAGTGCAGCCTGCATGGCCGCCGCATAGAGCTTGCGATCCGCCTGCGTCCGGGGTCCGCGCACCGCCGGCCCCTTGCGCCGGTTCAGCACGCGAAACTGGATGCCGGCGGCATCGGCCACGCGGCCCATCAATCCGTCGAGTGCATCGATCTCCCGGACCAGATGCCCCTTTCCGAGGCCACCGATCGCCGGATTGCAGGACATGGCGCCGATCGTCTCAATGCGTTGCGTCACCAGCGCCGAGTGCGCGCCAAGACGTGCGGCAGCGGCCGCAGCCTCGCAGCCCGCGTGACCCCCTCCGACTACGATGACGTCAAATACGCTGCGGCCCATGGCGATGCTCACCTCTGCCCCCGTCTGTATCGTCCGACGCCGACGAGGGCAATCGAGGTCGTTGGGTCGCGGTCGTTCCACCGCCGAATCGACTGTTTCACGTGAAACACCGGCCCTACTTTCCGATGCAGAAGGTCGAGAACAGTTGATCGAGCATGGCCTCGGACCCGATCCGCCCGCGGCTCCGACCGAGCGATGCCACCGCGGCCCGTAGGCATTCCGCCACCAGTTCCGCAGACGCCTCCCAATGCGGCATCCCGAGTGCGCCCTCCAGCGCGGACAGGGCCTCAGCGAAGATGGTCCGGTGCCTCTCATGTACGACCAGGGCCGGTTCCCCGCCAATTCGATCCGCGGCATACGCTGCGAGATCCGCAAGGAAGGCCGCCATCCCTTCCCCGCTCACAGCCGACAGGCGGTGGCGCGCTCGCTCATCCGCCGGACGACCGCGATCGATCTGGGTCTGGATCCGCCATGTCCCCATATCCGCTGCGGCCGTGGGCCCGCCGATACCGGCCGGGACCTCGTCCTGCTCCCGCGACAGCCAGAGCGTGAGATCGGCTGAAGCAATCCGCGCCTCGGCGCGGCGCATGCCCTCCTGCTCGACCGGGTCGGCGCTTTCCCGCAGCCCCGCGGTGTCCACCAGCACCACCGGCACGCCTGCAAGGTCTAGGTGGACCTCGATACTGTCGCGAGTCGTACCCGGCGTCGGCGACACGATGGCGACATCGCGACGCGCCAGTGCATTGAGCAGCGTCGACTTGCCGGCATTGGGCGGACCGGCAATAACCACCGTCACGCCGTCGCGAACCCGTTCGGCCCGCGCCGCGTCCTCGACGAGGTTCCGGATGTCTTTCCGGACCTCTGCCAGGCGGCTGCGTGCTTCGGCAAGCGTGGCTGACGCCACATCGCCCTCGTCCGGGAAGTCGATCGAGGCCTCGACCATGGCGAGAACCGGCAGGATGGCGTGCTGGAGGCGGTCCGCCTCGCCGGTCAGCCGCCCGCCGTAAAGCGCGAAGGCTTGCCGCCTCTGCGCCTCCGTCTCGGCCAGCAGCAGATCGGCTAGTCCCTCGATCTCGGCGAGGTCCATCCGCCCGTTCTCAAAGGCCCGGCGCGTGAACTCGCCGGCCTCCGCGAGCCGGACACCCTCGACCGACAGGACGGCCCGTAGCACGGCGGCAACGACCGCCCGGCCGCCATGCACCTGGAGTTCCAGGACATCCTCGCCCGTGAAACTCCTTGGTCCCGGAAACCACAGGATGATCCCGCGATCCAGATAGCCTCCGGTCGCCGGGTCGCGGATAAGGGCGAGAGCCGCCCGACGGGGAGATGGGACGCGCCCCGCGAGCGCGGTCGCCACATCCCGCGCTCCCGCGCCACTGACACGGATGACGGCCACGCCAGCGGTTCCCGGTGCCGTGGAGATGGCGGCGATCGTTCGCGAGTCCATGTCCGCCGTTTCGCCTTCGAATCGATCGCGGAGGCGCGTTTCGTTTCGCCGATGAATCGAATCAGGTGTTCATCGAATCGAAGAAGTCGCCGTTCACCTTGGTCTGCCGCAGCTTGTCGAGCAGGAACTCGATGGCGTCGACCGTCCCCATCGGATTGAGGATGCGGCGCAGGACATACATCTTCTTGAGAATGTCAGGCGCGACCAGCAGCTCTTCCTTGCGGGTGCCGGAGCGGGTGATGTCGATCGCCGGGAAGGTCCGCTTGTCCGCCACCTTGCGGTCGAGAATGATCTCGGAGTTGCCGGTTCCCTTGAACTCCTCGAAAATCACCTCGTCCATACGGCTGCCGGTATCGATGAGGGCGGTGGCGATAATCGTCAGGGAGCCGCCCTCCTCGATATTGCGCGCGGCGCCGAAGAAGCGCTTCGGCCGCTGCAGGGCATTGGCGTCGACGCCGCCGGTGAGCACCTTGCCGGAAGACGGCACCACCGTGTTGTAGGCGCGGCCGAGGCGGGTGATCGAATCGAGCAGGATGACGACGTCACGGCCGTGCTCCACCAGCCTCTTGGCCTTCTCGATGACCATCTCGGCCACCTGAACATGGCGCGTCGCCGGCTCGTCGAAGGTCGAGGAAATGACCTCGCCGTTCACCGATCGCTGCATGTCCGTGACCTCCTCGGGCCGCTCATCGATCAGCAGAACGATGAGGTAGCACTCGGGGTGATTGTGGGTGATCGATTGCGCGATGTTCTGCAGAAGGACGGTCTTGCCGGTACGCGGCGGCGCGACGATGAGCGCACGCTGGCCTTTGCCGAGCGGCACCACGACGTCCATGATGCGCGCCGAATAGTCCTTCTTCGTGGGGTCCTCGACCTCCATTCGCAACCGCTGATTCGGGTAAAGCGGCGTCAGATTGTCGAAATTGACCTTGTGCCGGGCCTTTTCAGGCTCCTCGAAGTTGATCCGGTTGACCTTGAGCAGAGCGAAATAACGCTCGCCCTCCTTCGGGGAGCGAATCTCGCCCTCGACCGTATCGCCCGTCCGAAGGCCGAAACGGCGGATCTGCGACGGAGACACATAGATGTCGTCCGGTCCGGCCAGATAATTCGCGTCGGGCGCGCGCAGGTAGCCGAAGCCATCCTGGAGGACCTCGACGACGCCCTCGCCGATGATATCGATATCCTGCGACGCCAGCTGCTTGAGGCAGGCGAACATCAGTTCCTGCTTGCGCAGCGTCGAGGCGTTCTCGACCTGCAACTCCTCGGCGAACGCCAGCAGCTCGGTCGGGGATTTCGACTTGATGTCCTGAAGTTTGATCTGCTGCATCGGAACCACGCGATGATGGGACGGCCGAAGGCTCGGTACGACAACGAGTCCGGGCCTGAGCAAGGAGAGACGTGAAATCGCAGATCACTGTCGACAAGGGCCAACGGGACCCTTGTCCGGGTTCCCGGCAGGACTGGCGAGTGTGCCGTCTCTCCGGTCCCTGTCTGCGTTGAGGAGGGAGTTACCGAATAAGCCCGCAGCCGCCCGATTGCAAGTCCCGCCGGCGGAAGCTGCTGCCCGTCGTCAGAAGGGCTTTACGATGACGAGGATGACGACGATCACCATGATCGCGGTCGGGACCTCGTTCATGACCCGCCAATAGGTCTGCGAGCGGGTGTTGCGATCCTCGGCAAAGGCCCGCACGGACGCGCTGAACATGCCGTGCACCGCCGAGAGGGCGAGAACGAGGGCGAGCTTGCCGTGCAACCACCCGCCCTGGAACCGGAAGACCACCCAGGCGAGCCAGAGACCCGCCACCCAGCTGACGATCATCGCCGGATTGATGATGTATTCCAGCAGCCGCCGCTCCATCACCTTGAACGTCTCGGAGGTTTCTGATCCCGGCGTCGTCGCGCAGTGATAGATGAACAGACGCGGCAGATAGAGCATTCCGGCCATCCATGAGATGACGGCGATGACGTGAAGCGACTTGATCCATGCAGCAGCGGCTACCGGGGCGAAATATCCCAGCGTCATCACGCCCACGAGCGTGACACCGACCGCGGAGATGGCCCTGATCGCCCGCTGCTGTCCCGTCATGCGCCTTGCCTCCAGCTGCGAACCCGCGCCACCATGCGTTCAACATGAGCGATCGGCGTCGGCGGCAGGATGCCGTGGCCGAGGTTGAAGACGTAGCGCCCAGCGCTGAAGGATTCCAGCGCCCGATCCACCGCCCGGTCCAGCGCATCGCCTCCGGCCAGCAGCGCAATCGGATCGATATTGCCCTGAACCGCCACGCGAGGCTGAAGCTCCCGCTGCACGAAATCGGCACCGATCGTCCAGTCGAGGCCCACGGCGTCTGGGCCTATGCCATCGACGACGGCTGACAGACGATGTCCCGCCCCCTTGGGGAAGATGATCACCGGCACGCCGGGAGCCTCGTTCCTGACCCGGCTGACGATCTGCGCGATCGGGGCGATGCTCCAACGCGCAAACTGCTCCTCGGGTAGCACTCCGGCCCAGGTATCGAAGATCTGGACAGCTTCCACGCCGGCGCGGATCTGGCCGAGGAGATAGGCGACGGAGGCGTCGACGATCCGGTCGATCAGGGTCGCGAAGCCATCCGGGTCGCGATAGGCGAAGAGCCGCGCCGCAACCTGGTCGTCGCCGCCCCGCCCGGCAACCATGTAGGTCGCGACCGTCCAGGGCGCCCCGCAGAAGCCGATCAGCGTCGCCGTGGCAGGCAACTGGCTACGGATCATGGCTACGGCCTCGTAGACCTTGCCGACGATGGCCGCGTCGAGTTCGGGTGTAAGACGGGCGAGACTGCCCGCATCGACCAGCGGATCGAGCCTTGGTCCCTCGCCCGTCTCGAACCGCACCGTCTGGCCCAGCGCATGCGGCACGACGAGGATGTCCGAGAACAGAATGGCGCCGTCGAAACCGAACCGCCGGAGCGGCTGCAGCGTCACCTCGGTCGCCAGGTCCGGATTGAAGCAGAGATCGAGGAACGAGCCCGCCTTTTCGCGAACCGCCCGATACTCGGGCAGATAGCGTCCTGCCTGGCGCATCATCCAGATCGGAGGAGAGGCGGCGATGGCACCCTGGAGGACGCCGAGAAGGGGTTTGTGCACGACTGGTCCCCGCACCTCTCCTTCCATCCAATCTTGATGAGAGAGAGTCTTCTTTGATTCCTGGAGGGGGGCATTAGGCGAAGACAGGATCATGCACAAGTTGTCCACCGTTCGGGGTCCGTCGGCAATGACGCCGCTCCAGCTCGCTGCCCCACGGTTAGCGCCTTGTAATCGCTACCGCATCAGGCTGTCGGCAGCACGGACCTGACCTCATCCGCGATGACCTATCCCGGGCGGTGGACGAAATCTCCCCTGACGATCAAGCTGGGGACAGATCGGGGACGCTACACCGTGAACCCCTTGCGATCGGGCGCCGACCGTGGCCTTGTCCGTGCTTGTCCACATGTCCGACCGGCCTTATGCAGAGCCCATGCCGCATCGCCGCGAGAGCTATTTTCACCTTCATCTTGTGTCGGACGCCACCGGCGAGACCCTGATGACCGTCGGCCGCGCCGCAGCGGTACAGTATGCATCCGTCTCCGCCATCGAGCACGTCTATCCGCTGGTCCGCTCGCAGAAGCAGCTCGACAGGGTCCTCGCCGAGATCGAGGCCAATCCGGGCATCGTGCTCTACACGCTCGTCGACAAGGAACTCACCGACAGGCTGAACGACAAGTGCAAGGAGCTGGGGTCTCCCAGCCTTTCGGTCCTCGAGCCTATACTCGCGATGTTCCAGAACTATCTCGGTGCCGCGTCGACGCCGCGGGTCGGTGCCCAGCACGTTCTCAACGCCGAATATTTCAAGCGGATCGACGCGCTGAACTACACGATGATGCACGACGACGGCCAGCTTCCAGAGAACTGGGAGGAGGCTGACGTTCTGCTCGTGGGCGTGTCGCGCACGTCCAAGACTCCGACATCCATCTACCTCGCCAATCGCGGCGTGAAGGCGGCCAATATTCCGCTCGTTCCCGGCATTCCGCTCCCCGATGCCATCTGGGCGCTGCAGAAGCCGCTCATCATCGGCCTCTATGCCAGTCCCGAACGCATCGTCCAGATTCGCGAGAACCGGATCCTCGCGCTCAACGCCACACAGGACAAGTCGAGCTATGTCGACCGGGCGGCCGTAACGGAAGAGATCGCCCAGTCCCGCCGCCTGTTCGGCTCCAACAACTGGCCGATCATTGACGTGACGCGGCGGTCCATCGAGGAAACCGCCGCCGGCATCATCTCGCTGCTCAAGGACCACCGCCGCATGCTGGCTGCGAAGGAAACGGCGTGACGGATCTTGTCCTGGCGTCGAAATCGGCCGCGCGGGCAACCATGCTTCACGGCGCGGGCCTCGCCGTGCGTCTGGTGCCGGCAGAGGTCGACGAGCGCAAGCTGGACGAGGCCTGGACCGCCGGGGGCTGTCCGCCTGCGGAGATCGCGCGGCGCCTCGCCGACGCCAAGGCTGTCGCGGTCAGCCGCCTGCATCCTCATGCCGTCGTCATCGGCGCCGACCAGACGCTGGCGCTCGGCGCGCGCCGATTTTCCAAGGCGGTCTCGCTGACCGAGGCCCGCGCCAATCTCGCAGTGCTCAGGGGACAGACCCATCAGCTGCATTCCGGTGTCGCCCTTGCCCGGGCCGGTGAGACGCTGTTTACCGATGTCGCAACCGCCGACATGACGATGCGCGCCTTTTCGGACGCTTTCCTCGACGCCTATCTCGCAGGGGTCGGCGACCGTATCCTCTCCTCCGTCGGCTGCTACCAGTTCGAATCGGCGGGCATCCAGCTCTTCGAGCGGATCGACGGCGACTATTTTACTATCCTCGGCATGCCGCTGCTGCCGCTTCTCGCTGCGCTGCGCCGCGCGGGGCTGATCGCGTCATGATCCGCGCGTGCTGCATCGGCTGGCCCATTCATCACGTCCGCTCGCCGCTAATCCACGGGTTCTGGCTGAAAAAATACGGGATCGACGGCGAATATAACCGTGAAGCCGTCGAACCCGGCAGCGCGGCGGAGTTCCTGCGGTCGCTCGATGACCGCGGCTTCGTGGGTTGCAACGTCACAATCCCCCACAAGGAGGCGGCTTTCGCCGCCATGGACGACGTCGATCCCGGCGCTGTCGCCGTCGGCGCCGTCAACACGGTCTGGCTCGACGGCGGTCGCCTGATCGGGATGAATTCGGACGTGACCGGCTTTCTGCGCAACCTTGACGACCAGGTGCCAGGATGGGATGGCGCGGTCGGCCATGCCGTGGTGCTGGGAGCGGGGGGCGCTGCGCGCGGCATTGTTCACGGACTTCTGTCCCGCGGCGCCGGGATCGTCACGCTGGCGAATCGATCGCAAACCAAGGCCGAAGCCATTGCCGCCGGCAATCCCCGCCGCCTCCGCGTCGCAGCCTGGGACGATCTTCCCGCCGTCCTCCCTGAAGCCGATCTTCTGGTGAACACGACCTCGCTCGGCATGAGCGGACAGCCGCCTCTAGTTCTGCCGCTGGACACCCTCAAGTCCTCGGCCATCGTCTCCGACATCGTTTATGCGCCCCTGACGACCCCGCTGCTCGCGAATGCCGCCTTGCGGGGGCATCGCACCGCCGAGGGGCTCGGCATGCTGCTTCACCAGGCGGTGCCGGGCTTTCAGAAGTGGTTTGGCGTGACGCCGGAGGTGACGGCGGAGCTCCACGACCTGCTCGCCGCCGATATCCGGGGTCACTGACATGTTCGTTCTCGGCCTCACCGGATCGATCGGCATGGGCAAGTCGACCACCTCAGCCTTCTTTCGCGAGGCGGGCATCCCGGTTCATGATGCCGATGCGGCCGTGCATCGCCTCTATGCGGGTGCGGCGGTCGCCCCCATCGAGGCATCCTTTCCGGGCACCGCTGTCGATGGCAAGATCGATCGGACCAAATTGGCCGCTGTCGTCCTGAAAGACGGTGTCGCGATGAAGCGCCTCGAGGCCATCGTCCACCCTCTCGTCGGCGAGGCCGAGCGGCAGTTTCGCGACGGCGCGCGGACGCGCGGCTGTTCGCTGGTCGTCCTCGACATCCCTCTGCTGCTCGAGACTGGTGGGGAGAGGCGGGTGGACGCCGTCGCCGTCGTCTCGGCGCCGGCGGAGGTCCAGCGCGCGCGCGTGCTGGCGCGTCCCGGCATGGACGCCGACAAGTTCGCGGCCATTCTCGCCCGCCAGGTCCCCGATGCGGAGAAGCGACGCCGCGCTCATTTCGTGATCGAATCGGGTTTCGGCCTGGAATCAGCCGGTCGCCAGGTGTCGGACATCATCCGGGCGCTCGCCGGAAGCCGCAGGAGCCACTAATGCGCGAGATCATTCTCGACACCGAAACGACCGGTCTCGACCCGCTCCGCGGCGATCGCCTTGTCGAGATCGGCGGCATCGAGCTGGTCAATCATTTCCCCACCGGGCGGACCTACCACGTCTATCTCAACCCCGAGCGCGACATGCCGGAGGAGGCCTTCAGGGTCCACGGGCTTTCCGCCGAGTTTCTGTCCGACAAGCCCCCTTTCGCCGATCTCGTGGACGAGTTCTGGGGTTTCATCGACGGTGCCAAGCTGGTCATCCACAATGCCTCCTTCGACATGGGCTTCATCAATGCCGAGCTGAAGCGGGTCGGTCGCGCGCCGTTCCCCGGCGACCTCGTCGTCGATACGCTCAGCATGGCGCGGCGTCGGTTTCCCGGCGCGGCGGCCAGCCTCGACGCCCTCTGTTCGCGCTTCGGCATCGACAATTCCCGCCGCACCCGGCACGGCGCCCTTCTCGACGCCGAACTCCTCGCTGACGTCTATATCGAGTTGATCGGCGGGCGGCAGGCGACCTTCGGGCTCGCCGAGGCCAATCGCGGGGCCAGGCGTTCCGCTGAAGGCCGGCAGACAGTGGGCCAGCGTCCCGTTCCTCTGTCGCCGCGCCTGAGCGAGGCCGAGATCCTCGCCCACCAGGCCTTCATCCGCGAGCTCGGCGAGAAGGCGATCTGGTTCGACCTCATCCCCGGGCCGCCGGCGATGACGCCTCCTTGACCCTCCGGTAACATGCCGATACGAATGACCGCTTCGTGACAGGGCTCGTGGGGAGCTCCTTTTCATCGGACCGATGAATGGTCGATCAGACACCCATGAGTCGTACAGCCGCGCTCCGGCGACCGGAAAAGCGGCATGACGACGAAGCCCGGTTCCTGAAGAACTGGTTCAAGAACCCTCTGCGCATGGGCGCGGTCGCGCCGTCAGGACCGGTGCTGGCCCGCCGCATGGCGAGCTATGTCGATCCGGCTGGAACCGGCCCGGTGATCGAGCTCGGTCCGGGGACGGGCGCCATCACCGCCGCCCTCGTCACCCGGGGCGTCGATCCCCGCCGGCTCGTCCTGGTCGAATATTCCGTCGATTTCTGCCGCCTGCTGCGCGAGCGCTTTCCCACGGCGACGGTGGTGCATGGCGATGCCTATGCGCTGAGCCGCACCTTGTCCGGGCGTCTGTCGGAGCCAGCCGACGCGCTGGTCTCGGGACTGCCGCTGATGACGCGCCCCGAACCGATCCGCCTGAAGCTGCTCAACGACGCGCTCGCCCTGATGAAGCCGGGCGCCCCCTTCGTGCAGTTTACCTATTCGGTCACCTCGCCCATCCCGATGAAGTCCAGCACCTTCACGGCCGAGCCCTCGGAGCGGATCTGGCGCAACATCCCGCCGGCGCGGGTCTGGGTCTATCGCCGCGCCTGAGCGCGCTCAGGCGGCGACACGATAGGTCCGGTTGCTCCCGAGGGCCACGACGGATGGTCGGACGGGAAACAGCGCACGGATCGCGGGATCGGCGATGTCGAGCCCGCCCGTGAAGCTGCCGAAAGCCGGCATGACCAGCCGCGTTTCACATGAAACGAAGACCTTGCGCCGAAGCCGGTTGCCACGAACTGCGATGACGGCGCTCGGATGGAGATGGCCGGCAATCTCGCCGTCCACGATTCCGGCGGTCGGTTCGTGGACGAATCGAATGGCGCCATCGGTGAGTTCGGGCAGAAACTGGCCGGCAACCGCGCCCTCGAACCGCGGATCATGGTTTCCGGCAATCCAGATCCAGTCGCGTCTGGCCTGCAGTGCCGCGAGGTTCCGCGCGTCCTCAGGCGACATCCGGGACGGACCGCGGCGATCGTGAAAGCTGTCGCCGAGGGCCACGACGGTGCGCGGCTGATAACGACGCACGACCGCAGCCAGGGTCAGAAGGGTCTCGGCTGTGTCGTAAGGCGGGAGTGGCACGCCGCGCGCCGCATAGGCGGAGCCCTTCTCCAGATGCAGGTCCGAGACCACGAGCATGTGCTCGGTTTCGCACCAGAGCGCCCCGGAGGGATCCGTCACGAAGGTGCGGCCGGCGATTGTGAGGGATGTCTCCTGCCCGGATCGTGTCATTTCTCTTCCGAATCGATCCCGCCGAGGCCCGCCTCGGCGAGGAGTGTGGCCTCGGCCTCGGCCAGGAGGGCCTCGCCCGCCTCGCCATGGATGGGTTCCCGCCCGATCTCCAGCATGACCGGCACCGCCAGAGGCGAGACGCGGTCGAGGGCACTGTGCACGATTCGCCCCCGGATTCGTGACAGCATCTGCCCGAGCCTTGCAATGTCGAGAAGCCCGGTCGCCGCATCGGCGCGGGCAGCACGCAGCAGCAGGTGGTCGGGCTCGTGGCGGCGCAGCACGTCATAGATGAGGTCGGTCGAGATGGTCACCTGCCGTCCCGACTTCTCCTTGCCAGGGTGGCGCCGCTCGATCAGGCCGGCGATCACCGCGCAGGTGCGAAAGGTCCGCTTCATGAGCTGGCTCTCGTCCAGCCAGGCCTCGAGATCGTCGCCGAGCATGTCCTCGTCGAACAGGGCGGCGAGCGGCAGGGAGCCTCGCGCGACCGCGGCGCCGAGATCGTCGAGGCACCAGACAGACAGCGAATAGTCGTTGGCGACGAAACCCATGGGTTTCAGGCCGCGGCGCTCAAGCCGGCGCGTCAGCAGCATGCCGAGCGTCTGGTGGGCGAGACGCCCCTCGAAGGGATAGGCGACGAGATGAAAACGCTCGCCGCGCGGGAAGGTCTCGACAAGGAGCTCGTCCCGGCGCGGGATGATCGACACGGCGCGCTGCAGCTCCAGCCACTCCGCGACCTGCGGCGGCAACTTCGACCATTCCGAAGGCTCGGAAAGCATCCGGCGCACGCCCTCGGCGAGGAAGGTGGAGAGCGGGAACTTGCCGCCGGCATAGGCGGGAATCTTGGGCTCGCGCGCGCTCGAGCGCGAGACATAGACCTCGTTCTCTACCAGCGCCTCGTAGCGCAGGATCTCGCCGGAAAACAGGAAGGTGTCCCCGGAGACGAGGCCCTCGATGAAATACTCCTCGATCTCGCCGAGAACGCGGCCGCCACGCCCGATCGGCCCGGAATAGCCGGAGGCCGCCTGCCGCAGGCTCCGCACCAGCCGCACCTTGAGCATCGGCGATTCCACGATGGTGCCGACATTCATGCGGTAGCGCTGGGCGACGGAGGGATGGGAGACCCGCCACAGGCCTTTCTTGTCCTGCCGGATCCGGGCGAAGCGCTCGTAGGTCCGCAGCGCGTAACCGCCGGTGGCGACGAAGCCGACGACGTCCTGAAAGGTCGCCGCGTCGAGGTCCGCATAGGGCGCGGCCGAGCGCACTTCCCCGAACAGGGCCTCCGCATCGAAGGGGCCGGCGCAGGCGGTGCCGAGGACATGCTGGCAGAGCACGTCGAGGGCGCCCCGGCGCAGCGGCTCGGTGTCCTGTGCCCCACGGTCGATGGCCTCCAGCGCCGCGCGGCACTCCAGCACCTCGAAGCGGTTGGCCGGGACGAGCACGGCGCGCGAGGGCTCGTCGAGGCGGTGGTTCGCCCGGCCGATGCGCTGCATCAGCCGGCTGGAGCCCTTCGGGGCGCCGATGTTGAGCACGAGATCGACGTCGCCCCAGTCGATGCCGAGATCGAGCGAGGAGGTGCAGACGACCGCCCTCAGCCGACCCGCCGCCATGGCGTCCTCGACCTTGCGGCGCTGGGCGACGTCCAGCGATCCGTGATGCAGGGCGATCGGCAGGTTCTCCTCGTTGATCGTCCACAGGAGCTGGAACAGGAGTTCGGCCTGACTGCGGGTGTTGACGAAGAGCAGCGTCGTGCGATGGGCCTGGATGGCCTGGTAGAGCTCGCCCGCGGCATGGCGCGCCGAATGACCGGCCCAGGGCAGGCGTTCCGCCGTTTCGAGGATGGAAATGTCGGGCCTCGCCCCCGCCTCCGCCATGACGATGGCCGCCGGCTCTGCGCTCCGGTTCTGCGGGGTGAGAAAGCGCGCGAGGTCCGCGGGGTCCCTGACGGTCGCCGACAGGCCGACCGTGACGAGATTCGGCGCAAGCGTGAAGAGACGGGCGAGGCCGAGCGCCAGCAGGTCGCCGCGCTTCGACGTGACCAGCGCGTGAAGCTCGTCGAGCACCACACGCCGGAGCGAGCCGAAGAGATAGGGCGCATCGGCGCTGGCCAGCAGAAGGGCAAGCTGCTCGGGCGTGGTGAGCAGGATGTCGGGCGGGTCGGCCCGCTGGCGCTGACGCCGCGATGTCGGCGTGTCGCCGGTGCGCGTCTCGATGCGCAGGCCGAGGCCCATCTCGTCGGCCGGCTTGTAGAGGTTGCGGGCGACGTCCACCGCCAGCGCCTTCAGGGGCGAAATATAGAGCGTGTGCAGCCCCCGTTGTCGCGGCGGCGGCGTGCGTCCGGCCGGGACGGGCTCCCCGACTGGCCTCGGCAGTTCCGACCGTTCCGTCAACTCGATCAATGAGGGCAGGAAGCCCGCCAGCGTCTTACCGGCCCCTGTCGGTGCGACGAGCAGCGCCGAACGGTTCTGCCGCGCCAGCGTCAGGAGCTCGAGCTGATGGGCGCGCGGCGACCAGCCGCGGCCGGCGAACCAGGCGCCGAATCGTTCGGGGAGCAGGATGGCATCGCTCAGTTCGGGGCGGGCGCGGGCGGACATTGGCCAAGAACTAAACAAGAACACGACGCCGGAAAACCGATTTGTCAAAGGGTCCCCCGAAAATCCGTAAATGTACGACACCGATCATTCACCATGCCCGACGGCTGCGCTGCGCCGCGGGGGTCCGATTCAGGTGCGCTTAATTGTCGTCAATTCATACGGAATGCCATTGCGTGGCACCTGACATCGGGGCCGCATCGGGGATTGACCATGGCCGGAACGATCATCAGGCGCCTGTTGGCGTGCCGCGAAGGCAATATTGCGCTGACCTTCGCGATCGCGGCTGTGCCGCTGATGACGGCCGTCGGGGCGGGCGTTGACTATTCGCGGTCGGAGCAGCAGCGCACCCAGATCCAGGGAACGCTGGACGCAGCCCTTCTCGCCGGCGCGAGGACCGTCGGAAGCGAGATCGCGACCGCGACAACGTTCTTCGCCAACCAGTCGACCGTTTCCGGAGCAACGACCAGCTTCCAGCTGAGCGGCACCCAGCTCTCGGGGACGGCCACCGCGACGGTCAAGACGACGTTCCTCGCCATCGCCGGCCACAGCACGATCACCGTCACCGCCAGGGGTGCGGCGATC
The DNA here is from genome assembly GCF_053471285.1 of Phreatobacter aquiterrae. NCBI lineage: Bacteria > Pseudomonadati > Pseudomonadota > Alphaproteobacteria > Hyphomicrobiales > Phreatobacteraceae > Phreatobacter > Phreatobacter aquiterrae. The sequence continues at coordinate 378,685 of NZ_JBJPHW010000003.1, read as the reverse complement.
CGCACCACGACGACGACATCCAGCGGTGCCTTGCCCTGCATCTTCGCCCTGGCGACCAACACGTCCCAGGCGCTGCTGATCAATTCCGGTGCGAAGATCAATGCGCCGGACTGCGAGGTCCATGTCCGCTCGACCGCCTCGCCGGCCGCGATCTTCAATGCCGGCACCACCCTGAACCTGAAGACCTTCTGCATCCAGGGCACGAACATCATCAAGAACACCTCGAACAGCCTGCCGATCCAGACCGGCTGTGCGGCGGCGAGCGATCCCTATGCCGGCAAGCTGCCCAAGCCCGCCGTGGGAGCCTGCACCAACACCAAGTCCGTCTATGACCCTCCGGCCTCCGGTGCATACCACTCCATGGCAGGTGGATCGGTCTGGTGCGACGTGACGTTCAACGGGTCTCCCCGCATCGTCTTCCAGCCCGGCCTGCACATCATCAAGGGCCGGATGATCATCAACGCGAACTCAATCATCGAGGGGGCGGGGGTCACCTTCTATTTCCCCGACACGAACTCCGAGATTCGCTTCAACGGCGGCATCAACGCCAAGCTCGCCGCGCCGACGACCGGAACCTATGCGAACATTCTGATGTTCGAACCGAGCACCAGCACGAACACCGCGCAGTATGTCTTCAACTCGTCGGTGAGCGAGGAGATTTCCGGCCTGATCTACCTGCCCCGGCGCGACCTCACCTACAACTCGGTATCGACGGTGAACGGCTCGAGGATCCAGATCGTCTCCAACACGATCATCTTCAACGCCCTGGACTGGCGCCTGTCGACCAACAGCGCGCTGTCGGGATCGACCTCCAGTTCGACGATGGTCCGGCTGGTGAAATAGTCCGCCGCAGCTGGAACAGGCGCTACCGGCACGCCCAGGGCAGGAACGTGCTGGCCATGCCGGCATTCATCGCTCTGACGGTCATCAGATTGGCAAGGTCCGTTTCTGCTCCCGTCCGCGGACAGATATCCGCGGGGCCGAGGCAGCCGCCCGCCATGAACCGCGCATGGCGGTCGAGAAAATCGCGGCCGAGGCCATCTGCGCCGCGGCGCCTGAGAGCATCCTCCCAGGCTTGCCGGTAGCGGTCGCACTTCTGCGCGGCACGGGCGTTCAGGTCCTGCCCCATTGTGTCGTGAGGCAGGGCGGGTAGCAGCAGGCCCAGGGCCAGCAGGGTCCCGGCGACAGCCCGAAGGCGGCCCGGTGAGGTTCTCGTACGCATCGTGCTCCCTTAGACGCCGATGGAAGGGCGCGGCAAGGCCCTAGCTGATCAGCTTCAGGGCCCGGAAGCTCGCATGGCCCTCGCGCCCGACGATGATGTGGTCGTGCACGACGATGCCAAGCGGCTTGGCGATGTCGACGATCTGCTGCGTCATCACGATGTCAGGCCGCGATGGCGTCGGATCACCGGAGGGGTGGTTGTGGACGAGGATCACCGCGGTTGCCGACAGCTCCAGCGCCCGCTTCACCACCTCGCGCGGGTAGACGGGGGTGTGGTCCACCGTGCCCTCGCCCTGAAGTTCGTCGGCGATCAGCGCATTCTTGCGGTCGAGATAGAGCACGCGGAACCGCTCGCGCTCGGCGAAGGCCATGGCGGTGCGGCAATAGTCGATGAGCGCCACCCAGCTCGACAGGACCGGGCGTCGGGCGATCGCGGCGCGGCCCATCCGCAAGGCCGCCGCGTGGACGAGCTTGAGCTCGGTGGCAACCGTCGCGGTCATGCCTTCGACCTCGGCCAGCCGCGCCTCCGGCGCCGCCAGCACGTCGGCGAAGGAGCCGAAGCGCTTCAGCAGGGCCTTGGCGAGCGGCTTGACGTCGCGACGCGGGATCGCACGGAAAAGGACGAGCTCCAGTAGTTCGTAATCAGCGAGTGCGTCGGCGCCGGCCTCCCGGAAGCGGCCGCGCAGCCGCTCGCGATGGCCATGGAAATGCGGCGCCTCGGCGAATCCGGGCAGCTGATGATCTGGAACCGACTTGGTCTCTCTGGCCATGGCCCAACTCCACTACCGACGGTAGCCGAGGTGGGCAGCTGCGAGCCCTCCGGGTGTTACCGGATGCGGCCCATCGGCCGATCGGCGGAGATGGCGTGGCTTGCTCTCGGCGTGCGGCCGGTGGACTGTCCGGCACCGGCGAGGAGACCAAGGCGATGGCGACGTTCAGGGCGGTGGTGATCACCAAGGGCGACAGCGGCACGAAGGCGGAACTGACGCGGTTCGACGAGGCCGACCTGATGGAGGGCGACGTCACCGTGCGCGTCTCCCATTCGACGCTCAACTACAAGGACGGGCTGGCGCTGACCGGCAAGGCGCCGGTGGTGCGCCGCTTCCCGATGATTCCGGGCATCGATCTTGCCGGGACGGTGGAAAGCTCCACCCATCCGGGCTTCAGGCCCGGCGACGCCGTGCTGCTCAACGGCTGGGGCACGGGCGAATCCCATCTTGGCGCCTTTGCCGAGAAGTCCCGGGTCAAGGGCGACTGGCTGGTGCCGCTGCCGGAGGGGCTGTCGCCGGCCGAGGCCATGGCCATCGGCACCGCCGGCTACACGGCCATGCTCTGCGTCATGGCGCTCGAGCGCCACGGCATCACGCCCGATCGCGGGCCGATGGTGGTGACGGGGGCGGCCGGCGGTGTCGGCTCGGTGGCGACCACCCTGCTCGCCCGGCTCGGCTACCACGTCATCGCCTCCACTGGCCGCCCGCAGGAGGCGGACTACCTGAAGAGCCTCGGGGCGGCGGAGATCATCGACCGCGCCGAGCTGTCCGGTCCCGCCCGGGCGCTCGGCAAGGAGCGCTGGGCCGGCGGCATCGATTCGGTCGGATCGCACACGCTCGCCAACGTGCTGTCCATGACGCGCTACGGCGGCGCGGTCGCCGCCTGCGGCCTTGCCCAGGGCATGGACCTGCCGACCTCCGTCGCCCCCTTCATCCTCCGCGGCGTCTCGCTGCTCGGCGTCGATTCGGTGATGGCGCCAAAGGCGCTGCGCCTCGAGGCCTGGTCGCGCCTCGCGCGTGACCTCGACCGGCAGTCTCTCGCGCGGATCACCTCGACGATTCCGCTGGAGGGCGTGATCGAGGCCGGCGCGGCGATCCTCGAGGGCCGCATTCGCGGCCGCGTCGTCGTCACGATTGCCTGACAGATTGATCGGAACGGCGGGCACGCCCCGGCGTTCCGCCTTCTGAAAGGACCGGGCAGCCCGATGACGACGACGCGCCGAGAGTGGATCAAGGGCTTTCTGGCTGCCGCGAGCCTCATGGCCATGGGCGGTCCGGCCCTGGCGCAGGCGGGCTTTCCGCCGCCCGCGCCCGGACAGGCGCCGCCCGGTTTCGGCGATCCGACCCGCCAGCATTTTGACACCCTGCGGCAGCAGGAGAACGAACGACGCTCCTTCGACGCCCTTCAGCGCAGCCAGCAGCGCGAGACAGAGCGCAACCTGGAGACGCTGCGCCGTCAGCAGGCGGACCAGCGCCGCGCGCTCGATGTCATGCGCCGCGAGGGACGCGAGGCCGACGCGGCGCGCACCGGTCAGCGTCTTCAGGTCCAGGGGCGCCGGCCGCGCCGGTCGCTCAGTCCGGAAGAGCGGAGCCGGATCGAGCGGGCCACCCGGTCAAGCCCGTCGTCACCCACCCCTTCGATCATCGTCGAGGACCCGCCGCGCCGCCAGCACCGGCGCCGCACGGGGTCGTGACACGCGCGGACCTTGAGTGCACCCGTTCCGGGATGGCAATCGCATCGCAAAAGCGCCATCATCCCTGCGGAACCTGAGCTCCCATGTCCCGCACCCGACTTTCGATCTTCTCCGTCATCTGCGCCCTGATCGGCTGCGCGGCCCTCGCCACCTTCTGGTACAACCGCCCGACCACGGTCACGATCGCCGTCGGACCGGCGGGTTCGGAAGCGGCCCGCCTGATCGACGCCCTGCGCCTCGCGCTGCAGCGCGAGCGCTCCAGCGTACGCCTGAGGCTGGTGTCCTCCGACTCGCCCTCCGACAGCGCCGCCCGGCTGGAGCGCGAGGAGGTCGACCTCGCCATCGTGCGGGCGGACATTTCCTTCCCCGCCTCGGCCATGGCGGTGGCCATCTGGCAGCGCAACCCGGTCGTTCTCGCGGCGCCGTCGGATGCCGCCATCGAACGCTGGACGGACCTGCAGGGCAAGACCATCGGCGTGATGGGCCGGGGGGTGGGTTTCAACATCCGCCTGATCCAGACCATCCTGCGCGAGCACGGCGTCCAGCCAGGCAGCGTCCGGATCGTCGAAGTGCTGCCGTGGGAGACCGCGGAGGCCTTCCGCAAAAAGCAGATCGAGGCGCTGGTCACCATCGGGCCGCCTGCCGCGAAGCCGGTGGCCGATGCGGTAGCCGGTCTGGTGCGCGAGACGCCCGACGGCAAGGTGACCTTCGTTCCGGTCCGGGAGGCCGCCGCCGTCGCCGACCGCGTGTCCTTCCTCGAATCGATGGAGATCGTCGCCGGCTCCTTCGGCTCCAACCCGCCGCGCCCGGTGGAGAGCTTCCCCACCCTTGGTGTCATTCACTATCTCGTCGCCCGCCGCGGTGTCGCCGATTCGGTGACGTCCGAGTTCACCCAGCAGCTCTTCACCCTGAGGCCAGCGCTCGCCGGCCAGCATCCGGCCGCCAACCGCCTCGAGGTTCCGGACACGGAGAAGGGGTCGTCCGTGCAGGTTCATCCTGGCGCCCTCGCCTATCTGACCGGCGAGCAGAAAACCTTCGTCGAAAAATACAGCGACTACCTCTATCTCGCCATCTTCGGCCTCTCGCTCGGTGGTTCCGCCATCGCCGGCATGGCCGGCTACCTCGGGTTCGGGCGTCGCGAGAAGCCTCCCGGCTATCTGCCGGAAGTGCTTCTGCTTCTTCGCAACGCGCGGGCCACCGACGATCCCGACATGCTCAACGCCATCGCCCAGCGCGCCGACGACATCTTCGTCGAATCGATCGAGGCGTCGAAGCGCCCGGACTTTGATTCCAGCCAGTTCTCCACCCTGATGCTGGCCCTCGATCGCCTCAACGCCTCGATCGCCGATCGTCGCCGCGCCATCGCGCTGATCTACGACTCCGAGGAGGATGAAGAGGCGCCGGCGCCCGTTGCGCTGACCTTCCCGCGGGGGTGACGGGGCGACCGGGCGAAGCTATAGGATCGGTCCGTCGCCAAGAGGAGGACCGTGGTGGCTGCGCCCCTGATGGAGACCCGGACCAGTTCGATCGAGGAAGCCTGCATCGCCAAGGGCATGCGGATGACCGATCAACGCCGCGTCATCGCCCGCGTCATCGAGGCCGCCGCGGACCATCCGGACGTCGAGGAAATGCACCGGCGCGCCAATGCGGTCGATGCCAACATCTCGCTGTCGACGGTCTATCGCACGGTCAAGCTGTTCGAGGATTCGGGCATCATCACGCGGCATGCCTTCGGCGATGGCCGCGCCCGCTACGAGACGATCCCCGAATCGCACCACGACCACCTGATCGACCTGCGCACCGGGCAGGTCGTCGAGTTCCAGTCGGAGGAGATCGAGCGCCTTCAGGCCGAGATCGCCCGCAAGCTCGGTTACCGTCTCGTGGATCACCGGCTCGAACTCTATTGCGTGCCGCTCGATGAAGAATCCTGACCGGCCCGGCACAGAGTTCGGCCGCGGTGGGCCGAGCATCTTCGACACGGCGCGCGCCATCGTCTGGCTGATGCTCCTGATCGCGGCGGGCCTCGTCCTGCTGCCGGCGCAGATGATTGCCCATGGCTTCAATCTATCGGCCCGTCGGACGATCCCAATGCTTTTCCATCGCGTCGTACTGCGGGCCTTCGGCGCGCGGATCACCGTCCGCGGCGAGGCGACCGGGCACCGGCCGGCGCTGTTCGTGCCCAATCACGTCTCGTGGATGGACATCATGGTGCTCGGCGCCTTCGCGCCGCTCTCCTTCGTGGCCAAGTCCGAGGTCGCCGCCTGGCCGGTCTTCGGCTATCTCGCAAGGTTGCAGCGCTCCATCTTCGTCGATCGCGACCGGCGCCACACGACCTCCCGCACGGCCGACGAGATGAGCGCCCGCATGCGCGAGGGCGAGCCCGTCGTCCTCTTCGCCGAGGGCACGTCCTCCGACGGCAACCGCACGCTGCGCTTCCGGCCGGCGCTCATCGGTGCCGCCGAGAGTCTCGCCCGCGCCACCGGCGAGACGGTCTGGATCCAGCCGATCGCGCTCGCCTACCGGCGCATCAGCGGCCTGCCGTCGGGACGCCAGCACCGGCCACGGGTCGCCTGGGTCGGCGACATCGACCTCGTGCCGCACGCCTGGGCCTTGCTGAAGGACGGCGCCGTCGACATCGAGCTGATCTTCGGCAATCCCGTGCCCTTCGATCCGAACGGCGACCGCAAGGCCATCGCCCTGTTCCTTGAGCAGCGCGTGCGCGGCCTGCATGCCTCCGCTCTCACCGGCAAGGACGAAAACCTCCCGCCCCTTGCGGCGCTGTGACGGTCAGGGCGCAAGGCCCAGCGTGACCAGCATCTCATCGAGACGACCGGGCTCGATCGCCATGATGTCCGGCACCGCCGTCCAGACGAGCCAGGCCTCCACCGGCCGGTCCGGGACGATGCCGGCGATGAGCGCACGATAGATGGCTAGCTGCGCGACATAGGCGTCCGGTACGGCGGACGCGCTCCCCGGCGCCGGATCGTTGGTCTTGAAGTCGGCGATGATGACGCGGTCCGGGGCAATCAGCAGCCGGTCGATCTGGCCCGAGACCGGTCGCCCGGCGAGCCGGCCGGCCAGTGGCACCTCGGCCCGGCCGCCCGGCCCGAACAGCGGCGCGATGCGCGCATCCGTCATCAGCCGCAGCGCCTCCGTCGCGAGACCAGCGCTGGTCTCCTCGTCGATGTCGCTTTGCGCGGCGAGGAACCTGGCCGCGGCCTCGGCGCGGCTGTCCGGGGGCAGGTCCGGCAGCGACTGCAACAGCCGGTGAACGATCGTGCCGCGTCGCAAGGCGGCTTCGCGCCGCGCCAGTGACGCCGGCGTTGCCGTCGCCGGCAGGTCCTGATGCCCACCGGCCGCAAAGGGCGTGAGGGCCCGGGCCGGAGCCGTGACGGCGGGCGCCGGCCGTGTCAGCCAGTCGGGCAGCGCGGTCGTCGCTCGCGTATCGACGCTCACCGGATGGGAGACCGGCCGGACGGCCGGGCCCTTGCGCCAGCGCTTCACCGGCCCCTCGCCGTCGTCCGCCTCCTCCTCCACCGCCTCCGGTCCGATGGTCCGCGCGATGATCTCGTACCAGACATCCGAATCCGGGCGCCTCGGCCGTGCGCCGCAGACGATGAGCCGGTCGGCGGCGCGGGTCATGGCCACATAGAGCAGCCGGCGATATTCCTCCGCCTGCGCCTCCCGGCTCTGCTGCCGGGCGGCCGCCACGATGTCGATGTCGGCCTTCGACGAAGGCGACCAGACGAGGCGCGGCGGCGTGTCCGCCGGGGCGTTGGGCGGCGCGATGGCGAAGATCTTGGGGTCGTGATGGCTGCCGGGCTTTCCCATCGTATCGGCGAGGAAGACGATGTCGGCTTCGAGCCCCTTGGCGCCGTGCACGGTCATCACGCGCACCTCGTTGCGGCCGAGCTCCATGTCGCGCTTCACGTTCAGTTCGGCCGCCCGCATGTGGGCGATGAAGCCGCGCAGGGTCGGGATCTCGCGGGTCTCGAAGTCGAGCGCCATGGTCAGGAACTCGTCGATGGCGTCGGCCGCCTCCGACCCGAGGCGCGCCAGCATGGCCCGGCGGCCGCGGTCGCGCGACAGCACGCGGGAATAGAAGGTCGCGGGTGACAGGGTGCGGACCTCCTCGCGCCAGGCGGCGAGACGGGCTGCGGCCGGGTGTTCGTCCTCGACCAGCGCGTCCCACAGCGATCCCGTCCGCCCTGAGGCGAGTTCGAGCAGTTCGTCCTCGCTCACCCCGATCAATGGGCTCTTCAGCACCGCCGCCAGCGACAGGTCGTCCTCCGGCGTCAGCAGGCAGTCGCCGAGCGCCAGGAGATCCATGACGGCGATATGCTCGCCGAGCACCAGCCGGTCGGCGCCGGCCACGGGGACGCCGGCATTCTTCAATGCGCGGATGATGCTCTCGAAGATCGCGCCGCGCCGCCGTACAAGAACGAGGATGTCGCCGGCGCGGATCGGGCGGTCGCGGTCCGGAAGGCGATGACCCCTGTCGAGCCAGAGCTTCACGTGGCCGGCGATGCGCCCGGCGAGCCGGTCCACCGGGTCGCCGAGGCCTGGCGCATCGACCGGCGCCGTCCATGGCGAGGCGTCCTCGGCTTGGTCCGGCTCCATCGGCGGCCAGAGCTCGACGAGGCCCGGTGCTGCGGCCCGCGCCGCCGCATGGGGGGTCAGCGGGCCGGGATCGAAGGACAGGCCGCGCCGTGCATCGATGTCGTCGAAGACTCTATCCACCGCGGTGAGCACCGCTTCCGTCGAGCGGAACGAGAAGTTCAGGCGGATGTCCTTCTCGAACGGCCGCGCGGCCTTGAGGAAGCGGGCGGCGAAGCGGCTGCGCAGCGTGCCGAACTGGCGCGGCTCCGCGCCCTGGAAGGAGTAGATCGACTGCTTCTCGTCGCCGACGACGAAGAGCGTCCGCGCCACGTCGCGCGCGCCGTCGCCTGAGGTGAATTCGTCAACCAGCGCCTCGACGATGTCCCACTGATCAGGACTGGTGTCCTGCGCTTCGTCCACCAGCACGTGGTCGATGCCCTGGTCGAGCTTGTAGAGAATCCAGCGGGCCGAGACGTTCCGGAAGAGGTCGCGCGTGCGCGCGATGAGGTCGGAGAAGTCGAGGGCGCCGTGCGCCGCCTTCTCGCGCTCGACGCGGGAGCAGATGGCCTGTGCGAGGGTCAGGAGCGCCGCCGTGCCGTCGCGCAAGGCCGCCGCCTTGCGGCGGGCCTGCAGCACGAGAAGCCGGTCCTGCTCCTGCTCCATCCGGGCGGCGAGGCCCGGCTCCTTCGTCTTCACGGCCTTGGTGACGACGTCCTTGCGCCGTTCGCCGGCAGCCGTGAAATAGATCGACTGGTAGAGCATGCCGGCACGCGCAGGGTCAGCCGCGGCGCCGCGGAGAATCTGCGCGACATCCCGCTCGCGTTTCGCCGTCGAGACATGAACGAGCGTCTCCGCCACGCCACGCCATTCGGACGGCGGGATCAGTGCCTCGGCCGTCACCGCCGCCATGAGAGAGGCTTCGGTCTCGCCCGGCATCAGGCCGAGCGTGTCGCCGAGGCTCGCCATGGCGCGGTCGAGCCCGCCGCGCGCCGCGATGTCCGTCGCGATGGCCTCACGCGCCATCAGCGCCTCGCCGAGCAGATCATCGACCGTCTCGTCGGCGGCCACCGTCGCCAGATGCGCCATGGCCTTGCCCAGGGCGCCGTCGGGCGCGGCCGCCGCCTCCGGCAGCACCTCGAGCTTGGCGCGTCGGACGAGTTCGCCATGGCCCAGCTCATCCAGCACCGAGAACTGGGAGGCGACATTGGCCTCGAAGGGGAACTGGTGCAGGACCCGTTCGCAGAAGGCATGAATGGTCTGCACCTTCAGCCCGCCAGGCGTCTCCAGCGCCTCTGCGAACAGGCGGCGCGCCCGGCGCAGCGCCGCCGCGTCGTGATGCCCGCCGTCGAGGTCGTGCAGCGTGGTCCGCAGGGTCGCGTCATCCATCAGCGCCCATTGTCCCAGAAGCTCGAAGACGCGGTTGGCCATGGTCGCCGCTGCGGCCTTGGTGAAGGTCAGGCAGAGGATCGCGCCGGGCGGTGTTCCCGCCAGCATCAGCCGCACCACGCGGCGGGCCAGCACATAGGTCTTGCCCGACCCGGCATTGGCCGAGACCCAGGCGGAGTGGGCGGGGTCGGAGGCCTTGCGCTGGGCGGCAACGGCCTCGGGCGGGGCGGCGATCCGGCGGCTCATTCGCCGTCTCCCTGGCCCGTCGACCATTCCTTGACCCGCGCCAGATGGGCATAGTCGTTGGACCGCCCTCCGACATATTGCGGCATGGCCCAGGAGAGATAGCCGCGGCGCTCGTCCTCATAGGTCGCGATCAGGGCTTTCAGTCCGGCCAGCGTCTGGTCGACGAGTTCGTCGAGCGTCCTGTCCTTGGGAACAACCGTGCGCAGCTCGCCAGCCGGGTCGCGCCCACCGAGCTTGGCATAGACGAGCGCCGAGACCGCGAGGTCGGCGTCGATCTCCGGAAAACCGCCCGCCTTCAGCACCGCCGCTTCCAGCGGCAGCTGCGGAGCAAGGCCGGAATTCACCTGCTTGTCGCTCGGCGGATTGCCGGTCTTGTAGTCGAGGATCTCGGCCCGCCCGTCGGCGGTCACGTCGATCCGGTCGGCCTTGGTGGTGAGGCGGAAGGTCCGCCCGGCCGGGGTGTCGAACTCCAGATGGCCCAACCTCTCGGCATGGGCGGTCACGAAGTTCTGCCGGCGCTCGTCGTCCGCCACCGCGAACCAGGCGGCGATTCGCAGGAAGCGCGGCCACCAGACCGCCCGCACGGTGGGGTCGTCCCAATAGGGTGCAAAGTGCTCCCGTCCGAGCGCCACCAGCCGGCCGACCGGATCGGCGACCGGTCCTGCGGAGGCTTCCCGCGTATAGGCGTCGAGCACGTCGTGGATGACCGTTCCCCGTTCGGCCGCGCCGGGAACCTGATCCAGCGCCTCCAGCGCCCGCAGCTTCAGCACATGACGGGCATAGACCGCATAGGGGTCGCGCTGCAGCGTCTCGATCTCGGTCACCGACAGGCGCGTCGGCCTGAGCGCCAGCGGCGGCGCAGGATTGGGCCTCGGGATCGGGCGGGGCGCGCCCGTCTCGTCGAGGCGGTCGGCCAGGGCGACGATCCGCTCGCCGCGGGCGACGAGGTCGCCCCAGGCCGGTGCGCCGAGAACGGCGGCGAGCCGCTGCATCCAGCGCGAGGGCACCGTCGGCACGCCGCCGGCCTTGGTTGCGCGGCTCAGCACCACCTGGCGCTGCCCGAGAAGCTGGCAGAAGTCGTGGGCGGCGAGCCCGATGCGCCGTTCCGGCGGGTCGATGCCGAAGCTCGCGCGCATGGCCCGGTTCAGCCAGGGATCGAGCCGCGTGTCGCCCGGCCAGGACCCTTCGACAAGGCCGGCCAGCACGACGCAGTCGGCCTCCAGCAGGCGCGCCTCGGGCAGGCCGAGAATGCGGATGCGGGCGCCTGGATCGGCCGGAAGGCGCACCGTTTCCGTCTGCATCAGGCTGTCGAGCGCGGCGGCATAGTCGCGTCGCGAAACGGTGAAGCCAGCCGCCGGGGCGGAGGCCGCGATGTCGGCCAGCAGTCCGACGACCGCATCGCGCCCGATGGCCAGGGGATCGAGGCCAAGCCGTTCCAGCACCGCGGCATGGGCTGCGGCGAAGGTCGCCAGCGGCGCCTCGGCGGGCAGCGTCGAGACGGGCGACAGGGCCTCGATGGTGCGGCTGAGGAGCGTGCGGCCCGCGGCCAGCGCGGCCTCGGAGACCCGGCTCGCCGCGTCCTCAGGACGGGGCCTTTCGCTCGCCTTTGCCTGGTCGAGGGTCGCCAGCATACCGGCAAGGCCCCCCGCCGGCCGCAATCCCCTCAGGACCTTGAGCTCGATCGCCGTAATGGCGGCGTCCCGCTCCCCCCCCGCCGCGCCGCCTGCCACCGCGTCATGGGCGATGAGGGCGAGAAGGTCGGAGGGCGAGGGCTCGTCGAGGGCGAGAGCCGCCGCAACGCGCGCGACCGTGGCGGCCGGCGTGCCGGAGAGAGGTTGACCGCCGGAATCGTCGACCGCGACGTTCCAGCGCGCCAGTTCAGCCATGACACGGTGCGCCAATGCCCGGTCCGGTGTGACGAGGGCCGCCTCGCGGGCAGGGTCCTCGGCCACCTCGCGCAGGACGATGGCGACCGCCAGCGCCTCCTCCCGCTCGTTGGCGGCCTCGATCACCGTCAGGTCCGCCAGCGCCTCCGGGCGCGGCATGGCGCGACCCGCCGCCCACAGGTCCGTGGTGGACGCAGGCCGCATGGCGTCGGAAACCAGGACTTCCCGGCCATGAACGGCCGGAGGCGCCACGACCTCGACCGTCTCCCGGTCGATGCCGACATGATCGATGAGCCGCTTGAGGCCGTATTGCGGATGGGCATGGGCGGCGCCTCCGCCCGCCCCGCCGATGGCCCGCCACGAGGCCTCGTCGAGATCGGTGTCGAGGCCGGGCAGGACGAGGGCGCCCCGCGGGTGGTGGGCGACCATGGCGAGGAGGTCGCGCGTGGCGGGGATGGAGCCGGTGGAGCCCGCAGCGATGAGCGGGCCTGTCGTCGCCGCGAGGCGGACAGTCTCCGCGGCGATGAGCCGGTCGCGACGGATCGCCGGCTCCTCCAGCCCGAGTTCGGCGAGGTGGGCCGGCCAATGGTCGCGGGCGATGGTCAGGAAGGCCCGCGTGATCTGCCAGAACTCGTCGAGGCCGGAATCGACGATGCCGTCGAGGTTCGACCAGGGCACGCGCTCCGTCGCCACCTGGTCCATCAGCCGCATGAGGTCGGCGGCAAGCGACAGGGCGTCGGCCGTCGCGGTGGAGACGACCAGCGGATCGTCGCCCCTCAGGCGCATCACCGCCCGGTCGACGCTTTCCGCCCAGCGCCGCACCAGCCCGGCCAGAGTCAGCCGGCGGTCGAGCGAGGCGATGGGTGGTCCGATGGCATCGAGACCCAGCGCGTCCAGCGGCATGGGGTCGGCGAAGGCCCATTCCTCCTCGTCGACATCGCCGATGGGGGTGATGCGCGGCAGCAGCACCGCGCCGCCCGTGGCGAGTTCGGCGAAGATGTCGCGCATTGTCCTGCAGGCGCGGCGGTTGGGCAGCAGGATCGTGCCGGCCGCCAGCGACAGCGGATCGGCTGCATCCGGCCAGCCGGGAATGACGCGGCCTGCGAGAACCGCCTCGGCCAGCGTCCGCAGATGCGGGCGCGAGGCGGGAATCGTCAGCACATGCGGGTGGCTTGGCATGGCCTAGTGGTGCCCCGCCGGGGCCTGTTCCACAAGGGCGTGCATGGCAGCGTCACGCCGGGGGCGTGTAGCCTTTCGGCAGGCGGGCACGCTCGATCTGCGACAGGTCGCAGGCGACGTCGACCATGGCCGAGAAATCGTTCTGGCCGTAACCGCGGGCCCTTGCCTGCGAGAAGGCCTCCCTTGCAGCCGCGGCGACGGGCAGCGGCACGCGGGCCGCATTGGCCGCCTGGACGATCAGGGTGAGGTCCTTGTGGGCGAGGTCGATGGAGAAGCCCGGCTCGGTGTCGCCGGCCAGCACCTTGTTCGGCCAGTTCACCTTGAGCTGACCGTTGGTCGCCGTGGTGCCGTAGAGCACGTCGAGCGTCTTGACCAGGTCGAGGCCGAAGCGCTGCGACAGGGAGAGGGCCTCGGCATTGAGCTGGCAGAGGATGATGGCGAGGTAGTTGTTGACCAGCTTCATGCGCGTGCCCGCGCCCGGCCCGCCGGAATGATGGATGGTGGTGCCCATGGCCTGCAGCAGCGGCAGGGCGCGCTGGTAGTCGGCATCGTCCGCCCCCACCATAAACAGGCTCTGGCCGCGGTCGGCATGCCAGGCGAGCCGTCCGACGGGCGCATCGACGGCGGTCATGCCGCGCCGGCGCGTTTCTTCGTGCAGGCGGTCGGTTGTCTCCGGGTCGATGGTCGACATGTCGAGGATCAGGGTGCCGGGCCTGGCGTGGTCGAGCACCCCACCGGGCGCGAGGATCACCTCGCCCACCTCCTTGCCGGTCGGCAGCATGGTGACGATGATGTCGCAGGCAGCAGCGATCTCCGTCGGCGTGGCGCCGGTCGCGCCGAGGGCCTCGAGCGCCGCGACGGGCGTGTCCACCACGTCATAGACCATGAGCGAGAAGCCTTTGGTCTGCAGGTTCGAGGCCATGCCCCGCCCCATCTTGCCCAGTCCGATGAATCCGACCGTCATGTCTGTCCTCCCAATTGTCCATCTTGTATCGGTGCGGGCGCGGCGTCATGGTCCGCCCCTCGCGAAGGACGCGGAGCCTAGCCAGCGGATGAACGCCTTGCACCCTCAAGCTTTGCATGCCTCGCCCGCCGGATGGCCGGGCGACATCTTCACCGCGCTGAAGGCGGCTTCCGTCCGGCAAGTGGCTTATGTGCCGGACGGCGGCCATGCCGAGCTGATCCGGGCGGTGCATGCCGACCCCGCCATGATCGGCATTCCGCTGACGACGGAGGAGGAGGGCGTGGCCCTCGTCTCCGGCGCCTGGCTCGGCGGCGACCGCGCCTGCCTGCTCATGCAGTCTTCCGGCGTCGGCAACTGCGTCAACATGCTGTCGCTGGTCCGCAACATGGGCGGTCCCTTCCTGACCTTCGTGACAATGCGCGGCGAGTGGGGCGAGTTCAATCCCTGGCAGGTGCCGATGGGCACCGGCACGCCGGACGCCTTCCGCCTGATGGGCGTGCATGTGCTGCGCGCTGACAGGCCGGAGGAGGTCGGTCCCGCGACCGCCGCCGGCATCCGCATGGCCTATGAGGGCGGCAGCGCCGTCGCCGTTCTCCTCGCCCAGCAGCTCATCGGCGCCAAGGTCTTCGTGAAATGAGCAAGCCCTTGAACCGTCTCGACCGCCGCGCCGTCGTCGCCCGCCTCTTGAAGGACCGCGGCGAGGCCATCGTCGTCACGGGCCTCGGATCCCCGACCTATGACGTCGCCGCCTGCGGCGACCACGACCGCAACGTCTATCTCTGGGGCGCCATGGGCGGCTGCGCCGTGATGGCGCTCGGCATCGCACTGGCCCGTCCCGACACGCCGGTCATCGCGGTCACCGGCGACGGCGAGATGCTGATGGGGATCGGCTCCTTCGCCACCATCGCCATGCAGGCGCCGAAGAATCTGACGGTCGTCGTGCTCGACAACGGCCTCTACGGCGAGACCGGCGGCCAGGCGAGCCATTCGGTGGTGGCCGACCTCGCCGCCATCGCCGGCGCCTCCGGCATCGCCGACGCGAGGGCCGTCGACGCCATGGGCGACGTCGAGGGGCTCGCCACCCGCGCGACCGCGCTCGGCAACGGGCCCTGCGTCGCGGTGGTGAAGATCGACCAGGCGGAGCTCGAGCGCGTGCTGCCCACCCGCGACGGCCACGCCGTCCGCGCCCGCGTGCGCCAGTCCCTGGGGCTCTCGATCGACTGATGTTCTCCGCTGAGGAACTCGAGCGCTACGCCCGCCACATCGTCCTGCGCGAGGTCGGCGGGCCGGGCCAGCAGAAGCTGAAGGCGGCGCGGGTCCTGGTGATCGGCGGCGGCGGCCTGGGTGCGCCGCTGCTCCTTTATCTCGCCGCGGCGGGTGTCGGCACCATCGGCATCGTCGACGATGACGGCGTGGCGCTGTCGAACCTCCAACGCCAGGTCATTCACCGCACCGAGGACGTCGACGTCCTCAAGACCGAGAGCGCGGCAAATGCCATCCGCCGGCTCAACCCCCATGTCGAGGTGGTGTCCCACGTCACGCGGCTCACGGCGTCGAACGCCCGCGATCTCGTGCGCGGCTACGACATCGTCGCCGACGGCTCCGACAATTTCGCCACCCGCTATGCGGTCTCCGACGCCTGCTTCCATGAGGGCAGGCCCCTCGTGACGGCGGCGGTCGGCACCTTCGACGCGACGCTCACGACGCTGCGCCCGCACGAAAAGGCGCCCGACGGCACGCCGAACCCCACCTATCGCTGCCTCTTTCCCGACGCGCCGCCGCCGGGAACCGTGCCCTCCTGCCAGGAGGCCGGCATCCTCGGGGCGCTCACCGGCATCGTCGGGTCGATGATGGCGCTGGAGGTCATTCGCGAGATTGCGGGGTTCGGCGAGGGCCTCGTCGGCCGCCTCCTGATGATCGACACCCGCGCCATGCGCTTCGAGACCGTGCGCTACCGCTGGGACCCGGAGAACCCGCTGAACGGCAGCGGCGCCGGCGGCTGAACAGCCGCGAGGGCATCAATACTCGGCGTAGATCTCGATGATGTTGTCTTCCGGGTCGCGGAAGAACAGCGTCCGATGGCGCCAGTTCGGCAGATCGGTCGGCTCCCGCAGGATGGCCACGCCTTTGGCGGCGAGCTCGGAATGGCAGGCATCGACTGCCGGAGGCGGCACACGGAAGGCGAGCTGGACCGCCGCCGATCCCGCGACGGCCGGGCCGTCGTCGCAGACCGACCAGGGTCCGCGCGGCCGAAGCGACAGGAGTGCCGAGCCGACGCGGAAACTCACCCAGGTGGGGAGGTCGGTCTCAAGGGGAAATTGCATCACGTCGCGGTAGAAGGCGCGCGTTTCCTCCATGCGCGTGCAGATGAGAACGGTGTGGTCGAGGTTGCGGATGGCGGACAGGCTCATGCCGCCCTCACAGCATCGACGGCAGCACGCGGTCCGGCGGTTTGTGGCCGTCCATGAAGGCCTTGATGTTGACGATGACCTTGTCGCCCATGTCGATGCGGCCCTCGATGGTGGCCGAGCCCATGTGCGGCAGCAGCACCACCTTGCCGGCCTTGGCGAGCTTGATCAGCCGCGGGTTGACCGCCGGCTCGCTCTCGAACACGTCGAGACCTGCGCCGGCGAGATCGCCCGCCTCGATCATCCGCGTCAGCGCCACCTCGTCGATGATCTCGCCGCGCGCCGTGTTGACGACGAAGGCCTCCTTCTTGAGGAGCTTCAGCCGCCGCGCCGACAGGAGGTGATAGGTCGCCGGCGTGTGCGGGCAGTTGACCGAGACGATGTCCATGCGGGCGAGCATCTGGTCGAGGCTCTCCCAGTAGGTCGCGTCCAGCGCCTGTTCGATCTTCTCCGGCAGGCGGCGGCGGTTGTGGTAGTGGATCTGCATGCCGAAGGCACCGGCGCGGCGGGCCAGCGCCTGGCCGATGCGGCCCATGCCGACGATGCCGAGGCGCTTGCCGTGGATGCGCTTGCCGAGCATCCAGGTCGGCGACCAGCCCGTCCACTCGCCGTGTTCCAGAACCTCCAGGCCCTCGGCGAGGCGGCGCGGCACGGCGAGGATCAGCGCCATGGTCATGTCGGCGGTATCCTCCGTGAGGACGCCGGGCGTGTTGGTCACCGTGATGCCGCGCTGGACGGCGGTGGCGACGTCGATGTTGTCGACGCCGTTGCCGAACTGGGCGATGAGGCGGAGCTGCGGGCCGGCCTGCGACAGAACGGCGGCGTCGATCCGGTCGGTGACGGTCGGCACGAGGACCTCGGCGGACTTCACGGCGGCGACGAGATCGGCCTGGCTCATCGGCTTGTCGTCGACGTTGAGCCGCGTCTCGAACAGCTCGCGCATACGCGTCTCGACCGTGTCCGGCAGTTTCCTCGTCACGACGACGAGCGGCTTCTTGCGGTTCGCCATGCCCCAACCCCTGCTACCGTCGCGGCCCGTCCGGCGACGGGCAGCCCGGCCGGATCATTCCGGCCGGCCATCAAGCCTGTCTTAACCCTGAGCGGCGACAATAGCTTTCGGCGCGACCTCTCTACCAGATGGGTTGCGCCAGACAAAGCGGTCGGCACCTGGAGATCACCCGTCTTTCGAAGGGGCCGGCGTCCGGACAGTTGTGTGGGTTGCGTATGAGTGTTCATCGCCTGGCTGCGGTTCTCGCAGCCGTGATTTTCGCCTGTGCCACGGTCGCCCCTGCGGCGTCGGCGACCGAGATCACCGGCTCGCTCGGCTCGCAGACCCGCCTGCCTGTTCCGCGCTTCGTCAGCCTCAAGTCCGAGCGCGTCAATGCGCGCATGGGTCCGACCCGCGAGCATCAGGTCGTCTGGATCTACCAGCGCGCCGGCCTGCCGGTGGAGGTCACCGCCGAATTCGAGAACTGGCGGCGCATCCGCGACCATGACGGCACCGAGACCTGGGTCTTCCATTCCATGCTGTCGGGTCGGCGCACCGGCGTGGTGATGCCCCGCGGCAATGCCGAACAGCTTGTTTCCCTGATGAACCGCGCCGGCGGCGACCGCATCGTGGCGCGGCTCGAACCGCGGGTGCAGGGCACCGTCCGCTCCTGCAACGGCACCTGGTGCCGTATCACCGGCGTCGGTTTCGACGGATGGATCGAGCAGACCCGGCTGTGGGGCGTCTACCCCAACGAGAAGGTGGAGTGAGGCCGCGCTCCGCTCTAGGCTGGAGGCCTAACCTCCGGACCCCGTGATGGCCCACACCAGCCTGCCGAGCAGCCTCTCCCGCGACGCCTTCGTCTCCCGCTTCGGCGGCGTCTGGGAGCATTCGCCCTGGATTGCGGAAGGGGCCTTCGATGCCGGCCTGACGCCGGCTCACGACCGGGCCGAGGGTCTGCACGCGGCAATGGTCACCGTCATGCGCGCGGCGACGGATGCGGCGAAGCTCGCCCTGATCCGGGCCCATCCCGACCTCGCCGGCAAGCTCGCGGCAGCCGGTCGTCTCACCGCCGAATCGACCGGCGAGCAGGCCTCGGCCGGGCTCGACAGGCTGACGGATGCGGAGCGGGCGGAGTTCACCCGGCTCAACGACGCCTACAAGGCGCGCTTCGGATTTCCCTTCATCCTCGCCGTAAAGGGCCGCAGCAAGGACGTGATCAGGGACGCATTCGTGGCGCGACTGGAAAACGACCTCGCGGCGGAACGGGAGGAGGCGCTGGCGCAGATCGAGCGGATTGCGCTGCTGCGGCTGCGGGATCTGCTGCCTTAAGCCGCGATAATTCGCTCCAGCACCTTGCGGGCGCGCGCCTCGATGGCGGAGCGTGCGACGTGCCGGCCGCCGTCGACCACCCTGCGGCCGCTCACGTAGACCTCGCGGACCGCTCCCGCCGAAGGCCCGAAGATCCAGGAATCGATCAACGCGTCGCCGTCCCGACCGGCGAAGGCGATGTGGTTGGGGTCCAGCACGATGAAATCAGCCGGCGCGCCGACGGCAATCCCCGCCGTCCCCAGCCCGAGAGCCTGTGCGCCGCCGGCTAGGCAGGATTCGAACACGCCGCGCCCGGTGGAGGCGCCGCGATCGGCCATGGCGGTGCGCCGACGCGTCAGGAAGCGCTGGGCATATTCCAGCATGGACAGTTCGCCGGTGGCGGAGATCGCCACGTTGGAATCCGTTCCGACGCCGAATCGACCGCCGAGGCTGCGGAAATCGACGCCCTCGAACAGGCCGTCGCCGAGATTGGCCTCGGTAACCGGGCAGAGCCCGACCACCACGCCGGCCTGCGCCATGATCCGCCGTTCCGCTGCATCGGCGTGGGTAGCGTGGATCAGGCACCAGCGTTCCGACAGGGGAGCCGTGTCGGCGAGGAGCGCGATGGGCCTCGTGCCATGGGCCGCAAGGCAGTCCTCCACCTCCTTCACCTGTTCCGAGACATGGATGTGCAGCGGGCCGTCGGGGAAAGCAGCGATGAGCGTCCTGAGCTCTTCCTGCGTCACCGCCCGCATCGAATGCGGGGCGATGCCGAAGCGCCCGCGGGCATAGGCGGAGGCCGCCACCCGGCCACCTTCCGCGACGCGGGCGAAGAGGTCGAGGTCGCAGATGAAGCGGCGCTGGCCCTGGCCGGGCGGCAGGCCCCGGAAGCCGGAATGGGCGTAGAAGACCGGCAAGAGCGTAATGGCGAGGCCCGTCGCCTCGGCCGCCGTGACGCAGCGCCGGCCCAGCTCTGCGGGATCGGCATAGGGTCGCCCGTCGCGGTCGTGATGCAGGTAGTGAAACTCGCCGACGGCGGTGAAGCCGGCTTCCAGCATCTCCGCATAGGCGAGGGCGGCGATGGCCTCGACGTCGACGGGGTCGAGCGCCAGCGCGAAGCGGTACATCCAGTCGCGCCAGGTCCAGAAGGAGTCCTCAGCCCTGCCGGCCACCTCGGCGAGACCCGCCATCCCGCGCTGGAACGCATGGGAATGGAGATTGGGCAGGCCGGGGACGACGACGCCGGTCAGCCGTGTGGATTCCGCAGGCGCGGGGCCCTGCGTGATGGCGGCGATTCGTCCGTCGGCGTCCACCGACACCGTCACGTCGTCGCGCCATCCCTCGGAGGTGAGCGCCTTGTCCAGATGGAGCTTGTCCATCGCCGTCTCCGTGCTACGGTTTTCCGCCTAGCATTGTTGGGCGAGGAATACGACGTGCCGAGACAGTTCCATGCGCGTTGACCGGCTGTTCCGTGATGCGCGGCTGGCGACGATGGCAGGCGGCGCGGGCGACGGCCTCGGGATCATCGAGGACGGAATCGTCGCGACCGAAGGCGGTCGCATCGTCTATGTCGGCCCGCGCGCCGACGCGCCGCGTCTCGATCCGGTCGAGACCGTGCGCTGCGACGGTCGATGGATGACGCCCGGCCTCGTCGATTGCCACACTCACCTCGTCTATGCCGGCAACCGCGCCCATGAATTCGAGCTGCGCCTGAAGGGCGCGAGCTACGAGGAGATCGCCCGCGCCGGCGGCGGCATCGTCTCGACCGTGAAGGCGACCCGTGCCGCAAAGCCCCGCGACCTCGCTGACGAGAGCCTGCCCCGGCTGGATGCGCTCATCGCGGAGGGGGTCACGACGGTCGAGATCAAGTCCGGCTACGGGCTCGACCTCGACACGGAGATGAAGCAGCTGCAGGTCGCCCGCTCGCTGGCCGAGAAGCGCGATGTCGGCGTTGTCACGACCTTTCTCGGCGCCCACGCCCTTCCCCCTGAGGCGAACGGCGACAAGGGAGCCTATCTCGACCTCGTCTGTCACAAGATGATCCCCGCCATCGCCCATCACGGCCTGGCCGATGCGGTCGATGCCTTCTGTGAGGGCATCGCCTTCTCGGCTGAGGAGACGCGCCGGGTCTTTGCGGCCGCGGAGAAGCACGGTCTGCCAGTGAAGCTGCACGCCGACCAGCTCTCCAATCTGCAGGGGGCGAAGCTCGCCGCCGACCACGGGGCCCTTTCAGCCGACCATCTTGAATACACCGACGAGGCGGGCGCTGCGGCCATGGCGAAGGCCGGCACGGTCGCCGTCCTGCTGCCCGGCGCCTTCTATTTCATCCGCGAGACGCAGGCCCCGCCGGTCGAGGCCTTCCGCCGGTACGGCACGGCGATGGCGCTCGCCACGGACTGCAACCCCGGCTCCTCGCCGCTGACCTCGCCACTTCTCTGCATGAACATGGGTGCGACGTTGTTCAGGCTGACCGTCGCCGAGTGCCTGCTCGGCTTCACGCGCCATGCGGCCAGGGCTCTGGGGCGCGACGACATCGGCGTACTGGAGCCGGGCCGGCGGGCCGACCTCTGCCTCTGGTCGGTGGAACGCCTCGCCGAACTGGTCTATCGCATCGGCTTCAATCCGCTCTTCGCCCGCCACAGGGGCGTCTGATGGTGGATCTGATCCGCGCGGGCGGCAATTCCCTCGGCCTCTGGCGGCGCGTCGCGGTCGGCGCGACGCCGGCTCTCGACCCCGCCACACGCGGGGCCATCGAGACGGGCCACGACCTCCTGATGGCCAAGGCGCGCGGCAACGACGCCGTCTATGGCGTCAATACCGGCTTCGGCAAGCTCGCCAGCGTCCGCATTCCCTCCGAGAAGCTGGCGCAGCTGCAGGTCAATATCGTCCGCTCGCACCAGGCGGGTGTCGGACAACCGCTGGAAGAGCCGATCGTCCGCCTCGTCCTGGCGCTGAAGGCGGCGAGCCTCGCCCATGGCGCCTCGGGCGTGCAGCCGGCGACCGTCGACCTCCTCGTCGCCATGCTCCGGGAAGGCGTGCTGCCGGTCATCCCGGCGCAAGGGTCGGTCGGCGCCTCCGGCGACCTCGCCCCGCTCGCCCATATGGCGGCGGTGCTGATCGGCGAAGGCGAGGCGGTGTGGCGCGGCAGCCGCATGGCCGGCGGCGAGGCATTAGCGAAGGCCCGCCTCGCGCCCGTCGTGCTCGGTCCGAAGGAGGGCCTCGCCCTGCTCAACGGCACGCAGGTCTCCACCGCGCTTGCGTTGCAGGGGCTCTTCCTCATCGAGAACGCCTTCGCCGCCGCCCTCGTTACTGGAGCGCTCTCGACGGACGCCATCGCCGGCTCCGACACGCCCTTCGACGCGCGGATCCACGCGTTGCGCGGCCAGCCGGGACAGATCGCCGTGGCGGCGGTGCTGCGCGCGCTGATGGAGGGCAGTGTCATCCGCCGCTCGCACCTCGCCGACGATCCCCGCGTCCAGGACCCCTATTCCATCCGCTGCCAGCCGCAGGTGATGGGTGCGGCCCTGGACGTCATCCGTTCGGCCCAGTCCATGCTCCTGCACGAGGCGAACGGGGTCACCGACAATCCGCTCGTCATGGCCGACAATGGCGACGTGCTCTCGGGGGGCAATTTCCACGCCGAGCCGGTGGCCTTCGCTGCCGACATGCTGGCCCTTGCCGCCTGCGAGGTCGGCAATCTCGCACAGCGGCGCTGCGCCATGCTGGTGGACCCGGTCCTCTCGGGCCTGCCGGCCTTTCTCGTCCGCGAGCCGGGCCTCAATTCCGGCTTCATGATCGCCGAAGTCGCGAGCGCCGCGCTCGCCTCGGAGAACCGCCAGAGGGCGGCGCCCGCCGTCACCGACACCATCCCGACCTCCGCCAACCAGGAGGATCACGTCTCCATGGCGACCCACGGCGCGCGCCGTCTCGGACCCATGGCGGAGAACCTCTGCCGCATCATCGGCATCGAGGCGCTGATGGCGGCTCAAGGGGTCGACATGCGCGCGCCCCTCGAAACGAGCCCACTGCTCGCGAAGGCCCATGCCGCCATCCGCGCCATCGCCCCGGTGCTGGACGCTGATCGTCCCCTCTCCGCGGAGATGGAGCGCGCCGCGGCGCTCGTCGCCACGGGCGGGCTGACGACGCCCTTCGGCCACGTCGTCGAGCGGCTGTTCGGAGAATGACCATGACACCCGTCACCGTGATTCCGGGCGATGGCCCGCTCGTCCTCGGCCAGCCCCATGTCGGCACCATGATCCCGCCGGAGGTCTCGGTGGAGCTCAACGACCTCGGCCGCTCCGTGCCCGACACCGACTGGTGGATCGACCGGCTCTACGAGGGTATCGCCCGCCGCACCGGCGCGACCGTCGTGCGACAGACCCTGTCGCGTTATGTGATCGACGTGAACCGCGACCCGTCCGGCGTCTCGCTCTATCCGGGGCAGAACACCACGACGCTCTGCCCCGCCACGACCTTCGATGCCGAGCCGATCTATCGCAAGGGCCGCGAGCCGGGGCCTGCCGAGATTGGCCGGCGCAAGCGCGTCTATTTCGCGCCCTTCCATGCCGCCATGGCTGCAGCGATCGAGGCGACCCGCATCCGCCACGGCTATTGCGTGCTCTACGATTGCCATTCCATCCGCTCGATGGTCCCGAACCTCTTCCCGGGCACGCTGCCGGTGTTCAACATCGGCACCAATGGCGGCACCTCCTGCGCTCCCGCTCTTCGCGACGCAGCCATCCGCGAGGCGGAAGCCTCCGGCATGACCTTCATCGCCGACGGACGCTTCAAGGGCGGCTGGATTACCCGCCACTACGGCGCTCCGGAGCGCCGGGTCCACGCCGTGCAGATGGAGCTGGCGCAGTCCGCCTACATGGCGGAAGCGCCGCCCTGGACCTATGACGAGCACGTGGTGACGAAGACGGAAGGCGTGCTCGACCGCATCGTCTCGGCCATTCTGAAAGCGGCTGCTGACCTGGAGGCCTGACATGGCGACCCGTCTGGACAATTCGCGCCTGATCCGCGCCCCTCATGGCCTTGAGATGTCTGCCAAGACCTGGGGCGCCGAGGCGGCGCTCCGCATGCTGATGAACAATCTTGACCCCGACGTCGCCGAGCGGCCAAACGAGCTCGTCGTCTATGGCGGCATCGGCCGCGCCGCCCGTGACTGGGAGAGCTTCGACAGGATCGTCGCCTCGCTCCGCTCGCTCGATCCCGACGAGACGCTCCTCGTCCAGTCCGGCAAGCCGGTCGGCATCTTCCGCACCCATGCGGACGCGCCGCGCGTCCTCATCGCCAATTCCAATCTCGTTCCCGGCTGGGCCAACTGGGACCATTTCCACCACCTCGATAAGCTCGGGCTGATGATGTACGGCCAGATGACCGCCGGTTCCTGGATCTACATCGGCAGCCAGGGCATCGTGCAGGGCACCTACGAGACCTTCGCGGAAGTGGCCCGTCGCCATTTCGGCGGTTCGCTCCGGGGCAAGTGGATCCTCACCGGAGGCCTCGGCGGCATGGGCGGCGCCCAGCCGCTGGCCGCCACCATGGCCGGGGCCTCGATGATAGCGGTGGAATGCCAGCCGAGCCGCATCGAGATGCGGCTGCGCACCCGCTATCTCGACGCCGAGGCGAGGACCATCGACGAGGCGCTGGAGATCGTCGACCGCTCCCACAAGGCCGGCAAGGCCATCTCCGTCGGCCTGCTCGGCAACGCCGCCGAGATCTTCCCCGAGATGGTGGCGCGCGGCATCCGCCCGGATGTCGTCACTGACCAGACCTCCGCCCACGACCCGATCAATGGCTACCTGCCGGCCGGCTGGACGCTCGCCCAGTGGGAGGAGGCGCGCGAGCGCAATCCGAAGTCGGTCGAGGTCGCCGCCAAGCAGTCCATGGCGGTTCACGTGCAGGCCATGCTCGACTTCCACCGCATGGGCGTTCCGACCCTCGACTACGGCAACAACATCCGCCAGATGGCGAAGGACATGGGTGTCGCCGACGCCTTCGACTTCCCCGGCTTCGTGCCGGCCTATATCCGTCCGCTGTTCTGCCGCGGCATAGGCCCGTTCCGCTGGGCATCCCTCACCGGCAATCCCGACGACATCACCAAGACGGATGCCAAGGTGAAGGAGCTGATCCCCGACGATCCGCACCTGCACAACTGGCTCGACATGGCGAAAGAGCGCATCCAGTTCCAGGGCCTGCCGGCGCGCATCTGCTGGGTCGGCCTCGGCGACCGCCACCGCCTCGGCCTCGCCTTCAACGAGATGGTGGCGAGGGGCGAGATCGGCCCCATCGTCATCGGCCGCGACCATCTCGATTCCGGCTCGGTTGCGTCCCCCAACCGCGAGACCGAGGCGATGAAGGACGGCTCGGACGCGGTCTCCGACTGGCCGCTGCTCAACGCCCTGCTCAACACCGCCTCCGGCGCCACCTGGGTGTCGCTGCACCACGGCGGCGGCGTCGGCATGGGCTATTCCCAGCATGCGGGGGTCGTCATCGTCGCCGACGGCACGGCGGAAGCAGCGGCAAGGCTCTACCGCGTGCTGTGGAACGATCCCGGCACAGGCGTCATGCGCCATGCCGATGCCGGCTACGACATCGCCATCGACTGCGCCCGCGAGAAGGGGCTGAAGCTGCCATCCCTCGGCATCGGGGTCTAGGAAAAGCCAATGGGCGCCGTTTCCGGCGCCCTTCCGCCTTGAGGCGTGACCGCTGGTTCAGCCGTCGTAGCGTCCGACGATCGAGATCGAGCAGACGTTCTGGTGCGGGAAACCGCCGAGATTGTGGGTCAGCCCCAGCCGCGGCATGTCCTGGCGCTGCCGCTCGCCGGCCCGGCCCTGCATCTGCAGGTACATCTCGTAGATCATCCTCAGTCCCGAGGCGCCGATGGGATGGCCGAAGCACTTCAGGCCGCCGTCGATCTGGCAGGGAATGGTGCCGTCCGCGTCGTAGAAGCCGTCGAGGATGTCGTGGATCGCCCGGCCCTCGGCGGAGATGTGCAGATCCTCCATGGTGACGAGTTCCGTCACCGAGAAGCAGTCGTGCACCTCGATCAGGCTGATCTCCTCGCGCGGCTTCTCGATGCCGGCCTCCTGGTAGGCGCGGGTGGCGGCGATCCGGGTGGTGGCGAAGTAGCTGCCGTCCCAGGAATTGTGCTGGGCCTCGGTGCCGTTCGATACGGAGACCTGCAGCGCCTTCACCGAGACGAGGTCCTTCTTGCCGAGGCTGCGGGCGATCTCCGGCGTCGTCACGATGGCGCAGGCCGCCCCGTCCGACACGCCGCAGCAGTCGTAGAGACCCAGCGGCTCGGCGATCATCGGCGAGTTCAGCACGGTATCGATGGTGATCTTGTTCCTGAGGTGCGCCTTGGCATTGCGGCCGCCATTGTCGTGGCTCTTCACCGAGACATGGGCCATGGCGCGCTTCAGATCCTCCGGTGCCGAGCCGTGCTTGGCGCGGTAGGCGGCGGCGAGCTGGGCGAAATAGCCGGGTGCCGAGGCATTCGGCCAGGTCATGTTGGGGAGCGTGCCACGCCCGCGCTGCGGCAGGCCGCCATAACCGGTGTCTTTCAGCTTCTCGACCCCGAGCGCGAGGGCGATGTCGGCCGCCCCGGAGGCGACGGCATAGACCGCGCCGCGGAAGGCTTCCGTGCCGGTGGCGCAGAAGTTTTCCACCCGCGTCACCGGGATGTAGGGCAGTCGCAGGGCGACGGCGAGCGGCACGGCGGACTTGCCGACATGCTGCTCCTCGATGGCGGTGCCGAGCCAGGCGGCGTCGATCTGTTTCGTCTCGATGCCGGCGTCGCCGAGCGCCTCGGTATAGGCCTCGACCATCAGGTCCTCGGCGTTCATGTCCCAGCGCTCGCCGAACTTCGAGCAGCCCATGCCGAGAATGGCGACCTTGTCGCGAATGCCCTTGGCCATGGTCAGGCCCTCCCAGAGGATTGAGCTTCGGCGGCCGGGGCCGCCTTCCAGAAATAGCGGCGGAAACCGCGCTGGCTGTCGATGTCCTTGACGCGGAACATCATGCGCATCGGATTGCCGACGGCGAGATCCTTCTCGTCCACGTCGGTGAAGTCCATCATCCAGCGCCCGCCCTCCTCGAACTGGATCATGCCGTAGCAGGCCGGCGGATCGGGCGAATAGGTCAGGCGGTCGGCGGTGTAGGAGTTGATCCTGCCCGTCTTGGCCGCGAAGGGCTCCGGCTCCTGCGTGTCGACGGCGGTGCAGTTCGGGTTGACGCAAACGCGCGTCTTGGGGAACTGCAGCGTTCCGCATTTCGCGCACTTGCCGCCGACGAAGGAGGTGACCGTCGCCCGGTTGCGCCACAGCGCCGAGAGGGCGGTCTGCTTGTCGGCCTCGGCGCGCATGCCGCGCTCCAGCTCGATGGTGTCGTTGAAGGCGAGGAACTTCGAATAGTTGGTCTCCTCGCGGCGGCGGGCGAGATGGCCCTTCACCCCGAGCCTGGCGGACAAGTCGGCGATGGCGTCGGTGACCTCGAAGAGCAGCACGTCGGCGCCCTGGCCGAAGCCGACGACCATGATCTTCTCGCCGGGCTTCGCCTCCTCCAGCGCTGCCACCAGCATGACGAGGGGATGGGCGGCGCCCGTCTCGCCGCAGACGGCGTGGAGGTTGTCGGCGACCGCCGCATCGGCAATGCCGGCGGCCTTGGCCACGGTATTGGCGACCTTGGCGAGGACGGCCGGCATGCAGAAGCGGGTCACCTGGTCAGGCGCGACGCCGGCCTTGGCAAGGCAGGCCTTGATGACCGGCGGCACCAGCGGCATGTAGCCCGCGTCCCGGATCCAGCGCTCCTCCCACTGGTAGTCGAACTCCGATTCCGGCGTGCGGTAGTGGTCGACGAAGTCCGTCGTGCGCGTCGCGGAGGCAAGGAGCGTCGCAACCGGCCGGCCTTCGCCGACGAGCAGGGCGGCGGCGCCGTCGCCGGCCGTCATCTCCATCGGGCTCGCCGCCTTCACTGGCCGCTTCTCGGCGGCGACGAGGAGGGTCGCCGGCCCGCCGCGCAGCGCCGACATCAGTGCCGAGGTCGCGGCGCGCTGGGTCTGGCCGGCATCGCTGGCGCCGATGTCCTGGCCGAGATTCAGCGCCTCGGCGACAACGCCGGAATTCAGCCGGTCGAGGAAGGGGAAGGTGGTCGAGGCCATCTGCACAGCCTCGACACGGGTCGCGTCCTGGCCGGCCAGGCAGTCGCGGGCCGCCTCCACCGCCATGGTGACGGCGTCCTCGTCCCAGTTGGCGATGGCGCGTTCGCCGCGGCCCTGGCCCTTGAGGGCGGCATTGAACCAGCCATGGGCGTCGGCGATGGCTTTGCGTTGCAGACGCAGGCGCGGGATATAGGCCCCGAAGGCGAGAATTCCGAAGGTCATATCGTCGTTTCCTTGGCCGCCGGGCTCACACCGGATCCCACGAGAAGATGTCGGCCGAGCGGTCCAGCGGATAGAAGGACGACTTCAGCGCCGGCATGCCGTGGCTGGCGAGACTGTCGCAGGTCCACCCCGCCTCGCGATGGATGGAGCGGATCGGGCGCGACTGGCCCATCAGGAAAATCTCGTTCATGCGCACCGCGAAGATCTGGCCGGTGACGTCCTTCGCCCGATCGGAGGCGAGGAAGGCGGACAGCGGGGCGATCTTCTCCGGCCCCATGGCCTGCATGCGGGCGACGCGCGCCTTCTCCGCCTCCGTCTCCGTCGGGATGGTGCCGATGAGGCGGCTCCAGGCGAAGGGCGAGACGCAGTTGGAGCGCACGTTGAAGCGCGCCATGTCGAGGGCGATCGACTTCGACAGGCCGACGATGCCGAGCTTTGCAGCGGCGTAATTGGCCTGGCCGTAGTTGCCGATGAGACCCGAGGTCGAGGTGAAATGCACGAAGGCGCCGCTGGTCTGTTCGCGGAAGATGCGCGCCGCGGCATGGGAGACGTAGAAGGTGCCCATCAGGTGCACCTTGATGACCAGTTCAAAGTCCGCGACGCTCATCTTGTGGAAGATGGCGTCGCGCAGGATGCCGGCATTGTTGATGACCGCATCGAGGCCGCCGAAGGCGTCCACCGCCGTCTTGACGATGGCGTTGGCCGAGGCCGGCTCGGCGACGCTGTCGAAACTGGCGACAGCCTGACCGCCCTTCTTGCGGATCTCCTCGACCACCTCCTCGGCCGGCGTGGCGCTGGCGCCCGAGCCGTCGGCGGCGCCGCCGAGGTCGTTGACCACCACCTTCGCGCCCTCGACCGCCGCCGTCAGCGCGATCTCGCGGCCGATGCCGCGGCCGGCTCCCGTGACGATGACGACCTTGCCGTCCAGCGCCCCTGACCCTGCCATGTCCTCAACCCTTCTCATCCGGTGTCCGGCCCGCCTTTCGATGGCGCCGCGACGGGTTCCGCCGATCACGGCGAAGCTGCCTGCACCATAGTCCCTCCGTCAATTGAACGAAATCCCGTTTCATTCGCCGAAACGCCTGTCTTAGGATAGAGGCGAGCCGCGGCGTCCAGCGACCGCGACCCCACGAGGAGATGCGCACCATGAGCGCGACCGCCGCCTACTATCAGGAAGAGCACCACCTGTTCCGCGAGGCCTGCCGCCGATTCATCGCCGAGGAGATCGCGCCGCATCATGCCCGCTGGGAGAAGGAGGGCGTCGTCGACCGCGAGGCCTGGCTGAAGGCGGGAGCCGCCGGCATGCTCCTCACCAACATTCCCGTCGAGTACGGCGGCGGCGGCGCCGACTTCCTCACCAGCGCCATCATGATCGAGGAAATGATGGGCCATGTCTTCACCGGCCCGGGCTTCCGCCTGCACTCCGACATCGTCGCCCCCTACATCCTCAACAATGCCTCCGAGGACCTGAAGCGCGAGTGGCTGCCGAAGATGGCCTCGGGCGAGGCCATCGGCGCCATCGCCATGACCGAGCCGGCGGCCGGCTCCGACCTGCAGGGCATCAAGACGACGGCGATCCGCGACGGCAACCACTATGTCGTCAACGGCCAGAAGACCTTCATCACCAACGGCCAGCTCGCCGATTTCATCATCGTGGCCTGCAAGACCGACCCCAAGGCGGGCGCCAAGGGCGTGAGCCTCATCATTGTCGAGGCGACGCGCGAGGGGTTCTCGCGCGGCCGCAACCTCGAGAAGATCGGCCTCAAGGCGCAGGACACCTCCGAACTGTTCTTCGACAATGTCCGGGTGCCCGCCACCAACATGATCGGCGAGGAGGGGCGCGGCTTCGCCTACCTCATGAACGAACTGCCGCGCGAGAGGCTGCTGGTGGCGATCAGCGCCGTGGCGGTGATGGAATCGGCGCTTAGGTGGACCATCGACTACACCCGCGAACGCAAGGCCTTCGGCAAGGCCATCGCCGAGTTCCAGAACACCCGCTTCAAGCTCGCCGAGGTGAAGACCGAGGTGACGGTCGCCCGGGTCTTCCTCGACGACTGCATCAGCAAGTTCCTGCGCGGCGAACTCGACATCACCACCGCGGCCATGGCCAAGTGGTGGCTGACCGAGCTGCAGGGCCGCGTCGTCGACACCTGTCTGCAGCTTCACGGCGGTTACGGCTTCATGTGGGAGTATCCGATCGCCCGCGCCTATGCCGACAGCCGCATCCAGCGCATCTATGCCGGCACCACCGAGATCATGAAGGAGATCGTCGCCCGGTCGCTGTGATCGCAGCGACGGCACGAGGACACGCCATGGCCATCGACTACCAGAAGCTGAAGAACTGGCATTTCCCCGATCTCGAGCATCGCTACGAGGCGAAGGACACGATCCTCTATGCCCTTGGAGTCGGCTGCGGCGCGGACCCCATGGACCGCAGCGAACTGCCCTTCGTCTATGAGGACGGGCTGAAGGCCCTGCCGACCATGGCCGTGGTGCTCGGCTATCCCGGCTTCTGGCTGAAGGACCCGCAGACCGGCGTCGACTGGCGCAAGATCCTGCATGGAGAGCAGGGCCTCGTCATCCACAAGCCGCTGCCGGCGAGCGGCACGGTCATCGGCCGGACCCGCGTCACCGAGATCGTCGACAAGGGCCCCGGCAAGGGCGCGCTGCTCTATTCCGACCGCGACGTCATCGACAAGG
Organism: Phreatobacter aquiterrae; assembly: GCF_053471285.1. NCBI lineage: Bacteria > Pseudomonadati > Pseudomonadota > Alphaproteobacteria > Hyphomicrobiales > Phreatobacteraceae > Phreatobacter > Phreatobacter aquiterrae. The sequence goes on along the minus strand of NZ_JBJPHW010000003.1, from coordinate 347,945 downwards.
CGAGCGGCGACCTGCTGGCGACCCTCACCTCGACCACCTTCATTCGCGGCGAGGGCGGCTTCGGCGGCCCGTCCGGGCCGTCGCCGGAACCGCATGCGCTGCCCGACCGGGCGCCCGACGAGACCGTGAATCTGAAGACCCTGCCGCAGGCGGCGCTGATCTACCGCCTGTCGGGCGACGACAATCCTCTGCACGCCGATCCGGACGTCGCGGCGGTCGCCGGCTTCGAGCGGCCGATCCTGCATGGCCTCTGCACCTATGCGGTCGCCGGCCGCGCCGTCCTGAAGGCCTGCTGCGGCAATGATCCGGCGCGCCTGAGGCGGTTCAACGTGCGCTTCTCGGCGCCCGTTCTGCCCGGCGAGACCATCCGCACCGAGATCTGGCGCAGCGGATCGACGGTCTCCTTCCGCGCCCGCGTCGTCGAACGCGACATCGTCGTTCTGAACAACGGCCTCGCCGAGGTCGCCTGAGGCGACCCCGGACCGGCGCCGTGACGGATCAGCTCGGCGTGATGCCGAGCTTGTTGACGTGCTCGAGCCAGATCGGCCCTTGCGTCTCGTAGATGTGGCGGAAGAATTTGTGATCCTGCGCGGCGTCGTCGATGCCGAAGGTGGCGGTGAGCCGCTGGATCCGCTCGGTCTTGCCGGCCTCCACCATCAGGTCGGAGATCTGCTGCACCATCTCCGGCGGCATGGAGGCCTTGCCGAAGAACCCCGCCCAGCTCATCAGGTCGAAGACCTTGTCGGTCAGGCCCTGCTCGGCATAGGTCGGAACGTCGGGAAGCGTCTTCATGCGCCGCGTCGTCGGAACGGCGATCGCCGTCCCCGCGCCGGTGTCCAGCACGCCCTTCGACGCGGTGTAGCTGCCCATCGCCACCTGGCTACTGCCGGTGAGGAGGTCCTGCCACATAGGCGCCTCGCCCCGGTAGTGGACGATGGTCATGTCGAGGTTGAAGCGCCGGTTCAGCTCGGCGCCGACGATGTGGGCGAAGGAGCCGGCCGCATAGGAGCCGAAGCTCGTGCGGTTCTTCTTCGCATAGTCGACGAACTCGGCGATGGACTTCGCACCCGTCGACTTCTGGGCGACCAGCGGCAGGTGGCCCGTCGACATGATGGCGAGGAAGGAGAAGTCCTTGTCGGGGTCGTAGGGCAGGTTCTTGAACATGACCCGGTTGCCGAGCATGGTCGAGGAAATGGTGATCATCAGCGTGTGGCCGTCGTCCGGCGCACTCTTCAGGGCCTGCGCCGCGATGCTGCCGCCCGCGCCGACGCGGTTCTCGACGACCACCGTCTGCCCGGTCTTCTGCTGGATGTAGTCGCCATAGGCACGGGCATAGGCGTCGGTGATGCCCCCGGCCGGGAAGGCGCACATGATCTTCACGAGTTTGTTGGGCCAGGTGGAGGCCTGTGCCTGGCCGATTCGCGGGGCTGCCAATGGAACTGCGGCGCCGGCGGCCAGCAGGCCGCGGCGGGTGATCAGAAAGGGCATGGTCGTTTCCTCTGGACGGTGCGTCTCTTGTGAGGTTCCAGGCCCCGCGCTGCCGCCCCTGTTCTGGTCGTTGCGGGCGTTCCAGCGCGGAGGGTCCGGACCCGCCCCGAGGGTCTCATGACCTTCGACGGCCGTCAAATGCGTGAAACCGTGTTTCAATCGATGAAATCGCCAAGGCACCTCTGCCCTTCGGCTAGTCGGCCTTCGCGCCGCTCGGCGCCCACAGCGTCGCGCGGAACTTGTCGGTCAGCGCGGATGCGATCTGGGTCGCGGTGTCCTGCAGGGGACCGAGGAAGTCCTTCACCGCGTCCGCCACCGAGATGACCCCGTGCAGCATCATGATGTTGATCGAGGCGAAAACCTCGTCGCCGTCGCGGACGGGAACGCCCATGGCCCAGACCCGGCCCTCGAAAACGTGCTGGCTGTAGGACTCGTCCATCAGTGCATAGCCCTTCTCCCTGACGTCGGCGAGCAGTTGGGCGAGCTTCTTCGGCTGTCGCGCGAGATCGGTCGACTTGCCCGGAATGGCGGCGAGCAGGGCGGTGATGCGCTCCTGCTGCTCCGGCGGGCAGAAGGCGAGATAGGCCCGGCCCATGGAGGTGGAGAGCAGCGGAAAGCGGAAGCCCGGCCGCCGCGAAAACAGCATCGAGCCCGGTTCGCGCGTCGTCTGCGCCACGATCATGGCGTCGCGGTCGAAGATGGCGATGTCCGAGGGCCAGCCGATCTGCTTGCGGAACTCGTGCATGATCGGTTCGGCAACCCCGCCGATCCACAGGTGCTGGTCGTAGCCGTGGGAGAGCAGCAGGCAGCGGCCGGTCGGCAGATACTCGGTGCGATCGGCGTCGCGCATCACATAGCCCTCGTGTTCGAGGGTCTCCAGCATGCGCACGATGGTCGCCTTGTTGAGGCCCGTCGCCTTGTGCAGCGAGCCGACGGTCGAGCGGCGCTCGGCATTGAGCACGCGGAGGATTTCGAGGCCGCGCGACAGCGCGATGACGGGTTCGAACGAAGGCATGTCGGGTTCCTGATCACCACGGAGCGCCAGAGCGTCCCGGAATCCGTTCGGATAACATCACAAAGCGCGCCGTCTGTCCTGACGCGCTTCAGCCTGCCGGGTCATGCGGTCCGGCTGGCGCGGTCCTTCTCGTTGGCCGCGCGGATCATGTCGCTCATCGCCTGCCATTCCGCATCCGACAGCTTCGACAGGTTGTAGAAGTTGCCGCCGGTGGCGTTGTAGCGCGCGCCGTCGATGGCGATGGTCTGGCCGGTCAGATATTCGCAGCCATCGGCCATCAGGAAGGTGGCGAGGTTCTTCAGCTCGTGCATCTCGCCGTTGCGGCCCATGGGGCTGCCCTCGCGGCCCCTGTCCTCCTCGGCGGCGAGGCCGGGATTGAGCCGCTCCCACGCGCCCTTGGTCGGGAAGGGGCCGGGCGCGATGCAGTTGAGGCGGATGCCGTAGCGGCCCCACTCGGCGGCCAGCGACTGGGTCATGACGTTGATGCCGGCCTTGGACATGGCGGAGGGCACGGTGAACGGCCCGCCGTTCCACACCCAGGTGGTCAGGATGGAGATGACGGAGGCCTTGTGCCCGCCGGCGATCCAGCGCTTGCCGCAGGCCAGCGTCACATAGAACGAGCCGTGGAAGACGATGCCGGCGATGGCATCGAAACCGCGCGGCGACAGGTCCTTGGTCGGACTGACGAAGTTGCCGGCCGCGTTGTTGACGAGGCCGGTGAGAGGCCCTGCCGTGAAGATCTCCTCGATCATCTCGTCGACGGCCTGTGCCACGCGGATATCGACGGAATGGGTGATGACCTTGCCGCCGCGACGGTCCATCAGTTCCCTTGCGGTATCGTCGAGCACGCCCTTGCGGCGGCCGCAGATATGAACGGTCGCGCCGAGGCGCAGGTAGTCCTCGGCCATCTCCTTGCCGAGCCCGGTGCCGCCGCCGGTCACCAGGATGCGCTTGCCGCTCAGAAGCCCGTCCTTGAACATCGTCGTCATGGGTCTCTCCCTCTCGCTCGTCTTCTTGTTTGGCGGCGCGCCGGTCAGCGGCCGCGGAAGTCCGGCTTGCGCTTGCCCTTGAAAGCGGCGACGCCCTCGGCGAAATCGGCGCTGCCGAAGGCGACGACCTGCGACATGGCCTCGAACTCGAGAAAGCCCTCGATCGGCAGCTCATAGGACCGGCGCAGCAGCCGCTTGGTCAGCGCCAGCGAAATGGTCGGACCGGCCGCGAGCGCCCGGGCGGTCTCCATGGCCGTCACCATCAGCGCTTCCGGCTCGGTCAATCTGGCGACGAGGCCCATGGCATGGGCTTCCTCGGCGGACACCTCGCGGTTGGTCAGCAGGATGTCGCTGGCGCGCTGGTAGCCGATGGCGCGCGGCAGCGTATAGGCGAGGCCGAGATCGGCCGCCGCTCCGAGGCCCGGAAACCCCGCCTTGAAGCGGGCATCGCGCGAGGCGAGGATGATGTCGCCGGTGAGCGCCAGCGACAGGCCGGCGCCTGCGGCAGCGCCGTTCACGGCGCAGATGATCGGCTTGTCGGCGGTCAGCAGCGGAATGAGCCACCGGTAGGTGCGCGTCATCCGGGTTTTCACCGAGAGCGTGCCGCGATCATCCATGGAGCGGATGTCGCCGCCGGCGCAGAAAGCCTTGCCCGTTCCGGTGATGACGATGGCGCGCACCTCGGGATCGGCGAGCAGTCCCGGCAGACTGTCCTCGATGCCCGCCTTGATGCCGGCGGACATGGCGTTCATCGATTTCGGCTCGTTGAGGACGAGGGTGGCGACGGCGCCGTCCCTCTCCACCCGTACCGAGGCGTCGGCGGCCGCAGCTGTCATCGCATGTCCTCCAGGGGCGCCCGCATCGGACCGCGGACGAAGCACCGTTTCAGTGGACGAAATTGTCGGGCCGAATGCCACTCCCCAATTCGGGCGGTATGGGCCAGCGGGATCAGGGCCTTGCGAGGACCAGCGGCCGGTTGTCGGCCGGGGTCTTGCTCCAGCGGCCGTCCTCCTCGCGCTTGAACGACAGGGTGCCCGCCTGTCCGCCGAGGACCAGAAGCTCACGCTCCAGCCGCCAGTGCGCCAGGCCGAGCGCCAGGATCGACCGTTCGCATCCCGCCCCGATCTCGATGGCGAAGCGCTGCTCAAGGGCCCCCGCGCCGGCCGCGAGCTCCTGCTTGAGCGTCAGCGCGCACAGGGCCCGGCCGCGCGGCTGGCCGAGGTTCCAGCCACCCAGGAGTTCGTCGGCGGTCGGGAGCGCCTTCCCGGCAAGCGTGAGGCTGGTGAGGAAATAGACGGTCGAGTCGCCCTGCCTGAGCGATTCGAAGATGCCGACCTCCGTCTCCTCGAAGTCGAAAACCGGCTGTCCCGCGCGGTCGAGCCAGCGGATCGCCCCGTTCGGCGCAATGGTCCAGGCGACCACGGCGCCGACCGCCGGAAAGGTCTCCGCGCAGCCCTCGGCAAGCGCCACGGCGCGGCCCGGACCCGATCGCTCAGGCCTGAACGTGACGGCGCACTTGCGGCTGCCGGCCGGATTGGACAGTTCCCATGCCCCGACCGCCCGCTCCAACTGGGCGGTGTCGGGTGGGGTCGGAGCCTGCGCCATGGCGGCCGCGCCGGGCGCGAGCAGCAGGCAGGTCACGGACAGGATGAGGGCGAGGCGCATGAGGCCGATTAGAAGCGCGGTACCGGCCCTGCGTCCACCCGCGAGAATCAGGACGGCGTCATCCGCAGACACCCGAGATTGGCCGAGCCGGCGCGACGGGCGATGACGGCGGCCTTGCGCCGGACGCCCGTCCCCGGCGCGCGGGCGTCGCGGCGGAGCGGGTTCGGCAGGATGGAGACGAGGATCGCCGCCTCGCTCATGGTCAGGCGGCTGGCCGGCTTGCCGAAAGCGCGCCTCGCGCCGGCCTCGATGCCGAACTCGCCGCCCGGCCCCCACTCTGCGATGTTGAGGTAAATTTCCATCATCCGCCGCTTCGACCAGACGAGATCGATCATCAGCGCCAGCGGAATCTCCAGGCCCTTGCGCAGCATGGCGGTGATGCCGGTGTCGCCCTGCCAGAGGAAGAGGTTGCGGGCGACCTGCATCGGCAGGGTCGAGGCGCCGCGCGAGGGGCCCTCCTCGTCCTCGATCACCGCCCTGAGTTCGCGCCAGTCGACGCCGCGATGGCTGCAGAACCGGGCGTCTTCCGAGGCGACCAGCACGGCCGGCACGGCGCGGGCGACCTCGGTGATCGGAACGATGGTGCGCGTGTAGCCCTGCAGCGTGACGGTGCGCCAGATCATGCGCGTCGAGATCGGCGTGACGACCGTATAGAGGAGGGCCAGCACGAGCGGCAGCACGGCCAGCACGGCGGCGACGAGGACGAGGCGACGCAGGAGGCGGATCATGCCCATCCCGAACGAGGTGACGCCCATCCCCGGCAGGGAGCGGCCTTTGGTGCGCGGCGTCGACGGGTGCCCCGCCGGCTGGATCGCGGTGACCATCGCAGCGACAGGTCCGTTGACGCCATGCGTCACGATAACGCGCAACTTTGCCGAACTGACCACGGGTGTGGAAAAAATCGCCGTCGACATGCCCATCGGCCTTCCCGAGCGGGCCGGACCCGGTGGTAGGGGCGCGGAAGGAGCCGCTCGTGCCATCTTGGGTGGCCGCAAGTCTTCGGTTTTCTCGGTGCCTTCGCGCAGCGCGGTCTACGCCGCTGACTACGGCGAGGCCTGCCGCCTCGCCGAGGCGACTTCCGATCCACCGCGAAAGATCTCCAAGCAGGCCTTTTTCCTGTTTCCGAAGATCAGGCAGATCGACCTCCTGTTGCGTGGCGACAGCGCCTTGGGCTTCGTCGTCTTCGAGACCCATCCGGAAGTGGCCTTCTGGCGCGCCAATGACGAGGCGCCGATGCTGTTCCCGAAATCGACGCCTCAGGGCCTCAGGGAACGGCGGGACCTGCTGGAACGACTCGGCTTCGAGGCGGCGTTCCTGGATTCGTCCGTCGAATCGGGCGCGAAACGGGACGACTTCCTCGACGCCTGCATATGCGCCCTCGTCGCGCAGCGCCTGCATGCCGGCACGGCGCGTCCCTTCCCCGATCCGCCCGGCCGCGATGCGCATGGCCTGCCCGTCGCCATCTGGGCTTGACCGGGGCGGGCGATCCGGGGTCCCGTGCGCGGCTTTCGCGAAGGACGCCCCATGATCACCACGGACGATATCCGCGCCGCCCATGCCCGCATTGCCGGGCACATCCGCCGCACGCCGACCATGCAGCTCTCCGCCGTGACCTTCGGCACGCCTGTCCCCGTGGCGATGAAGCTCGAATTCCTGCAGGTGACCGGCACCTTCAAGGCGCGCGGCGCCTTCAACACGCTGCTCGGCGGGACCATGCCCAAGGCCGGTGTCTGCGCTGCCTCCGGCGGCAATCACGGCATCGCAGTCGCCCACGCCGCCGCGAGCCTCGGCATTCCGGCCCGAATCTTCGTGCCCGAGATCTCCTCGCCGGCCAAGATCGCCCGCATCCGCGAGACGGGGGCGGACCTCGTCGTCGGGGGCGCCCGCTATTCCGACGCACTGGCGGCCTGCGAGGCCTATGCGGCCGAGACCGGCGCCCACTCCGTCCATGCCTATGACGCCTGGCCGACCATCGCCGGCCAGGGAACGGTCGGCCTCGAATGGGAGGAGGACGCCGGTGGCCTCGACACGGTTCTGGTCGCGGTCGGCGGCGGCGGCCTCATTTCCGGCATCGCCCGCTGGTTCGAGCGACGGGTGAAGGTCGTCGGCGTCGAGCCGCAAGGCTCGCGGGCTCTCCAGGCCGCCCTTGCAGCCGGCGGCCCGGTCGATGTCGAGGTCGATTCGATCGCCGCCGACTCGCTCGGCGCCCGCAACGTCTTCGGCCGCGTGCACGAGACTGCGGCGCGCTATGTGGACAGCGTCGTGCTGGTCTCCGACCATGCCATCCGCGACGCCCAGAAGCGGCTGTGGCTAGGGCTTCGCGCCGCCAGCGAACCCGGCGGAGCAGCCGCACTGGCCGCTCTCGTCTCGGGCGCCTACACGCCGTCGTCCGGCGAGAGGGTCGGCGTGCTCGCCTGCGGCGCCAATGTCGATCTCGCCCGGCTCGCCGAGGTCGTTGCCGGGGCCTGACGCCGCGCACCGATCCGTGATCGGATGCCCGCCATGAAATGGTGGTTTTTCGACTTCACAGTGTTAGCCTGTGCAGTGCAGAAGACCCCCGACCCGGAGCGCATATTGACCGAGGGCATGGACAGGGATCGGCCGCAGGCCCCCAACGACCACCAACTCGCCCTCGGCCATGCGATCGATCGCGCGCGGCTGGTCCTCCTCTGGGAGCGTATCTGGCCGCGCCTCGTTCTCTTCCTCGGCATTTTCGGCGGCGTGCTCGCCGTCTCCTGGCTCGGCTTCTGGCAGGTCGTGCCCTATTGGGCGCGCTTCGGCGGTGTTCTCTTCGTTCTCGCCCTCTTGTTTGGCGCAGCCTGGCCGCTGCTGACCATCCGGCGGCCGACCGATCACGACGCGCTGCGTCGCATCGACCGCGAAACCGACGGCGGCCACCGCCCGGCCACCGCGCTCGCCGACAATCTCGCCACCCGCGACGACCCCTTCGCGACGGCCCTGTGGCAGGAGCATCGCACGCGCGTCGCCGCAGCCGCCGGCCGGCTGCGCACCGGCCTTCCCGCGCCGCGCATGGCCCGCCTTGACCGCTACGCGATCCGGGCGCTCGCCCTGCTGCTGATCGTGCCCGCCTATTTTCTGGCCGGCGACGAGCGTACGGCGCGGCTCCTGACGGCCTTCGACTGGCGCGCCCCGCCGGTCCCCATCACCTATCGGATCGACGCTTGGGTGACGCCGCCGTCCTATACGGGACGGCCTCCGGTCATCCTGCCGACGCGGCGCTCCGGCGAGCCGTTGCCCGCTGGCGCCGAGACGGAAACCTTCCGCGTGCCGACCGGCTCGGTCGTGACGCTGCGCGTCGCCGGCCTCGCCGAGGTGGATGTGAAGCCGGAGGGCGGCGTCGCCGCGGCCCCGGCCCCCGAGCGACCCTCCGCGACGGCGACGGCCCCCCAGGGTCCTCTCGCCGAGACGCGCTGGACCGTGGCGCAGGACGGCACGCTCTCGGTGCAGGGCAAGGGCGCCGCGCCGCTCAGCTGGCGCTTCGAGGCCATCGCCGACCGTGCGCCGACCATTGCCTTCGAGCGCGAGCCGCAGACCGACCGGCGCAACCAGTTCGTTCTCTCCTACAAGGTCGAGGACGACTACGGCGTGAAGGAAGCCGAGGCCACTGTGTCGCTCGCCCCCTCCGCCGTCGCCCTGCAGCGCGAAGGCGCCCGGCCGCTCGCCGAGCTGCCGCCCATGCCGCTGACACTGCCGCAGGCGCGCACCCGGTCGGGCGCCGGCCAGACCTCGCGCGACTTCGCCGAGCATCCCTTCGCCGGCCTGCAGGTCGCCGTGAAGCTGCGGGCGCTCGACGATGCCGGCAACGAGGGCTTCTCCGACACTGTCTATGGAACGCTCCCCCAGCGCACCTTCTCCAAACCCATTCCGCAGGCTCTCGTCGAGCAGCGCCGCATCCTGGCGTTGGACGCCAATGCCGCGCCCCGGGTCGCCCGGGCGCTCGAGGCGCTGACCACGGCGCCCGATCGGTTCGGCATGGAGCCGCCGGTCTATCTCGGCCTCAGGACCGCCTATTTCCGCTTGGTGCGCGCCCGCAATGACGACGCCCTTCGGGACGTCATCGCCTATCTCTGGGACATCGCCGTGCGCATGGAGGACGGTGACGTCTCCGAGGCCGAGCGGGCCGTGTCGCAGGCGGCCGAGAGGCTGCGTCAGGCGATCGAGCGCGGCGCGTCGGAGGAGGAGATCCGCCGGCTGTCGCAGGACCTCCGCCAGGCCATGGACCGGCTGATGCGCGAACTCACCGAACAGGCGATGCGCAACCGCCAGGACGGCCGCCAGCAGCAGCAGGCGCAACGCGACCCCAATACGCGCTCGGTTCGTCCGCAGGACCTGCGCGACATGCTGAACCGGATCGAGGAACTCGCCCGCAGTGGCGCCCGCGACCAGGCGCAGCGCCTGATGCAGGAGTTGCAGCAGATGCTGCAGGGTCTCCAGGCCGGCCGGCAGCAGCAGCAACAGCAGGGCGAAAGCGGCGAGCAGGGCGAGAGCCCGCTGGATCGCCTCGCCGACATGATCCGTCGCCAGCAGCAGCTGCGCGACCAGACCTTCCGCCGTAACCAGGAGCAACGGCGCGCCGAGCGCGGGCAGCAGCGCCCGGGTCAGCGCGGCCAGCAGGGCCAACAGGGACAGCAACAGCCCGGCGCCGGCAATGAGGAGGGCGAGGGCCCGCCCGCTTTCGACCAACTCGGCGACGCGCAGCGCCAGCTTCGCGAACTCCTCGACCAGCTGCGCGAGCAGCTTGGACAGCAGGGCCAGGGTCAAGGTCAGGGCGAAGGTCAGGGCCAGTCCGAGGCCGGCCGCCAGGCGCAGGAGGGCATGGGCAATGCCGGCCGCGCCATGCGCGAGGCCGAGGAAGCGCTCGGCCGCGGCAACGGCCAGGGCGCAACCGATGCGCAGGGCCGCGCCCTGCGCAATCTTCAGCGCGGCGCCCAGGGCCTTGCCCAGCAGATGCAGGAAGGTCAGGGTCAGGGGCAGGGTCCCGGCCAGCCGGGCGGGCCGCAGGGGCAGCCCGGCCGCCTCGGCCAGGCCGGCAATCAGGAATACGACCCGTTGGGGCGTCCGACGCGTGGCCGCGAGGCCAACGAGAATTCCGACGTGCGCATTCCCAATGCCGGAGAGGGCGCTGCCCAGCGGGCCCAGCGCGTCCTCGAAGAGCTGCGCCGCCGTCTCTCCGAGCAGGACCGCCCGCAGGTCGAGATGGACTATATCGAGCGGCTGCTGCGCGGCCTGCAGATCCAGTAGGGATCAGGCTTCCGCCGCGGGCAGTTCCCAGACCTCTCCCGGCCGGATGGCGCGGAACAGGTCCGGCGCGATGCCGCGCTCGGCCAGCGCCGCGGCAAGGGCGATGCGCGGCGCCTCGATGCCCTCGTTGGTGAGCTGCACCGTTCCCCAGTGGTGCGCCATGGCGCGCCGGGCGCCGCAGTCGATCATCACCTGTACGGCCTCTTCGGGGTTCATGTGCTGGTCACGCATGAACCAGCGCGGCTCGTAGGCGCCGATCGGCAGGATGGCCAGGCGAAACCCGCCGAAGCGCTTCTTCGCCTCGCGGAAATGATGGCCGTTGCCATAGCCGGTATCGCCGACATGGTAGATGAGCCCGGCCGGGGTCTCGATGACGAAGGCCGCCCACAGGGCCTTGTTGCGGTCGAACAGCCCGCGCGCCGTCCAGTGCCGCATCGGCGCCAGATGCACCGCCATGCCGTTGCCGATGTCGATGCGGTCGCCCCAGTCATGCGCCTCGGCGCGAATAGCGGGATCGTGCGCTTTCATGATGGTGTCGTGTCCGAGCGGCGTGATGACCCGCGGCTGGTGGACGGCGTGGAGGCGCGACAGGGTCGCGACGTCGAGATGGTCGTAGTGGCCGTGACTGACGAGGACGAGGTCGATCTTCGGCAGCGCCTCGAAGGCGATGCCGGGGCGGTTGACCCGCTTCGGCCCGGCGAAGGAGACCGGCGAGACCCGGTCCGACCAGACGGGATCGAGAAGGATGTTGAGCCCGCGCGTCTGCAGGAGGACGCTGGCATGGCCGACATAGGACACGCGCAGCGTGTCGCCATCGACGCGGGCGGGTGGCGTGTCGGTGCGCTCGAGCGGCCACTCGTCCGGCCAGCGCGCCCGCTCGTCGCCGCCGAACTGCCAGCGCAGCAGCTCGATGAAGGCCTTTGGCGGCGCGCCATGGGGATCGAAGAAGCGCGTGCCATCGAAATGGTCGCTGACCGGCCCGGAATAATAGGGCTGGCTGGTGTAGGCCGCGGCGCCGCCTGCCCCGCCGATGATCGGCACCGAGGCGAAGATGCCGAACAGGCGGCGGCGGCTGACCTTTCGGGGGGAAGGCAGATCCGGTCTTGTCATCGCGGCAACTAGCCGCCGGTCATGGGCGGAAAGAAGGCGATCTCGCGGGCGCCGGCGAGCGGGGCGTCGGGCTTCACGTGGACTTGATCGAGCGCCGCGCGGATCACTGTCCGGTTGTCGAAGGCATGGGCGTAGTGCTCGCCCCGTCCGATCAGGTGGTCGATGAGGTCGGCGACGGTGACGACATCGGCCGGGACGTCGATCTCCTCGGACGACAGGCCGATCCGTTCGCGCACCCAGGCGAAATAGAGGATCTTCACCGCTCGTCCTCCTCGATGAGGTGGCCGGCGCCGGCGCGGAAATAGTCGTAGCCCGTATAGAGCGTCAGGATCGCCGCGAACCAGAGCAGCGCGATGCCGACCGGCGTAACCCCCGGCACGATCTGGTCGCCCGCAGGTCCCGCGATGAGGAAGCCGACGGCGACGAGCTGCACCGCTGTCTTCCACTTGGCGAGTTGTGTCACCGGCACCGAGACCTGCAGTTCCGCGAGGAACTCCCTCAGTCCCGACACGAGAATCTCGCGGGCGAGGATCACCATCGCCGCCCACAACGACCAGCCGAGAATGGTTCCGTCGGCGGCGAGCATCAGCAGCACGATGCCGACCAGCAGCTTGTCGGCAATGGGGTCGAGCATGCGGCCGATGGCCGAGTGCTGCGACCAGGCGCGGGCGAGATAGCCATCGAAATAGTCGGTGATCGCGGCGGCAACAAAGATTCCGAGGGCGACCCAGCGCAGCCAGATGCCGCCTTCATAGATGACCTGGATGAACAGGCAGGCCGCCACGAGGGGCACGGCGAGGACCCGCCCGTAGGTGAGGAGGTTCGGAACGCTGTAGGCGCCGCCGCGACGGGGGCGGGCGATCGGATCAGCCGGACTCATGGTCTTGTGATGGACGAGGGGGCGGGCCGGGTCAATCGAAACCCATGCGGAATTGCCGGCGCTCTGGACAGAACCTCGTGAGCGGCTAGAACCGTCGGCATGATGCTCGTCGCGACGATCCGATCCCGTCCCTGGCTCTCTGGCGCGCTGTTCCTGGCGGCGGCGGGGGTCGGCACGATCCTCGGCGCCTTCTTCTTCGAGTTCGTCGTCGGGCTGCCGCCCTGCCCGCTCTGCCTGCAGCAGCGCGTGCCCTATTACATCCTGATCCCGGCCTCGCTCGTCGTGGCCCTGGCCGCCTGGCGGCGCTGGCCGGGCGCCGTCGTCCGCCTCGGACTTGTCGCCCTCGCCGGTCTGATGATCTGGAGCGCCGGTCTCGGCACCTATCATGCCGGGGCCGAATGGGGCTTCTGGCAGGGCCCGACGACCTGCGCCCAGCCGACGACCCTCGCGCGGACCCCCGGCGATCTCCTGCGCAGCCTGCAGAACGCGAAGCCCCTGGCGGATTGCACGGTGGCCGCCTGGCGCTTTCTCGGCCTGTCGCTGGCCGGCTGGAACGTGCTGATCTCGGTCGCCCTGGCGGCCGTGGCGCTGGCGGCGGCGAGCCGCCAGCGCGAGAGCGCCTGAGTCCTACGGCTCCAGCTCGGTATCCCAGTAGAGATAGTCCATCCAGCTCTGGTGCAGGTAGTTCGGCGGGAACAGCCGGCCGTTGGCGTGCAGGTCCTGCACCGACGGGGCGAAGGGCGGCTGGGCGAGCTGCATGCCCGATTCCCTCAGCGTCTTCGAGCCCTTGCGCAGGTTGCAGGGCGAGCAGGCCGTCAGCACGTTCTCCCAGGTGGTCTGGCCACCCTTGGAGCGCGGCACCAGATGGTCGAAGGTCAGGTCCTCGCCGTGGCCGCAATACTGGCAGCGGAAGCGGTCGCGCAGGAAGACGTTGAACCGGGTGAAGGCCGGGTTGCGCGACGGCTTCACATAGGTCTTCAGCGAGACGACGCTCGGCAGGCGCATCTCGAAGCTCGGCGAATGAATCGCCTTCTCGTAGGTCGAGACGACTGTGACGCGATCCAGGAAGACGGCCTTGATGGTGTCCTGCCACGACCAGAGCGACAGGGGATAATAGCTCAGCGGGCGATAATCCGCGTTGAGCACCAGGGCCGGCCATGAACCAGGGGAGATTGCGGTCGAAACCGGCAATGCCCCAGGTGATACGGCGACCGTCAAGACGAACTCCTTGCGATCGGGCAGCTCGGCGATTCGCGAGCCGCGAATTTCAGGCACTGACGGATACTATGGGGATCGTGTCGCTCTTGTGAAGCCCGAAGACGACGCCGGTCACGCGGTCGTGGCCGGCTCGGCGACACGGCCGCGCAGCTTGGCATAATGCGCCCACAACAGCCGCGCCGCTCCCGCGCGATGCGGCCGCCAGCGCTCGCCGATGGCGAGCATGGCCTTCGCGTCCGGCCGTGCGGCAAGGCCGAGGGCATCCTGCGCCGCGGCCTGAAGGGCGATGTCGCCGGCCGGCCAGGCGTCGCCATGGCCGAGACAGGTGAGGAGATAGACGTCCGCTGTCCATGGGCCGATGCCCTTGACTGCAATCAGGGCCGCATGGGCGTCCTCGGCGTTCATCATCGGCAGGGTGTCGAGGTCGAGCGTGCCGTCGAGGACCGCCATTGCGACGGCGCGCAGCGTGCGGACCTTGGGACGGGACTGGCCGCAGGCGCGATAGTCGTCGTCGCTGGCCGCCGCCAGCCTCTCCGGCGTGATGGTTCCGAGGACCTCCCGCGTCCGCGCCCAGATCGCCTGTGCCGCCAGCGTCGAGATCTGCTGGAAGACGACCACGTGGACGAGGCCCTCGAAGCCTGCCGGACGACGGCGCAGGGGCGGGACGCCCAGTGCCGCATGAAGCGCCGCCATGACCGGGCATTGCCCGGCGAGCGCTTCCAGCATCATCTCCAAATCTTGTTCGGTCTCGATTGGCATCCGCATCCCGTCTTGCGTCGTTCCGCGCCCTCGACCATAGGCTCAGCCATGGCCGCCATGCACCATCCGAAACCGGACGTTACGGTCCTGCGCTTCGCGCCGAGCCCGAACGGTTTGCTGCATCTCGGACATGCCCATAGCGCGCTGGAGAACGAGAGGATGGCGGCAGCCCTCGGCGGGCGGCTGCTGCTGCGCATCGAGGACATCGATCGCGAGCGCTGCCGTCCCGGGTTCGAGGCGGCGATGATCGAAGACCTCGGCTGGCTCGGCGTGCCGTTCGAGACGCCATACCGGCGCCAGTCCGAGTATCTGGGCGGCCATCGCGCCGTGCTGGACCGGCTGGAGGCGATGGGCCTCGTCTATCCAAGCTTCGAGAGCCGGATGGAGCTGAAGGCGTTGGCCGCGGCGAAGGCGGCGGCAACAGGCAAGGCCTGGCCGACCGATCCGGATGGCGCGCCGCTTTACGCCGGAAACGGCCGGCTGATGCCGGAGGCCGAGCGCCGTTCCCGCATCGCCGCGGGCGAGCCTCACGCCATGCGGCTGGACATGGCCGCGGCCATGGCGCGCCTTGGCGGGCCGCTCACCTGGATCGAAGTGGACGGGAATGGCGATCCGGCGCGGACGGTCGAGGCCCGTCCCGAACGCTGGGGCGACGTGGTCCTCGCCCGCAAGGATCTTGGCACCAGCTACCACCTCGCCGTCGTCACCGACGATGCGCTGCAGGAGGTCACCCACGTCGTGCGGGGCGAGGACCTGTTCGAGGCCACCGCCGTGCATCGCCTGCTGCAGGATCTGCTCAGACTGCCTGCGCCGCTCTATCGCCACCACCGGCTGGTGCTCGGGCCGGACGGGAGGAAGCTGTCGAAGAGCGATCAGGCGGAGGGGTTCCGGGCGTTGCGGGCGCAAGGGTCGAGCCCGGCGGATGTCAGGGCCATGCTCGGGTTCTGAGCCCCCAATTCCTCAAGCCTCCAGAGCACGCATCGCACCACATCGTCATGCCGGGCAAGCCCGGACATGACGCAATCAGGACGCGTCTTCACAAGGAGCGCTCGATGTCGCGTCCTCAGATCGTCCGCCCCGCCGCCGCCCAGTAGGGATCGCGCAGGCGACGCTTGAAGATCTTGCCGGAATCCTCGCGCGGCAGGTCGTGGCGGATCTCGATGTGGCGCGGCAGCTTGTAGTCGGCGATGCGGGTGGCGAGCTCCGCCTTCAGCGCCTCGGGCACGATCTCGGCCCCGGGCTGCGGCTCGATCACCGCCATGATGCTCTCGCCGAACTCGGCATGGGGAATGCCGAACACCGCGCAGTCGCGCACCTGGGGAAGCGCCAGCAGCGCCGCCTCGATCTCGGCGGGATAGATGTTGACCCCGCCGGCGATGATCATGTCGCGCTTGCGGTCGCAGAGGAACACATAGCCGTCGGCGTCGACATAGCCGACGTCGCCGCAGGTGATGAAGCCGGAGTGGTCGACCTCGCGGCGCTTCTCCGGCGCCTTGTGGTAGGTGAAGTCGGGATAGCCCTCGATGCGGCAGAAGAGTTCGCCGATGCCGCCCTGCGGCAGGGCCTTGCCGGCCTCGTCCAGTACCCGGATTTCCGCGCCGGGCGACAACCGCCCGACCGTGCCGGGCTTCTTCAGCGCATCTTCGGAATTGGCAAAGGTCACGGGGCCGGTTTCGGTGCCGCCGTAGAACTCGTGGATGACCGGTCCCCACCAGCGGATCATCGCCGTCTTCACCTCCGCCGGACAGGGGGCGGCGGCGTGAATGACGAAGCGCAGCGAGGAGAGGTCATAGCGGCTGCGGACCTCGTCCGGCAGTTTCAGCAGCCGCACGAACATGGTCGGCACCATGAAGATCGTGTCGATCCGGTGCTCCTCGATCAGCCGCAGCATCTCCTCCGCGTCGAAGCGCGGCATCAGCACCAGCACGCCGCCGAGCCGGCCGGCGCGGATGCCGAAGGAGTTGGGCGCCGAATGGTAGAGCGGCCCGGGCAGCAGGGCGCGGACGCCCGGCTTCAGGCCATAGACGAGGGCGCGCAGACCCTCGGTCGCCTTCGCCTCCTCCGGCGAAGGGGCGCTGCGCCTGACCCCCTTCGGCTTTCCGGTCGTGCCGGAGGTGTAGATCATGCTCATCGGGGCGGGCCGCCCGGGACCCTCGAAAGGCGCTTCGCGGACAAGCCAGGCGTCGAGGTCGCGCGTTCCGGGCGGTTGTACGAGCGGTGTTGCAGGCTGCGGGAAATGCGCTGCGACCTCGGGAGGAGCCGGCGCCGAGAAGACGGCCAACCCCTGGGGGAGGTGGCCGATCATGGGGTGCAGCAGGTCCTCGTGCCCGACCAGCACCTTGGCCTCGCAATCGTCGAGAATGTAGCGGATCTCGTCAGGCTTCAGGTGCCAGTTCACCGGCACCGCATAGGCGCCAAGCATGGCCGCGGCATAGGTCGCCTCGAGGAAGGTGATGTCGTTGCGCATGAGGATGGCGACGCAGTCACCGGGACCGACGCCGAGCCGGTCGAACCCGCCGGCCATGCGCCGAACGCGCGCATCGATGGCTTCGGGATCGCGCTGGCGCGCGCCGCTGACGATACCGCGCGACGTGCCGTCCGAACCGTGAGCCATCGCCGCCACCCCCGTGTCCTGCCCGTGCGATCAGTTGACCGCCCGCGCCCGTCCCTCCCAGTGGGGACGCCTCAGTTCCGTCTTGAGGATCTTGTTCGCCTGCGACAGCGGCATGGCCTCGCGCACCTCGATGGTCTGCGGGCATTTGAAGCCGGCGATGCGCGTCCTGCAGTGGGCGATGATCGCTTCGGTGGTGGCGCTCTGTCCGGCCTTGAAGGTGACGACGGCATGGACCGCCTCGCCCCAGAGCGGATGCGGCACCCCGATCACCGCGCATTCGCGAATAGCGGGATGGGTGAGGACGGCGTTCTCGACCTCGATCGAATAGACGTTCTCGCCGCCGGTGACGATCATGTCCTTGATGCGGTCGGAGACATAGACATAGCCGTCGGCGTCGAGATAGCCGGCGTCGCCCGTGTGCATGTAGCCGCCGCGCAGCGCCTCCGCCGTCAGCTCCGGTTGGTTCCAGTAGCCCTTCATCACGGTCGGGCCGGCGACGATGATCTCGCCGATCGCGCCGACTGGCACGTCGCGGTCGTCCGGATCGACGACGCGCAGGTCGCAGCCGACGATGGCCCGCCCGCCGGATGCCAGGCGATGGATCGTCGCGGGGTCGAGCGTGTGGTCGTCGGGCTCCAGATAGGTGCAGGCCGGCGACAGTTCCGTCATGCCGTAGGCCTGGGCGAAGCGCACCTTCGGCAGCCGCTTCATGAGGGCCTCCAGCGTCGCCACCGGCATGGGCGCGCCGCCATAGCCGATCATCTCCAGCGAGGAGAGGTCGTAGGCGTCGAGGTCGGGCTCGTTGAGGATCATCGTCATCATGGTCGGCACCATGGACGTGAAGGTGATGCGGTGCTCCTGGATCGCTTCCAGCACGCCCTTCACCGTGAAGCGCGGAATGACCACGTGGGTGGCGCCGAGCAACGTGTTGGTGAAGACGCGCGAGCCGGCGGCGGCGTGATAGAGCGGGCCGGCGTGCAGGCCGACGAGATTGCTGCCGAGCCTGGTATGCACCATGCCGCCGAACGAGTTCGACATGCAGTTGATGTGGGTGAGCATGACACCCTTGGAGCGCCCTGTCGTGCCCCCGGTGTAGAAGAGGACTGCGACATCGTCGCCGTTGCGGCGGGCGTCCTCGACGGGCCCCTGAGCGCCCAGCGCTGCCTCATAGGCGATCATGCCGGCCGGCAGCGGTCCCTCGCCGGCGAAGATGACGTGCTTCAGATCCGGGCATCGCGGTCGCAGCGCCTCCGCCATGTCGACGAAATCGTCGCCGACCAGCAGCACCCTGGCGCCGCAGTCCTGCATCAGGAAGGCCGTCTCGGGCAGGGCATAGCGGGTCGAGACCGGCACTGCGATGCCGCCGGCCCACAAGGTGGCGAAGAAGAACTCGAGATAGCGGTCGGAGGAATGCGAGAGCATGGCGACACGGTCGCCGGGGCCGACGCCGAGGCCCTGCAGCACGCCGGCGAGGCGCGCCACGCGGTCGGCGAAATCGGTCCACGTCCAGCGCCGCTCCGCGAAGACCACGGCCGTTTTGGCGGGGAACAAGCGGCGCGCACGATGCACCGCGAGGGTGAGCTGCATCGTCATGGCCTGCGTCCCCGCACGTCGCCGCGATGCCGTGCCGTCCTCGTCATGCCGCCTGCCCTGATCCGCGCCGGACTTGCCGCCGGCTGTCATCACTTCATGAAGCGATGTTTCTCACAATGAAATGATGTTCCGCAAGCGGGACGGATGACGGAGGGCTGGGGGATAGGCCGGGACAGCAACGGCGCGCCCGGACCTCATGTCCGGGCGCTGGTCGGCAACGATGTTCGTCCAGAGGGTCAGCCGCGATTGTCCCGCGCAGCCTGGGCGTTCTTTGTCTGCTGCGACACGCTGCCGACCTTGGCGCGGTTGACGCGGGTCTGGCGCTTGGCGTTTTCGATCGGCCGCATGCCCTTGCCGGCGCTGCGACCCGAGGGTCGGGTATCGCCGCCGGCCTCGGCCTTCATAGCGAGAGCGCGCTGCGCAGAGGTCTTCATGGTTTCTCGCGCCTCGATGGCGCTTCGGCGCGACAACTCCTTGTTGAGTCGCTTCAGCGCGCTGGCGAGGACCTGCTTGCGGCGCGCCGGCTTGTCGACATTGCCGGGAAAGCTGCCGCCGCGCGCATCGGCCTTGCCGCGGATGCTGCGCCGCATGCTGCGGACGAAGCCACGCTCCTTTGCCAGCATGTCGCGAATGCGCACCCGAATATCCCCGAGCGCCTTGTCGTCCGCGTCGAGGATGGCGGGATGGTGCGTCGGCGCGAGCATGTCGATTTCGTCATGCTTCATCAGTTGGGCTTCGGCTTTGATCGGCAGCGTCATGGCGTGCAACTCTCCTCGATGAGCGCCGGTCCGTGGAGCGGTCCGGAGCTATACCGGGAAGATAACGCGCCAGATGGCGCGGCGATCCGTGCTGCGAGCCTGTGTCGCAGCGGCGATGGCGCGCATGCAACCGCCCGCTCAGATCTCGTAGCTGAAGGCCGCCACCGCCTCCTGCGCCAGGATCTGGTCCATGGACCGCGACGGCTCGGCGCAGCCGGCCGTGCCGACCGGCTTGGCCGGAACGCCGGCAACCGTCGTGTTCGGCGCGACGGGGTGGAGCACCACCGACCCTGCGGCAACGCGGGCGCATCGACCGATCTCGATGTTGCCGAGGATCTTGGCCCCCGCACCGATCAGGACCCCGCGGCGCACCTTCGGATGGCGGTCGCCAGCCTCCTTGCCGG
This sequence comes from Phreatobacter aquiterrae, assembly GCF_053471285.1. Taxonomy (NCBI): domain Bacteria; kingdom Pseudomonadati; phylum Pseudomonadota; class Alphaproteobacteria; order Hyphomicrobiales; family Phreatobacteraceae; genus Phreatobacter; species Phreatobacter aquiterrae. Next base: position 328,190 of record NZ_JBJPHW010000003.1, on the reverse strand, counting down.
TGCCGCCCAGGGTCACGCCCTGCAGGATCGACACGTCGTCCTCGATCACGGCGGTCTCGCCGACAACGAGGCCGGTGGCATGGTCAAGAAACACGCCCTTGCCCATGGACACGGCCGGATTGATGTCGGTCTGGAAGACCTCCGAGGAACGGCTCTGCAGGTAGAGCGCGAAATCGCTGCGTCCCCGGCCGAGCAGCCAGTGGGCGATGCGATGCGTCTGGATGGCGTGGAAGCCCTTGAAGAACAGCACAGGCTCGATCAGGCGGTCGGCGGCCGGGTCGCGGTCCACTACGGCCGCGGCGTCGGCGCGCATGGCGGCGGCGATGGAAGGGGATGACTCCAGCGCCTCGGCGAAGGCGTCGTGCAGCACGTCGGCAGGGACGTCGCCGGTGGCGAGCCGGGCCGAGATGCGTCGCGCCACCGCGTCCTCGAAGGACGAAGCGCGGCCGATCGTGCGCAGCACCAGCGTCGCCAGTTCCGGACTGGTCGAGGCCATGGCGTTGGCCTCGCTGCGCAGGCGATGCCAGGCGAGATCGGCGGTGTCGGACGGCAGCGGGATGATGGTTCCGGCTGTCTGGGGCTTGACCATGACGGACTTATCCTCCGCAGGGTGGGGTGACGGGGAATAAGGCCCCTGTCTGTCCGCGATTCAAGTCAATTCGGCGGGATAGAATTCTCGTCTGCCGTGCCCGCCGAGGGGAGAACGCCGTTGCTGTGGTGGCCCGCGGCCAGAGAATTTCGCTCCGGTGAGACGGCGCACCAGTCCGTCGGCTCGCTCACACCGCCATGGCCTGCTTCTCGCGTCGGCGTTGCACCGAGGAGGGGATCCGGAGCGCCTCTCGGTACTTGGCGACCGTCCGGCGGGCGATGTCGATGCCCGCCTCCTTGAGCTTGTCCATGATGGCGTCGTCGGACAGCACGTCGTCCGGCGTCTCGGCGTCGATCATCTGCTTGATGCGGTAGCGGACGGCCTCGGCCGAGTGGCTCTCGCCGCCGACTTCCGAGTTGGCGATCGACGAGGTGAAGAAATACTTCATCTCGAAGATGCCGCGGCTGGTGGCGATCGACTTGTTGGAGGTGACGCGCGAAACGGTGGATTCGTGCATGCCGATGGCGTCGGCGATGGTCTTGAGGTTCAGCGGCCTCAGATACTGCACGCCGAGAGCGAAGAAGGCGTCCTGCTGGCGGACGATCTCGGTCGCCACCTTCAGGATGGTGCGCGCGCGCTGGTCGAGGGCGCGGGCGAGCCAGGTCGCCGTCTGCAGCGCGTCGGCGAGAAAGGTCTTCTCCGTGTCCTTCTTCGTCGTCTTCGACACCCGCGCGTAATAGCTCTGGTTGACCAGCACCTTCGGCAGGGTCTCGCTGTTCAGCTCGACGATCCAGCCGCCGTCCGGGCCGGCGCGCACCATGACGTCCGGCACCAGCGGCTGGACGGGCGCGAAGCCGAAGGCGAGGCCTGGCTTCGGGTTGAGACGGCGGATCTCCGCCACCATGTCGGCGAGGTCCTCGTCGTCGACGCCGCAGACCTTCTTCAGCGCCGGATAGTCGCGCTTGCCGAGCAGATCGAGATGGGCGACCAGCGCCTGCATGGCGGGGTCGAACCGATCCTTGTCGCGCAACTGGATCGACAGGCATTCGGCGAGGTTGCGCGCCGCGACGCCGGAGGGCTCGAAGCTCTGGATCACCTCAAGCACGCTGGTGACGTCCTCGATCTCGGCGCCCAGCCTGTCGGCGACCTCCTCGACGGTGACGGTGAGATAGCCGGCATCGTCCACCGCATCGATCAGCATCTGCCCGATCAGGCGGTCCGCCAGGGTCTCGACCGCGAGGGTGAGCTGGTTGGAGAGGTGGTCGGCCAGCGACAGGTCGGCCGAGACGAAGGCCTCGAGATTGTAGTCCTCGTTGTCGCTGCCGCCCGAGCCGACATTCGACCAGGACGAGGTCATCGGGTCGGAGGCGGCGTCCGCGTGCCGGGTTTCCGGCCCCTTGTCGTCGGGGAAGACGTTCTCAAGGTCGGTGCCGAGGCGCTCCTCGATGTCGGTGCGGCTGTTGCCCATGTCGTCGCCGAGCCAGTCCCCGGCCTGCGCATCGCCCGGGTCGGCGGCGGCCGGAGCCTCGGGCGCCTCGCCCTCGACGGCAGGCTCGGGCGCATCGGCGCGCTCCAGCAGCGGGTTCTTCTCCAGCTCCTGCTCGACATAGGCCACGAGGTCGAGATTCGACAGCTGCAGGAGCTTGATGGCCTGCATGAGCTGGGGCGTCATCACCAGCGACTGGCCGACGCGGAGCTCTAGTCTGGCGGACAGGGCCATCGGTTCAGGCGCATCCCTCGGGTATCTTGCGCCGCATCATAGAAGGCCGACGGCGCGAACAGCAAGGTTCATGCCATGATTCCAATGACTGAGGGGTTAAAGGTGGCCGCGGCCGCCTGCCGCAGCGTCAGAGGCGGAATTCCTCGCCGAGATAGAGCCGCCGCACATCGGGGTTCGAGACGATCTCGTTCGGCGTGCCCTCCATCAGAACCTGCCCGGAATGGATGATGTAGGCGCGGTCGATGAGGCCGAGCGTCTCGCGCACATTGTGGTCGGTGATGAGTACGCCGATGCCGCGCTCCTTCAGGTGGCGGACAAGGTTCTGGATGTCGCCTACCGCGATAGGGTCGATGCCGGCGAAGGGTTCGTCGAGCAGCATGAAGGACGGCCGCGTCGCCAGCGCACGGGCGATCTCCAGGCGCCGCCGCTCGCCGCCCGACAGTGCGATGGCCGGGCTCTTGCGCAGCCGGGTGATGGAGAACTCCTCGAGCAGTTCGTCGAGGTCGCGCTCGCGCTTGGCCTTGTCTCTCTCGGTGACCTCCAGCACGGCGCGGATATTGTCCTCGACATTGAGGCCGCGAAAGATCGAGGCCTCCTGCGGCAGGTAGCCGATGCCGAGGCGGGCGCGCCGGTACATGGGAAGCGCGGTGATGTCGTGGCCGTCGAGTTCGATATGGCCCTTGTCGGCCTCCACCAGCCCGGTGATCATGTAGAAGACGGTGGTCTTGCCGGCGCCGTTGGGGCCGAGCAGGCCGACGGCCTCGCCACGCCTGAGGTCGAGGCTCACCCCGCGCACCACGGCGCGGCCCTTGTAGCTCTTCCACACGCCATGGACCGACAGGACGCCGTCGCCCGAGCGCGGCTCGTGCTGTTCCTGCGCGACGGGCGCCGGTGGCGGACGGTCGAGCTCGGCCACCTGGGCGGCCATTTCCTTCACCAGCCAGTCGGGATCGGCGGCAACCGGCTCCGGGGCCGGCTTCCGTCCCAGAAGACCGGAGACGCGATCGATGACGGACACTGAGGTCGTGATCCTATCCGCGGGGTCCGCGCTGGGCCGGGCGTGCCGGCGTGCAGTCGGGATTGTTGACGCCGCCGCCGGGCGCATTGCCGCCGCCGCCCTGCAGAATGCCGGAGACGCGGCCGCCCGAGGGGGCAGCGTCGAGGCGCACGCGGTTGGCGGTGAGATCGGCATGCAGGCGCGCCCCGCGCAGAACGTTCTCGCACTGGGTCAGGGTAACGTTGCCCTCCATGATGGCCTCGTTCCGGCGGGCGTCGAAGGAGCCGCGCTCGGCGGTCGCCGTCTGGTTCTTGGAACGGACGACGACACCGCCTTGCATTTCGAAGCGGCGCACGTTCTGGGTCGGCGAGGCGGCGGCGGCCCCGCCCTGGCGTGGTGTGGTGGTGGCGGGCCGGCCGGCCGACGCGGCCGCGCTGCCCTCGTAGAAGATCACGAGGCGCGCCGTCTGCAATGTCGATTCGCCCTGCTGGATGCGCACGTTGCCGGAGAGCACGGCGCGCTTCTCGTTGTCGAAGACCTCGGCCCGGTCAGCCTCGAAGTTGATCGGCTCGCTGCGATTCTGCGTGAAGCCGACGAAGGGGCTGCCGGCCTGCTGGGCGAGCGCGCCGCCCGCGGACAGGAGGCCTGCGGTGAGCGCCGCGGCGGCGAGCACCTGCTTCAGCGTCGGAAACGCGGCGGAAAGGGCCGGCGTCATGGGGGGTCTCCGGGTCATCGGGGCGCGGACCCGGGGGACGGCGCCGAAAGGTCTGTGATCGTCGGGTCGGGAGGCTCGGGCATGAAGTTACCACGCACCTTGCCTTCAAGCACGATCACCTTGCCGTTGTCACTAATCTGCATGCGCTCGGAGAACAGTTCGCCGCGCGGAGAGGCGAGGCTCACGGGACCGTTGGAGGCGATGGTGCCGGCGCGGGTATCGACCAGGGCATGGCCGAGGCGACCCGACTGGCCGTCCGATGTCGTCACCCCCACGTCCTGGTTCAGCTCGACGCGGCCGGTCTTGGTGTCGAGGACACCGGCCGAGGAGACGACGCGGGCCGTGCCGCCTCCCTCCATCTGCATCTCGGCGTCGATCGCCGACAGGGCGACGATGTGGGACTGCACGATGTCGTGCTCGGCGCGGGTCGCCGAGACCCGGTAGAAGCGGTTGTCGCTCGTGTAGCCGGTCAGCCGCGGCGCCTCCATGGTCACCTTCGAGCCCGACATGGACAGGGATCCGATGGAGATCGGCAGGTTGAGGGCCTTCAGGGGGTCCCACCAGGAGATGAACACCACCGAGGAGAAGGTGAAGACGGCCAGCACCGGCACCAGAACCCGCAGCCGGCGGACGCGCCGGGAATGGCGGTAGGCAGCCTTGAAGGCGGCCTCGCGGTGGTCCCGGCGGGCGCTATCGTCGCCGATCCCGCCGCCGGCGGGTCCGCCCATGTCCTCGACGCGGCGTGCTGCCATGGTTCCTGCCGTCTGCCCCTCGGCGATCGCCCGTTCCCGCCAACCGGGTGGACGTCGGGCATTCATCACTAATCTATGGCTCGACCAAGGCGAGTGCAAAGCGCCGCCGCGTGGCAGCAGCGTACTGGCCGCGGCGACCCCGTTCAGGAGTGGGCGAAGATGTCGGTTTCCGGCCATCCCGCGAGATCGAGCTCGGCCCGCGTCGGCAGGAAGGCGAAGCAGGCGGCGGCGAGCGCGGTGCGTTTCTCGCGCGCCAGCATCATGTCGAGCCTGTCCTTGAGGGTGTGCAGGTGGAGAACGTCGGAGGCGGCGTAGTCGAGCTGCGCCGGCGTCAGCGTCTCGGCCGCCCAATCGGAGCTCTGCTGGACCTTCGACATGTCGACGCCGAGCAGCTCGCGCGACAGGTCCTTCAGGCCGTGCCGGTCGGTGTAGGTGCGCACCAGCTTGGACGCGATCTTGGTGCAGTAGATGGGGCTGGTCACGACCCCGAAGGCGTGTTTCAGCACCGCCACGTCGAAACGGGCGAAGTGGAACAGCTTGATGACCTTGGGATCGGTCAGGAGGGCGCAGAGGTTGGGCGGCGCGGCCTGCCCGGGACGGATCTGCACCACGTCGGCGGTGCCGTCGCCGGGGGAGAGCTGGACGACGCATAGCCGGTCGCGTTGCGGGATGAGGCCCAGCGTCTCCGTGTCGATGGCGACGACGCCGACCTGGTAGTGGCTGAGATCGGGAAGGTCGCCGACATGCGAACGGATGGTCATGGAGGGCCTCGGAGAGCGGGACGGGGTCGGGCCAAGGCCCGTCCGGCGACAGGACTTGAGCAGGCTCATGGACATGGGCCAGCATCGGGTCCTATAGGCCGACAGGCTCGAGAAATCCAATGACCGCGACACCCTTGAAACTCTACGCCTTCGACGCCGAGGATCTCGCCATCCTCTCGGCCCATCTGCAGGATGCGGTGCTGCGCGCGAGCGACATCGCCTTTCTCGCCCGTGAGCGGCGCCTCGCCCTCGTCTGCAACCGCTTCGACTGGACCGCGGTGGAGGAGGGCGCCTGCCAGCGCCGCCGCACCGGCCTCAGGGTGGAGCGCGTCACGGCGGTGAAGGCGCGCGGCGTCCCGAAGAGCGAGGACACCGTTCTCGAGCTCCTGGCGCTCCATTTCGAACCTGAGGGGCCGGAGGCGCCCGGGGGGACGCTGGAGCTCGTCTTTGCCGGCGGCGGCGCGCTGCGCCTCACCGTCGAATGCATCGAGGCGGCCATGGACGATCTCGGTCCGATGTGGGCCGCCGGCACGACGCCGAAGCACGACTGATCACGGCCGCCGTCAGGCGCTGCCAGCCACCTCCGCCGCGATGGTGGCGACTGCCTCCACCGTTGCCGCCTCGGGCGTGATGCGCCACGAGGCGAAGAAGTCGAGCTCGGGCAGCGGCACCGTCGTGCGCAGGGTGCGCAGCCGCCCGGCGGCGAGTTCGGGTCCGGCGATCGCCTCCGGCACGGCGGCGATCCCCAACCCGTCCTCGGCCATGCGGAGGATCGTCGCCATCGACGATGAGGCGTGGATGCGGACCGGCGGCAGTCCCGGCGCGGAGAACAGCTCGCGCATCAGCAGGTAGGGCCGCGTGTTGCGCGAGAAGGTCATGATCGGATGGGCTGCCAGCACGTCGAGCCCGACCGGCTGCGGCAGGTCGAGCCCCGGTCCGGCGAGGAAGGCCATGCGGTAGGTGCTGAGCGGCAGGTTCTTCAACTGGATGGCCGCGAAGGCGCCAAGCGCAAAGACGAGATCCAGTTCCTGCGCCATCAGCCGGTCCCGGAGGTTGGGCGTGATGTCGACCTCGATCTCCAGCGCCAGCCCGGGATAGGCCTTGGCCATGCGTTCGACGAAACGCGGCAGCCAGGTGTGGACGATGGTCTCGGCGACGCCGAGGCGAAGGGTGCCGCGGATCGCCGCCCTGTCCGCCACGACATGCAGCATCTCGGCGCGCAGTTTCAGCAGACGCTCGGCATAGTCCAGCACCTGCCGGCCGGCATCCGTCGGCACCACCGTGCGCTTCTCGCGCACCAGCAGGCGCTGGCCGATCTCCGTCTCGAGCTGGGCGATGCGCTGGGAGACGGCTGGCTGGGTGGTGTTGAGCTTCACCGCGGCGCGGTGGAAGCTCCTCAGGGTCGCCACCCAGACCAGCGTCTCCAGAGCCTTGAAGTCCACCATGTGAGCCGCAATCGATAAGACGAATTTATCGATTGCGATCCAAACTTCGGATTGGACCCAATGCAAGCGGAATGATGGACTGTTGTTCCACGGAAGCTCTCCCTGGGAGAAAATGATGGCCGTCGCCCAGTTCCGCGCACCCGGCGTTCAGGATGTCAGCGACCCCGCCGAGGTTCGCCGGGCCATCCGCCGCGGCGACATTACGGGACACACGGCCGGGCTCGCGCCGGGCCGTGTCCAGGGCAACCTCGCCATCCTGCCGAGGGACCTCGCCGGCGATTTCCTGCGCTTCTGCACGCTCAACCCGAAGCCCTGCCCCGTGATCGGTCTGTCGGAGCCCGGCAATCCCTCAATTCCCGCGCTCGGCGCCGACTTCGACATTCGCACCGATATTCCGCGCTACCGGGTCTGGAGGAACGGCGAGCTGGTCGCCGAGCCGACCGACATCCGCGACGTTTGGCGCGACGATCTCGTCGCCTTCGTCCTCGGCTGCTCGTTCTCCTTCGAGGAGGCGCTGATCCAGGACGGCATCCCGATGCGTCATATCGGCTGCAACACGACCGTGCCCATGTGGCGGACCAATATCGCCTGTGCCCCGGCCGGCCCCTTTTCCGGGCCGATGGTCGTCTCGATGCGGCCCCTGAAGCCTGCCGACGCCATCCGCGCCGTGCAGATCACCACGCGCTTTCCGGCCGTCCATGGCGCTCCTGTCCATATCGGCCTGCCGGAACTGATCGGCATCCGCGACCTCGGCAAGCCGGACTACGGCGACCCCGTCGAGGTCATGCCCGACGAGCTTCCGGTGTTCTGGGCCTGCGGGGTCACGCCGCAGTCGGTGATCGCCGCGGCCAGGCCGCCCTTCGCCATCACCCACGCGCCGGGGTCGATGATCGTCACCGACCTCACCAACAGCCGGATCGCCACCCTGTGACCGCCCCGCCCCCGACGCCGCACCCCGGCTTCGGGGCCTTCGGCAAGAGCCATCGCGAGTTCTTCGATGCGCTTGCGAACGATGGCTGGTCGCCGGTCGCCGGCTATGCGGGCGTCGAGGAAAAGATCCTCTCCGGCCGCCTCGATCCGTCCTCCCGCACCGGCGCCGTGACGCGGCTCGCCCGCTGGCAGGCCGGCGCCGCGGTCGACCATCCGGTCTCGCATGACTGGTGCGAGGAGGTCTTCATCGTCTCCGGCGCGCTGTCGATTGGCACGCTTGCTGCAAGGACCGACGCCGTGCGTCTGCCCGCCGGAACCTACGCGGTCAGGCCGCCGCACGTCATCCATGGTCCCTTCTTCAGCGACGAGGGCTGTCTGCTGATCGAGTTCATGTACTACCCGCCCGACCCATAACAACAAGCATCCAGAGACCGTCGACACCCGACCCGCCGCCCCTGCGGCAAAGACGAAGGAGAGACCACCATGATCCGCCTGAGAGCTGCCGCGACCGCGGTCGCCCTGACCATGACCGGCGCGCTGCCGGTCCTCGCCCAGGCCGTCCCCGCCGGCCCTCCCGTGAACGTCCAGATCGTCACCCAGCCGGGCCCCTCGATGCCGCAGTTTACGCGCGTCGACCAGCCGCTGCTGCGCGACGGCCTCGCCGCCAAGTCCAACGGCCGCATCCGCGTGACCCTGGCCTCCTGGCCCGAGCGCAACCTCAACGGCCCGGAAATCCTGCGCCTCGTGCGCTCCGGCCAGGTCGATATCGGCGCGGTGCCGCTCAACACGGTCGCCGGCGACGTGCCGCTGCTCGACGTCGTCGATCTCGCCGGCCTCAATCCGAGCCTCGACCAGGCCCGCAAGGTGGCCGCCGCCATGCTGCCCGAGGTCAACAAGGAACTGGAGCGCTTCGGCGTCCGCATCCTCGCCATGTATCCCTTCGCCGCGCAGGAGTTCTTCTGCCGTGGCCAGGTGACGAGCCTCGCCGACCTGCGCGGCAAGCGCATCCGCACCGGCGGCGGCTCCTCCAACGACTTCGTCACCCAGATCGGCGGCCAGCCGACCGGCATCGGCTTCCCCGAAGTCTATTCGGCGCTGGAGCGCGGCGTCGTCGACTGCGCCATCACCGGCACCGGCTCGGGCAACAGCGCGCGCTGGTACGAGGTCACCCAGAGCCTCTACGCACTTCCGCTGTTCTGGTCGGTCTCCGCCTATGTCGTGAACATCCAGTGGTGGAACCGCCTCGATCCCGCCGTACGCGCCGCCATGGAGGCGACGATGAAGGAGGTCGAGGAGGCGCAGTGGAAGCTCGGCCTCGAGCAGACCGAGGACGGCATCGCCTGCAACACCGGCAACCGCGAAGGCTGCAAGCTCGGCCGCGTGCCGGACGCCAATCCGATGCGGGTCTACCGTCCGGTTCCGGCCGACACGGAGGTGATGCGCACGACGCTGACCTCGACCATTCTGCCCAACTGGGTGAAGCGCTGCGGCGCCCGCTGCGGCGAGATCTACAACCGCGTCGTGGCGCCGATCACCGGCGTCACCTACGCCGGCAACTGACCGGTCGAACCTGGAGCGTCGCGCGGGCGGCAGGTCTGCCCGCGCGAAAGCACCGACGACACCTCCGCGCGATCCGGTGAAGGATTGCAAGCCTTGCCGAATCGGGCCTTGAGGGGACCGCCATGCTGAACACCCTGATCGACGTCGCCGGCGTCGGACGTCGCTCCATGGCCTGGCTCGGCCGCATGATGGGCTATGCCGCCGGCTGGGTCTTCATCGGCACCGCCGGCCTCATCACCTTCGACGTGCTGGCGCGCCGCTTCCTCGGTTTTTCCACGCAGGCGACGACCGAACTGTCCGGCTACGCGCTGGCCTTCGGCATCGCCTGGGGCCTGTCCCACACCCTGGCCATGCGCGCCCATGTGCGCATCGACGTGGTGGTGAACCTGTTCCCCGCCCGCATCCGCTACTGGCTGCACCTGACGAGCCTCGCCTTTCTCGCCGTGCTCGTCGGATACCTGTTCTACGGGGCCTGGACGCTGGTCGAGGAATCCCTGCTGTTCAGGGCCACGGACATCAGCGTCATCCGCACGCCCCTCGCCATTCCGCAGGGCCTGTGGGCCTTCGGCATCGGCGCCTTCTTCGTGCTGATCCTCGCCATGCTGGTCGAGGCCTTCCTGCTGATCATCGCCGGCCGCGGCAACGAGGCCGAGCTGATGCTGCACAGCCGCTCCTATCAGGAGGAGGTCGCCGAGGCTCTGGAGGCCGTCGGCGAAACCGTTCCCGCCAAGACCGCCAGCCCCGAGGTGAAGCCGTGATAGCCGTCGTCTTTCTCCTCATCCTTGTCGGCATCATGATCGGCATGAGCTTCACCGGCCACGCGCCGTCCGGCGAGCTCATGGGTGAAATCATGCTGCTGGTCGGCCTGTTCATGCTGTTCTTCGGCATGGGCATCTATGTCGGCGCCGCCCTCGGCGTCCTCGGCCTCATCGTCGGCTATGCCTTTTCAGACCGGCCGTTCTGGCTCTTCATCGGCCAGACGATCTGGAACCCGTCCTCCTCCTTCGTGCTGGTGGCAGTGCCGCTGTTCCTGCTGATGGGCGAGATCCTTCTGCGCGCCGGCCTCTCCGACCGTCTCTACCGCACCCTCAACATCTGGCTGAACCGCCTGCCGGGCGGCCTGCTGCATACCAATATCGCCGCCTCCTCCGTCTTCTCGGCGATCTCGGGCTCGTCGGTGGCGACCGCCGCCACCATGGGTTCCGTGGCGCTGCCCTTCTTCAAGGACAAGCCCTACGACCCGAAGATGGTGCTCGGCTCGCTCGCGGCCGGCGGCGCGCTCGGCATGCTGATCCCGCCGAGCATCACCTTCATCATCTACGCCCTGATCACCGAGACCTCCGTCGGTGCGCTCTACATCGCCGCGCTTGGACCGAGCCTTCTGGTCGTCGTGCTGTTCACCCTCGTGATCTTCGCCCGCGCCCGCACCGCCGCGCCGCGCGACCCTGACGGGCCGCGCTACACCTGGGGCGAGAAGCTGCGCAGCCTCGTCGACCTGCTGCCTACCGCTTTCCTCATCCTCATCGTGCTGGGCACCATCTATGGCGGCCTCGCCACCGCGACGGAATCGGCGGCCCTCGGCGTGGTCGCGGCGATCGGTCTCGCCGCCCTCGACGGCAAGCTCTCATTCAAGATGCTGAACGACTCGGCCGAGGCCACGGCGCGCAACACCGCACTGATCGGCCTCATCCTGTTTGGCGCCTATCTTCTCAACTACGTCTTCACGGCGCTCGGCGTGCCGCAGGCCCTCGCCAAGGTCGTCTCCGAGATGCCGCTGCCGCCCTGGGCGATCATGCTCATCATCATCGGCTTCTACCTGGCGCTCGGCACCTTCATGGAGGGCTTCTCCATGATGATCACCACGATTCCGGTGATCTTCCCGGTCGTCATGGCGCTCGGCTACGATCCGATCTGGTTCGGCGTGATCGTCGTCATGCTGGTGGAGATCGCGCTGATCTCGCCGCCCGACGGCACGGTGCTCTACGTGCTCCAGGGCATGCGCAAGGACGGCGGGCCGATCACCGATGTCTTCACCGGCGTGCTGCCATTCATGCTCGTCTATATCCTGGCGATCGGCATCCTCATGCTGTTCCCCGCCATCGCCACCTGGCTGCCGACGGTGATGCGCTGACGCAGGCTCCGATGGGCTGGCGCCCGGTCGCCCATCGGTTCAGATTCCGTTCAGTTGGCGTCCCGCAAACATGTCGGCCTCACAACCTCTTGGGGGCGTGCTGGCGGGGCGACCGGATTCATCCTGCGCGAGGAATCGTGCGGCCGATGGCTTTATTCGGAAACAAACCATCGCTATAGCACGGCTCCGGGATTTCAGCGGATGACTGCCGGACGGCCGCCTCAGGCGGCGAACCGGCCAGGGACGAAAGTTCGGATATGACGCGTGTCGCGATCGTGGGTGGCGGGCCGGGCGGGCTCTTCACCAATTACCTGCTCGACAAGTTCTGCGACGGCCTGTTCACGGCGACGATCTTCGAGGCTTCCGATCGCCTCGGCGGCAAGATCATGACCGACAGCTTCGACAAGGGGCAGTCGATGTTCGAGCGCGGTGTCGCCGAATATTACGACTATTCCCACTTCGGCCCCGACCCGCTGAAGCGCATCATCACCGAGGTGATGGGGCTCGAGACCGTGCCGATGGACGGCAAGGGCGTCATCCTCGAGGGCAAGATCCTCAACACCCGCCGCGACATCAAGAAGCACTTCGGCGAGGCGACGCTGAAGGCGATCGACGACTTCCACGCCAAATGCCACGAGATGTGCTCGCCCGACGAGTACTACGAGGGCTATTCCGGCGACGACAACAGGCACCCCTGGGGCGAGAAGACCTTCCGCGAGGTCCTCGACGAGATTCCGGATGAGATGGCGCGCAAGTATATCGAGGTCGCCGCCCGCTCCGACGTCGCCACCGAATCGCAGCTGACCAATGCGCTGAACGGTCTGAAGAACGTCCTCATGGACGACCCGAAGTACCTGCGCCTCTATTCCATCGCCGGCGGCAACGAGAGGCTGATCGAGGGCCTCGCCGAGCGCATCTCGGCCAAGGTGATGCTGCAGAGCCGCGTGTCGAAGATTACCCGCAACGAGGGCGGAAGCTACACACTGACCGTGCGCCGCAAGGGCCGTGACGAGACCCACGAGTTCGATCACGTGGTCGTCGCGGTGCCCAATTACTGGGTCAGCCAGATCGAGTTCGAGGGCCGCGGCGCCCGCATGGCGATCCAGAATCATCAGGCGCGCTACGACAATCCGGCCCACTACCTGCGCGTCACCATCCAGTTCAAGAAGCCGTTCTGGAACGAGCATTTCCAGGGTCACTACGTGATGACCGACGCCTTCGGCGGCTGCTGCATCTATGACGAAACGGCCCGCCACCCCTCGAAGCACGGTGTGCTCGGCTGGCTCATCCCGGCGACCCATGCTCTCGCCCTGTCGAACCTGCCGGACGACCAGCTCGTCGCCATGGCGCTCGATTCTCTGCCGCAGGACCTCATCGCCACGGCGAAGAAGCAGGTCATGGACGCGAAGGTGCAGCGCTGGGTCGGCACGATCTCCGGCCTGCCGGGCGCCCATCCCGCACCGGAGCTGCGCGAGCGCCACCAGCCGGACGGCAAGGTGCTGCCGAACCTCTATCTCGTCGGCGACTACCTGTTCGATTCGACCGTCAATGGCGCCTATGACTCGGCCAATTTCGTCGTCGACATGATGATGGGAAAGCTGCGCGGCGCGGCCTATTCCGGCGCCCGCAAGAAGGCGGCCCTCGAGAAGCAGAAGGGCGTCGTCGAGGAGGGCTTCGTCGAGTCGACCCTGACCGACGACTATCACGACGAATACGCCGTCGGCCTCTCCTACGAGGAGAGCTTCCGCGAGTATTTCGACGAGCAGTACAACGCCGATCTCTACGAGTGCATCTTCGGCATCAAGCCGCCCTACACGCTGCTCGACGTCGGCTCGGCGTCGGGCCTGACGCTGAAGTGCTTCGCCGACATCGGCATCGACGCCTGGGGCATCGAGAACGCGCGCCACGTCCACAGCCAGACGCCGAAGGAGTGGCTGCACCGCAACCTGCTCGGCGACGTCACCAACCTGCCCTTCGAGGACCAGTCCTTCGACGTCATCTATGACACCTGCCTCTGCTACGTGCCGGAAGAGCTGATCGACAAGGCCATCCAGGAGCTCTACCGCGTCACCCGCATCGGCATCTTCTTCGGCGGCATCACCGCGGACATGACGCGCGAAGTGATCGAGTATCACGACGTCTTCGACGGCGTCCTGACGCTGGAATCGACCTGGCAGTGGTCGGAGCGCTTCCAGCGCCACGGCTGGCGCCCGGCGGTGCACGACCAGAAGATCCTCAAGAAGGCCTGGAAGATCGAGTGCGACGCCAACGAGGGCGACTTCCCCTGGTATCCGGACATGGAGACCATGCGCTACTGCTTCTACGCGAAGCCCGATGCGGCGAAATGGGTGGAGAAGCTGATGGCCGGACGCCAGAAGGGCCCGACCTCGAAGCTGCGCCTCGTCGCCGGCGGCCGCTGAGGCGGCCGGGGATCGACCTGCCTGATCGGGCCGGACCTCGTGTCCGGCCCTTTCCGTTGGCGGCAGGCCCCGCATGCGATTTCGGATGCATCCTGTTACGGAATGAGGCATGACGAGGGGCCGCCTGCGGCCCGCCGCAAGACGCTCCTGTCCCCCACGCCCTGCGATAGTCCCAGATCCGTCATGAGCCAGGACAAGAACTACGTCGAGCCCGATGACGAGGAGGACGAGGAGGAGGACGTCAGTGCCGACGATCTCCGGCTCATGGCCCGCTTCCTCGCGCCCTTCGCATCTCCCTACAAGACGACCATCGCCCTCCTGGTCGTGCTGATCCTCACCGAGGCGGCGCTCAACTTCTCGTTTCCGCTGGTCACGCAATACCTCATCGACGAGGGCCTGATCAAAAAGGAATGGCGTGCGCTCATCAATTCGCTGCTGTTCATGGGCGGCGCCGCCATCGCAGTCTCGGTGGTCGCCCTCATTGCCGACTTCGTCTATACGCGCCTCTTCGCCGACATCACCCGGGACATCCGGCAGCGCCTGTTCGACCATGTCCAGTCGATGTCGATGCCCTTCTTCCACACCACGCCGACGGGCACCGTCCTGTCCCGCTTCTCGGGCGATCTGGTGGCCCTGGAGGCGGCGCTGGTCGCCTTCGTGCCGGGCTTCGTCATGCCCTTCATGGAGGTCATCTATGCCTCCATCCTGATGTTCATGTTCGACATCTGGCTGGGGATCATCGCCTCCCTCGTCTTCCCGATGATCCTCTGGTGGCCGCGCATCTTCGCCCGCAAGGCCTTCCTCTTCGCCTATGACAAGCGCCAGACCGAGGGCCGGCTGCTCAGCGCCGTGCAGGAGAACGTCTCGGCCCAGCCGGTGATCAAGGCCTTCGGCATGGCCGGGCGCGCCCGCCTCCATTTCGCCGGTCTGAACGCCACCTGGGTGGGCGTCGCACGGCGCACCAATTTCTCCTCGGCGCTTGTCGAGCGCACGGCGCAGACCGGGCTCTACGTCATCCACATCGCCGTCTTTGCGCTGGGCGCCTACTGGGCCTTCACCGACCGCATCACGGTCGGCACCATCATCGCCTTCGAGGGCGTCTTCCTGTCGATGGGCTATGCGCTGACCAACGTCACGCAATATGTGCCGACCATGGCGCAGGCGGCCGGCTCCATCCGCCACCTCACCGATCTCCTCGCCGAGAAGCCGACCATGGTCGACGCGCCGGACGCCGGCACGCTCGCGCCCTTCGAGCGGCAGATCGTCTTCGACAACGTCGCCTTCTCCTACCCGGGCTCGTCGTTCCGGACCGAGAACCTCAGCGTCACCGTGCCGAAGGGCTCCTTCCTCGGCATCGTCGGCCCGTCGGGCTCGGGCAAGAGCACCTTCCTCAACCTGCTGATGCGCTTTTACGACCCGCTGGAGGGCCGCGTCGTCATCGACGGCACTGATATCCGCACCGTCACGCAGGCCTCGCTGCGCGCCCAGATGGCCGTGGTGTTCCAGGAGAGCTTCCTGTTCAACACCACCATCGCCGAGAACATCCGCATGGCCCATCCCGAGGCCACGATGGAGGAGATCGAGGCCGCCGCGCGCCAGGCCGAGGTCCATGACTTCATCAGGGCGCTGCCGCTCGGCTACGAGACGACGGTCGGCGAGCGCGGCGGGCAGCTCTCGGGCGGCCAGCGCCAGCGCGTCGCCATCGCCCGCGCCCTCGTCCGCAATCCGGCCGTGCTCGTACTCGACGAGGCGACCAGCGCCCTCGATGCCGAGACCGAATCCAAGCTGAACGAGACGCTCCGCCGCATCGCCGAGACGCGCACGGTGGTCTCCGTCACCCACCGCCTCGGCTCGGTCGTCACCGCCGACCGCATCATCGTCCTCGACCACGGCCATATCGTCGAGACCGGCACCCATCCCGAGCTGATCAAGCAGGGCGGGCTCTACGCCACCATGTGGTCGCGCCAGCAGCAGACGCGCCAGCCGGTGGCGGCGGTCGATGAGGACGAGGACGAGGAATAGGGCGGCAGGCGCGATCCGCGCCTCAGCCGGCGATTACAGCGCGCCGATATCCGGGGCGTGCGGGTTCTTCATGCCGACGACATGGTAGCCGGCATCGACATGGTGCACCTCGCCCGTGACGCCGCGCGACAGGTTCGAGAGCAGGTACATGCCGGAATCGCCCACCTCGTCGATGGTGACCGTGCGGCGCAGCGGCGAGTTGTACTCGTTCCACTTCAGGATGTAGCGGAAGTCGCCGATGCCGGAGGCCGCCAGCGTCTTGATCGGGCCGGCCGAGATGGCGTTGACGCGGATGTTCTTCTCGCCGAGGTCGGCCGCCATGTAGCGCACGCTCGCCTCCAGCGCCGCCTTAGCGACGCCCATGACGTTGTAGTGCGGCATCCACTTCTCGGCGCCGTAATAGGTCAGGGTGAGCAGCGAGCCGCCATCCGTCATCAGCTTCTCGGCGCGCTGGGCGATGGCCGTGAAGGAGTAGCAGGAGATCAGCAGCGACTTGGTGAAGTTGCCCTCGGTCGTGTCGACGTAGCGGCCGGTCAGTTCGTCCTTGTCGGAAAAGGCGATGGCGTGGAGCAGGAAGTCGAGCTTGCCGAACACCTTCTCGGTCTCGGCGAAGACGGCGTCGATGCTGGCGCTGTCGGTGACGTCGCAATGGCCGACGACATGGCCGCCCACTTCCGCCGCAAGCGGCCTGACGCGCTTCTCCAGCGCATCACCCTGATAGGTGAAGGCGAGCTCGGCGCCCTGCTCGGCGCAGGCCTTGGCGATGCCCCAGGCAATGGACCGGTTGTTCGCAACCCCCATGATGAGGCCGCGCTTGCCCTGCATGATGCCTGCCATGTCGTTCCTCGCCCGGCATTCCGCCCGATAATCAGCCGGACCCTATGCCATTGCAGCGCCCGGCGTGCAAGGAGTCCGACCGGCGGGTCGCCCGGCGGATGCCCCGCAAATCAGGTCAGGACCCTGGAGCCGCCGGGGGTTTCGATCTGCGCCGTGTAGCGCGGCCCCGCCCCGAAAACGACCATCGGCGCGCAGGTGATGGCGAGCTCGCGGTAGAGCGTCCGGATCGCGGCGGGGTCGGGATGGGAGAGCGTGAACGATACGAGGCGCGCCCCGAGGTCGGCGATCGTCGCCATGGATCGCGGCCGGCCCCGCCGGTCGATGATCGACGGGGCGATCCCGTCGAGCGGCAATGATCCGTCGTCGGGAACGGCGAAGTCGAAGGCTGGCGCATCGAACGGCAGCGCCACCTTTCGTCCCAGCATGGTCTCGCGGCCCGCCAGGACGGCGTCGATGCAATCGGTCCGTGCGACCCATCCCCTCAGCCGCCGCCCCGCGTCCCAGTCGGCGCGCACCTGTCTCTGGTCGTCGAGGCCGAACCAGCGGCGGTGGGCCTGTGGCGCGGCGGCAGGGTCGAGCGCGACGATCTCCAGATAGACCCCATCGTCGAGCTGCAGCAGGTGATTGTGGGTGCCCATATAGGCGTGGCGCTGCCCGAACGGCACCTCCAGATCGAGGCAGTCGCGCACATGCGCCACCCCCTCCGCCAGGTCCGGCGCGACGACGGTGAGATGGTCGAGCTGCAGCATGGGGGGTACGACAGGAGCGGGGACGCGATGGCGGAGGTGGACGATCCGGCGATGGAGGATCGCGACGTGGGGCGCTGGCCTTACAGCCCGTCGCGGGGATCGCCCTTGCGGCGCTCCTTCAGCACGCGCGCGAAACCTTCGAGGTCGGCGCTCGCCTCGGGGAGGACGATCCGCACGGTGACGTAGAGATCGCCCGGACCGGTGTCGGCCGGCAGGCCCTTGCCGCGCAGGCGGAAGGTCCTGCCCGAGGAGGTCATGGCGGGAAGCGTCAGCTCCACCTCGCCGTCGAGTGTCGGGGCCCGGACCTTGCCGCCCAGAATGGCCTCGTCCAGGGCGACGGGCAGGTCGAGCCTCAGGTCCTTGCCGTCGGCCCGGAAGGCCGGATGTGGCTCGATCGCGACGAGGACATAGGCATCGCCCGGCGGCCGGCCGAGGCTCGCCGCCTTGCCCTTGCCGCGCAGGCGCATCCGGTGGCCCTCGCGCGTTCCCGGCTGGATCTTCAGGTCGACGGACTCGCCTGACGGCAGCACGACGCGCTGCGTCGAGCCGCGCGCGGCGTCGAGGAACGGCACCCGGATCGTCAGCGTCACGTCTTCGCCGGAGGGCGGCGGTCCGAAATCCTGGTCGAAGGGGCTGTGCCCGCGCGCGCCCGGCCGTCCGCCGGTCATGCCGGAGAGGATGTCGAAGAAATCGTCCATCGGCGGCGGACCGCCCTGCTGGCCGCGTCCGTGTCCACCGCGGCGGACGCCGTCGCGTCCGAAGTTGAAGGTCTCGAAGATCGTCTCGCCCTGCGGTCCGCCGGGGCCTGCGCCGGGCCGGCCGCCGCCGAAGCCCTCGAATCCGGCGAAACGCGGCTTGCCTTCGGCATCGATCTCGCCGCGGTCGAACTGCTTCTTCTTTTCGGCATCCGACAGGAGCTCATAGGCGTTGTTGAGTTCCGCAAAGCGGTCCTGTGCCTTGGCGTCCTTCGGGTTGGCGTCGGGATGCAGCGCCTTCGCCTTCTTGCGGAAGGCGCGCTTGATCTCGTCAGCGCTCGCAGCGCGCGTGACGCCGATGACGTCATAGGGATCGCGTGCCATGGTCGTCCTTGGAAAAGGCGCCCGACGATGAGGGCGCCCCGTGAGGTTTCGGTTCGCCGTCGAATGTGGGGACGGCGGCAGAAATTCACAAGTTCGCGAGCGTTGCGCTCAGCTGCGGCGCCAGGGCCTCAGTTCGACGACGGCCCAGGGGCCGGTCGTGCGGCAGGCGCGGCCGTCGAACCAGACCTCCTTGCCGTCCTTGATGGCGCTGCCGAGGAAGTCGCGGCAGGTCTGTCCGCCGCTCGCATTGGCGCGCTGAAGGGCGGTGACGGTGCCGCTCATGCCGCTCTGCGCATTGGTCCACGGCAGGCTCGGCGTATCGGTGCGGTCGGCGAGGGCTTCCATCAGGACGGCCTTGGCGGCGTCCCAGTCGGCCTGCGGAATGGGAAGGGTGCCCGCCGGAGTGGTCGCGGCAGGCTCGGCGGGCCGGCGGACGGATCCCGTGGTGACCGGGTCCTCGCTCGCGGGCTGGCGCATCTGTGCGGTGCCGGGCGGGGCGACGTTGGCGCGCTCCCAGAGGGAGGGCAGGGCCACGGTGCAGCCCTGGAGGAACAGGAAGAGGCCGGCGCTCGCGAGGCTTGCCACGCGGCCCGGGCATGGGCGATAGCGCGTCGCAGGGCATGGGCGCGCCATCCCTGCTCCGCTATAGACTTGGCGAACGCCAGCCGTCCCGCCCATACGCATACAACTCCCGAGCCAATTCCGCTCTGGGGCGCAGTGAACATCGGAGTTCGTTAATGTCCGGTTCGAGTGACGACGATTTCATCCAGAACGACGAGCCCGTCTTGCTGTTCGAGCAGTGGCTCGCCGACGCCACCCGCTCGGAGCCGAACGATCCCAATGCCATGGCGCTGGCGACCGTCGATGCCGACGGCCTGCCCAACGTCCGCATGGTGCTGCTGAAGGGCGTCGATCCCAGGGGCTTCGTCTTCTACACCAACACCGAGAGCCAGAAGGGCACCGAACTCGACGGTCAGAAAAAGGCGGCGGTCGTGTTCCACTGGAAGTCGCTGCGCCGCCAGGTGCGGGTGCGCGGGCCGATCGAGCGGGTGACCGACGCGGACGCCGACGAGTATTTCGCCACGCGCCCGCGCGGCAGCCGCATCGGCGCCTGGGCGAGCCAGCAGTCCCGCCCGCTTGAGAGCCGCTTCGCCCTCGAAAAGGCGGTGGCGACCTATGCGGCCCGGCATGCGGTCGGCGAGGTGCCCCGGCCGGCGCACTGGACCGGCTACCGCATCCTGCCGGTCTCGATGGAATTCTGGCACGATCGTCCCTTCCGCCTGCACGACCGCGTGCAGTTCACGCGGACGGCGCCGTCCGGGCCTTGGGCGCAGAAGCTCAGGCTCTATCCCTGAGTTCGGCGGGAAGGCATAGGCAGGCGGGCGCGATGGTTCTATGAACGGGCGCGGGCGCCTCACGGGGTTCGCGCCATGATCCGAGGATGCCTCCAGTGAACCAGATCCGCCGAACCCTGTTGCTCACCGGCGCCAGCCGCGGCATCGGCCACGCCACCGTCAAGCGCTTCTCCTCGGCCGGCTGGCGCGTCATCACCTGCTCGCGGCAGGCCTTTCCCGAGAACTGTCCCTGGGAAATGGGTCCCGAGGACCATATCCAGGTCGATCTCGCCGATCCTGCCGACACCGAGCGGGCCATCGACGAGATCCGCGGCCGCCTGATCGGCGGCCGGCTGGAGGCGCTGGTCAACAATGCCGGCATCTCGCCGAAGGATGAGGGCGGCGCTCGTCTCGATTCCCTGCACACCCCGCTGTCGGTCTGGCAGCAGGTCTTCCAGGTGAACTTCTTCGCCTCGATCCTGCTCGCCCGCGGCCTCCTGAAGGAGCTGGCCGAGGCCAAGGGTTCGGTGGTCAACGTCACCTCGATCGCCGGCTCGCGCGTCCACCCCTTCGCCGGTGCGGCCTATGCGACGTCCAAGGCGGCGCTGGCCAGCCTGACCCGCGAGATGGCGGCCGACTTCGCCCCGCACGGCATCCGCGTCAACGCCATCGCGCCCGGCGAGATCGACACCTCGATCCTCTCCCCCGGCACGGAGAAGATCGTCGAGCAGATCCCCATGCGCCGGCTCGGCACGCCAGACGAGGTGGCGAAGATCATCTACGTGCTGTGCACCGAGACCTCGAGCTATCTCAACGGTGCCGAGATCCACATCAACGGCGGCCAGCACGTGTAGCAAGCTCTACTTCTGCGCATTTCGAGTGCGATCTGCGCAAGATGATCTACTACTTTTGCTTGGTGACGTATACTAGAACAAAAGTTCAGTTAATTATTGGAGCCGTTTGATGAAAATGCGCGTCGCATTTCTTTCTATGATTTTGATTCTATGGGAACCGATTGTCGCGCTTTCTAGTGATCAGAAGCTCAAAATTGGCTTTGAAGCGGCCGTCGAATCATTCAGCTCGATGAGAGTGTTTCAAGAAAACTGCAGAATGACGACAGATCATGTCATGCTTAGCAGTCTTGTTGATATCGCTGTCCTTACGCGCGCTTGGGATCGCGACGATCTTCAGCGCTATGTGGCTTTGTCCTATCGCCTTGCAAGAGGACGACATAGCTCAGATTGCAATTTGGACGCGCTAGAAACCTATTCTAGGGGGTTTTTCTTGAACGCACAGGTCTTTATGAAGGATTTACGCGCGTCGCAATAGGAACTCCCATACGTTTTCAGTCAATCTGCATCTCGAGAAATTGGATCGCCCTGAGCCTTTCCCCCGTCCCGGCATCCGCTGGCAGGAAGGCCTCGATGGCGAGTTCCGCGAGCGTCACGTCCACCGGCGTGCCGAACACCGTCGTCGTCGAGATGAGCGTCAGCAGTCCTGCCGAAGTCATCAGCCGCACGGGAATGAACAGCTCCGCCGCCTCCTGCCCCTTGCGCGGATGTGGCTGCGAGAACGGCACCGGATAGGCCGAGACCTCCGCCAGCAGCGCATCCAGCACCGGATCGGCGGTCAGTTCGATCTGCCGCCTCAGCCGCGCAAGGATGTGGGCCCGCACCTCCCCGAGATTGACGATGCGCGGCGCGATGCCCTGCGGGTGCAGCGACAGCCGCACCATGTTGATGGGCGCCGCCAGCAGCTCCGGCGCGCAGCCCTCCAGAAAGGGAGCGATGGAGCGGTTGTGGGCGACGATGTGCCAGTGGCGGTCGAGCGCGACGGCCGGATAGGGCTCGTGTCCTGCGAGGACGAGGTCGACCGCCCGGCGCGCGGCCTCGACGCCGGGATCGTCGAGCCGGCGTTCCGGGAAGACCGGCGCGAAGCCGGCCGCCACCAGCAGGACATTGCGGTCGCGCAGCGGGATGTCGAGGCGCTCGGCAAGATGCAGCACCATCTCGCGGCTCGGGGCCGCCCGCCCCGTCTCGACGAAGCTCAGATGGCGCGTCGAGATTTCGGCATCGAGGGCGAGATCCATCTGGCTCATGCGCCGGCGCTGACGCCAGTCGCGCAGGAGGTCGCCAACGGCGCGGGAGGCGGGACGGGAGGCAGCGGAGCGTGTCGTCATGGGAGGGAGACTAGCCGTCGCTGCGGCCGCCGGCCAATGACCTCCGAGGTAATCGACCCGGCGCACCGGTGGCTTCACGGTGACGGCACTGCGGACCGGATCCCCCGCCGCGACGCCTCATCGAGGAGCCTGCCATGTCTTACGCTTTCGCTCTCTTCCGCGCTTCCGACGCACGAACCTTCCTGCGCCGTGTGCTGGCCTTCGACGCGCTGACCTCGGCTGCGATGGGCCTGAAGCTCGTTGTCGGGGCCGGGCTTCTCTCGCCCCTCCTCGGGCTGCCCGAACCGCTGCTGCGCGGCGCGGGCCTCGTTCTGCTGCCCTTCGCCGCGATGGTGGCCCTCGTCGCGATGAAGGCGTCGTCATCGTCCGGCGCGGTCATGGCGATCGCGGCGATCAACGCCCTGTGGGTGGTTGCAAGCCTCGGCCTGCTCGTCTCCGGACGCGTCAGTCCGAATGCCCTCGGCATCGCCTTCGTCGCCGCCCAGGCCGTCTTTGTCGGCATCCTCGCCGAGCTTCAGGTCATCGGCGCGCGCCGCCTTGCCTCCACCTGACGGCCGATTGCGGGAGGGCTGGCGGCTACAGCCAGCCCTTCTTGCGGAACCACCAATAGGGGGCGACCCCCGACAGCAGCATCATGCCGAGGGCCAGCGGATAGCCGAGCTCCCAGCCGAGTTCCGGCATATGCTTGAAGTTCATCCCATAGACCGTGCCGATGAGCGTCGGCGGCATGAGGACAACCGAGAGCACCGCGAAGATCTTGATGATGTTGCTCTGTTCGTTGGCGACGAGGCCGAGCACCGCGTTGAGCAGGAAGGTGATCTTGCTGGACAGCGCATCGCAGTGCTGGGTGAGAGATTCCACGTCGCGACTCTGGCTCTTCAGGACGACCCGGACGTCCTTGGAGACCTTCGTTCCCTCGATCTCGGTGGCGAGGAACAATAGCAGGCGGTTGATCGAGACCAGGCTCTCCCGGATCTTCGAGATGAAGCCGCCCTTCGTGCCGAGGATCTGCAGCACCTCCTCAATATTGCTCGCCCGGCTCTTGTTGCCGATCTCTTTTGAGAAGACCTGTCCGGACGCCTGGTCGATCTCCTCGCCCACCTTCTCCAGAATGTCGGCGAGCCGGTCGACGATGGTGTCGAGCAGGCCGGTCAGGATCGATTCCGGGTTGGCATGGACCGTGCCGGGTTTCTGGGCACGGTTGAGAAACAGGTTGATGGGCTTAGGTGTGTCATAGCGCACTGTAATGAGCCGGTTGGGCGCCATGACGAACGAGATCTGCGTCAGTTTCGGCGTACCGAGATCAGTGTTGCACAGCACGGTGGACGTCATGTAGCGAACGCCGTGGTCGACGTAGAGTCGGCTCGACGGCTCGATCTCCAGCATCTCCTCGCGCGAGGGGATCTCGATGCCGAGGCAGCGCTCCAGCGCCTTGTCCTCGTCGACCGTCGGCTGGAACAGGTCCACCCAAACCACCTCAGGAGGCACAGCATCGGCCGTCGTTTCGACCCGCACGAGCGCGTCGTTCACCACGGCATAGGCATTCATCATGGGTCGTCTCCGTGAGATGGACGGTCGACCCTGCCTAGCCATTCCGCCGCCACTTGGAAAGCGGCGTCGGCACTTGCCGCGGCGATGATGACGGCAGCGTGACGCATCGAGACGATCGGCCGCGATTGTGGGCATGGCGGCGCGTCGCTAGACGCAGCGCATGACCACGCTCTCCCTTGTCCAGCCCGCCGGCACCGGCTTCCTGATCGGCCTCGGACTGATCGTCGCCATCGGCGCCCAGAATGCCTTCGTCCTGCGGCAGGGCCTGATGCGCCGGCATGTCCTGCTGGTGACCACCATCTGCGCCGTGTCGGACGCCCTGCTCATCCTGGCGGGGGTCGCGGGGCTCGGCAGGCTCGTCTCCCGCTCGCCGCTCCTGCTGAGCATCGCGACCCTGGGGGGCGCGGCCTTTCTCCTGGTCTACGGCCTGATGGCGGCGCGCCGGGCTCTCAATCCCTCACGCCTCACCGCCGCCCTGTCAGAGGAGACCGGCCTTGTGCGGGTGATCTCCGCCACCCTCGCCTTCACCTTCCTCAACCCGCACGTCTATCTCGACACTGTGGTGCTTGTCGGCAGCCTCTCGGCGCAGTTCGACGGCAGTGCGCGCATCGCCTTCGCCGCGGGCGCCATGACGGCCTCCGCCATCTGGTTCTGCGGGCTCGGTTTCGGTGCAAGGCTTCTGGCGCCGATCTTCGCCCGGCCTGCCGCCTGGCGGGTCCTCGACGCGCTCATCGCCTGCGTGATGGTGGCGATCGCGCTGTCTCTGATCAGAAGCTGGGCGGCAGGATGACCAGAAAAAAAGGGCCGGTCACGAAGACCGGCCCTGGAGTTATTCAGGAGAGGCATGCGGGAGGCCTGATTGAAGCCCGGCGAACCGGGAAACCGTCAGTCCATGAAGAGCGGATACCGCGCGGTCGAACGATCGGCGGAGGGCTTGGGGGCCCTGGTGAAGGGAGCGGCAGCAGCGACCGCGGAAATGCCGATCGCGCCGTACCGGTCCACGAGCGTGTCGTGGATGGGCTTCGTTTCGACATTCGGGGCCGCCGTGGCGGTTTTCATCATCGTCTCCATTCGTCGCAGGCGGGTTGCATAGGCCGGCCCCGACGTGAGGATGAGGCTAGTGCTGCGATGCGGCGGCGATGGGTTGCGATCATGGAGCGATCATGGCGATGCAGGGCCTGATTCACGGCGCGGAACCGCGCTTCTGACGTGCTGCGTCATGGCCGAAATGCAACAGTTTCAAGCCTTTCCGGGCTACGCGGCGCAGTCTGCCGTTGACCTCGCGTCAAGCCTTCGCCACAACCGTCGATACGGTGGAACAACGTGGGCGCGCCGGGATGACGGTTGGGCGCTCGCCAGTGTTCCCTTGAGAGGATCGTGACATGCGGTGGGGCGTACTCGTAGTGATGGCCGTGGCCCTTGCGGGCTGCAACAACCAGACGGTCAGTTCGAACCAACCCGTTTCCGAGCGCGACCGCACCCTGATGGCGCAGGCGCCCCAGGTCGAAATGGACTACTGGCGCATGCCGCTGCGCGTGCCCTATCGCACCGCCGAGCGTCCCGGCACGATCATCGTCGAGACCTCCAGCAAGCACCTGTTCCTTGTGGAAGAGGGCGGCACCGCCATCCGCTATCAGGTGGCCGTCGGCAATGAAGCGTTCGGCTGGACCGGCACCGCCACCATCCAGCGCAAGGCCGAGTGGCCGACCTGGACGCCGCCGGCCGAGATGCGCCGTCGCTGGCCAACGCTGCCGGCCTTCATGGAAGGCGGACCGCAGAACCCGATGGGTTCGCGCGCCCTCTATCTCTACCAGAACGGCCGCGACACGCTCTATCGCATCCATGGCACCAATTCGCCGCTGCAGATCGGCGAAGCCGTCTCCTCGGGCTGCATCCGCATGCACAACGAACACGCGATCGACCTCTACAACCGGGTCGGGACCGGCACCAAGGTCATCGTCCGCTAAGCTGCGGGTTCCGCTGAACCCCCTGACCGAACGAAAACGGCGGCCCCGAGAGGCCGCCGTTTTCGTTGTGTCGATGACCTTGCGGAATATCAGCCGCCTTTTGTCGGCTTCGGAGCCTTGATGGCCCCGGCCACCGCCTTCAGGCCGACCTGGCCATAGCGGTCTTCCAGCTTGACGCCTTTCGGCGGGATGGGTTGAGGCTTTGCGCCCATGGTTTCCTCCGTGGATGGATTTGTTTCCATCCTTCTGATTCTGCTTTGTTTCTACACCATGCCGGCAAACGACCACAGAGGGTTGTCGTGCAGTGCAACACCGCAGTCGCCCCTGCGCCCGGCCGGGGATAATCGCCTCTTCCTGTGCACAAGCGACGGCGCGCCGCTTGCCCCCGAGGGGCTGTCCGCCCAAGGTCGTAGCTGCAAGATGTTGAGGCTGTGCTGATCGACAGACGCTAGATATGGCGTCGGCTCACGATTCGTGGCAGGGTTTTCCTCGCATCCCCAAAGGGCCACGGACCGACCGGCGCGATGAAATTCTCCCGCCTGCGCATTCACGGCTTCAAGACCTTCGTGGAGCCAACGGACTTCCTCATCGAGCCGGGCCTGACGGGCGTCGTCGGTCCGAACGGCTGCGGCAAGTCCAACCTGGTCGAGGCCCTGCGCTGGGTCATGGGCGAGAACTCGTTCAAGAACATGCGCGCCTCCGGCATGGACGACGTCATCTTCTCCGGCTCGGGCAACCGTCCCGCTCGCAACACCGCCGAGGTGATGCTGACGGTCGACAATTCCCGCCGCCTCGCCCCGGCCCAGTTCAACGACCACGATGTGCTGGAGGTCTCCCGCCGCATCGAGCGCGAGGCCGGCTCCCTCTACAAGATCAATGGCCGCGAGGTGCGCGCCCGCGACGTCCAGCTTCTCTTCGCTGACGCATCGACCGGCGCCCGTTCGCCGGCCCTCGTCCGTCAGGGCCAGATCGGCGAGATCATCAGCGCCAAGCCGCAGTCGCGCCGCCGCATCCTCGAGGAGGCCGCGGGCATCGCCGGCCTGCACGCCCGCCGCCACGAGGCCGAGACGCGGCTGAAGGCCGCCGAGACCAATCTCGACCGACTCGAGACCGTCCTCTCGCAGATCGAGAGCCAGCTCGAAGGGCTGAAGCGGCAGGCGCGCCAGGCCGTGCGCTATCGCGGCCTCTCGGCCGACATCCGCAAGGCCGAGGCGAGCCTCGCCTACCTGAAGTTCCGGGAGGCTGGCGACCTGGTGCGCGAGGCCGAGCGACTGGTCGAGCTCGAGACCCGCGTCGTCGCCCAGCGCACCACCGATCAGGCGGAAGCCGCGAAGAATCAGGCGGTCGCCGCCCATCAGCTCCCGGCCCTGCGCGACGAGGCGGCGAAGGCGGGCGCGGCGCTGCACCGGCTCGTGCTCGCGCGCGACCAGCTCGATGGCGAGGAGAGGCGCGCCCGTGAGCGCATCGCCGAACTCGACCGCCGCGTCGCCCAGCTCGACGGCGACATCGCCCGCGAAAAGGCCCTGGGGGCCGATGCCGACGGCGTCATCGCCCGCCTGACGTCAGAGGAGGCGGACCTGCGCGCCGCCGCCGATGGCGCCAGGGCTGCCGAAACCGACGGTGCCGCCCGCGTCGCCGCCGCCGAATCGGTGCTCGCGCTGTCGGAGAAGGCCTTTTCCGAAGCCACCTCGGCTCTCGCCGAGATCGTCGCCCGCCGCAACCAGCTGGAACGCTCGATCCGCGATGCCGGCGAGAGGTTGATGCGCCTCGAGGGCCAGCTCGCCGACATCGACGCCGAGACGGCGAAGCTGGAGGCTGGCTCCGATCACGCCGCGCGCCTGGCCGCGCTCAAGGAGCAGCTGGACGCCGCCGCAACCGCCCTCACCGCCGCCGAGGCCGAGGCGGTCGCCGCCGAGAAGGCCCATGCTGTCGCCCGCAGCCAGGAAGGCGATGCCCGCCGGCCGCTGGCGGATGCCGAGCGGGTGGTGCAGCGGATCGACACCGAGGCCCGCACGCTCTCCAAGATCCTCAATGTCGCGCACAAGTCGATGTGGCCGCCGGTGCTGGAGGCGATCTCGGTCGCCAAGGGCTACGAGACGGCGCTGGGCGCCGCCCTCGGCGACGATCTCGACGCGCCCACCGCCTCCGCCTCGCCGCAGCACTGGGCCGGCGCCGATACGGGCGGCGATCCCGCGCTTCCCGAGGGTGTGGAACTGCTCTCCGTCCATGTGAAGGCCCCGGCGGAACTTGCCCGCCGCCTCGCCCAGATCGGCCTCGTCGCCCGGGCCGACGGGCCGCGCCTTGCCGCGCAGCTCCGACCCGGCCAGCGCCTCGTCTCACGGGAAGGCGACCTCTGGCGCTGGGACGGCTTCGTCGTCGCCGCCAATGCGCCGACCGCCGCTGCGCGCCGCCTTGCCGAGCGCAACCGCCTCGGCGACCTCGAGAAGGAACTGGTGACCGCGAAGGCCAGGGTCGAGGACCTGAGGAAACTGGCCGATGTCGCCGTGGGCGTGGTCAAGGCCTGCGCCGAGCGCGAACAGGCCGCCCGCGACGGCTGGCGCGCCGCCCAGCGCCAGGC
Organism: Phreatobacter aquiterrae; assembly: GCF_053471285.1. Taxonomy (NCBI): domain Bacteria; kingdom Pseudomonadati; phylum Pseudomonadota; class Alphaproteobacteria; order Hyphomicrobiales; family Phreatobacteraceae; genus Phreatobacter; species Phreatobacter aquiterrae. The sequence goes on along the minus strand of NZ_JBJPHW010000003.1, from coordinate 299,874 downwards.
CGACGCGCTGCGCGACCAGCTCGCCGCCGCCGAGCGCGCCGCTTCCGCCGTCGTCACCCGCCTTGCTGCCCTGGTCGAGGCGCGTTCGCGGCTGAAGGCCAGCATCGACGAAGCCGTGGCGGTGAAGGCCGATGCGCTCACGGCGCTCGACGGGCTTGGCCGGTCGGGTGAGCTCGAGGTGGCGCTGGCCGAGATTCGCGCCGAAGTGGCCCTGAACCGGGCGGCGCTGGCCGAGGCGCGGGGCGAGGCCCAGGGGCTGGCCCGCGAGGCCGAGATGCGCTCCCGCCGGATGGCCGAGATCGCCCGCGACCGCGCCCAGTGGCTGGAGCGGCAGGCCAATGCCGGCCGGCAGATCGCCGCCCTCGAGCAGCGCCTCGCCGAGGCGCGCAGCGAGGCCAGGGCGCTGGCCGAGGCGCCCGACACCTTCGCCGTCCAGCGCCGCGAGATCATTGCCCGCATCCACGACGTCGAGACGGCCCAGCGCGCCGCCGCCGATGCGCTTGTCGCCGGCGAGACGGCGCTGGCCGAAGCCGACCGGGCCGCCCGCGCCGCGCTCGAGGCGATGACGGGGGCCCGCGAGGCCTTCGTGCGGGCCGAGGCGCGGCTCGAATCGGCCCGCCAGCGCATCGGCGAGATCGGCGCCGAGATCGCCGAGAAGTTCGAGACCGAACCGCTCGCCCTGATCCGTATTGCAGGGCTCGCCCCGGACGCCGCGCTGCCCGATGCCCGCCGCATCGAGGATCAGCTCGACGGCCTGCGGCGCGAGCGTGAACGCCTCGGCGGCGTCAACCTGCGCGCCGACGACGAGCTGACCGAGATCCAGGCGCAGTACGACGGCATGGTGCGGGAGCGCGACGATCTCGTCGAGGCCATCAAGAAGCTGCGCGGCGGCATCGGCTCGCTCAACCGCGAGGGCCGCGAGCGCCTTCTCGCCTCCTTCGCCACCGTCAACGAGAACTTCCAGCGCCTCTTCACCACCCTGTTCGGCGGCGGCACCGCCGAGCTGCAGCTGGTCGAATCCGACGACCCCCTCGAGGCCGGCCTCGACATTCTCGCCAGGCCGCCGGGCAAGAAGCCGCAGACCCTGTCGCTGCTCTCCGGCGGCGAGCAGGCGCTGACCGCCATCGCCCTGATCTTCGCGGTGTTCCTCACCAATCCTGCGCCGATCTGCGTGCTGGACGAGGTCGACGCGCCGCTCGACGACGCCAATGTCGAGCGCTACTGCGACCTGCTCGACGACATGGCGCGGACCACCGACACGCGCTTCGTCGTCATCACCCACAATCCCATCACCATGAGCCGCATGAATCGGCTCTTCGGGGTGACGATGGCCGAGCGCGGCGTCTCGACGCTGGTGAGCGTGGATCTGGGACTGGCCGAGCAGCTCATCGCGGCGGAGTGAGGCGGGCGGGGCGCGCCGTTCCGACCATCTTACCGCTGAGACTGATCTCCGGAATCACCGCCGTCATGCCCGGCCCTGTGCCGGGCATCCACGCCTTCCTGAAACGCTTTGTGTTCAAGTCGTGGATGGCCGGGCCAAGCCCGGCCATGACGCGGAAGGGATGGTGACCGCGACTCAGCCTTGCACGCGCTGAAGTCCTTCGAGACCGAGTCTCGAAGAATTGGGTCCGGTCATGCAGGGCCGGTTATGGCACAGGGCGGAACAGCGCCTCGAAGCGAACTAGGACAAAAATCCTTGACAGCGAGACGCTGGTCCTGTAATCTTCCCGCAAGTTCGACGACAGCGCCTGAATTGGGCGCGTGGAAAGCGCGGCGACTCGTTGCCGCGATGCTCTTCGCCCGATGCCCGCCGTCATTCCCGGCCGAGCGAAGCGAACGGAAGGGAACCCAGGGGCCACGCGCTCTGCCTTTCGTCCTCCTGGACCCCCCTTCCCTCGGTCCGAAGCATGGCTTCGGCCCTCGCCGGGGGTGACGATGGGGGGCGATGCCGCTGGCGACGAAAGCCGGACCATGACGCCGCCCCGACCGGTAGGAGAGGGCAAACTCAGTTCCGGCATTTTCTGACAATGGGAGCGCGTCGTGGCGTTCGAAAAGCCGCCCGGCCACGACTGGGTGATCTTCTACAAGGCCGACGATGCGCCTGATACCCAAGCCATGACGGTCTTCGGCGTCATGACCATCGAGAAGGCGGTCGAGGAGGCCCGATGGAGCCTCGATCCGTCAGGCGAGAAAGGCGACTATGAACTGCTCGCCATTCAGCGGCTTGACTTCGAGGAGCCGAACACCGCCGAGGAATAATCTCGCGCCGAAGATGGCCACTCATCTGGCCGGGTCCGTCCCCGAACCCGCACCTTCACCCGCAGCAGCAGTCGCCGCCTCCGCCCGTCGCGTTCCGCACGCTGGCATGGTTGGTCTCCGCCGGCAGGTCCATGGCCGGATTCTCGGCGAAGAAGCCGTTGGGTTTGAGCATGAAGCCGGCATATTCCATCGGCATGACCGGGAAATCCTCCGGTTTGCACACATGGGTATGGCCGAAGGAGTGCCAGACCACGAGGTCGGCATTCTCGATGGAGCGGCCCTTCTTCACATAGGCCGGCAGGCCGTCGCCGCCGGCATGCTGGTTGGGATAGTCGCCGCTGGCATATTTCTCCGCGGGGTCGAAGGGTGTCACCCAGACGTGCTTCGAGGCGAAGCCGCCGCGCTGGGCCACCGTCGAGCCCTCCTGCGCCAGCATGAGCGGGCTCGGCTGCACGATCAGCTTGTAGCCGGTGGGCTTGCCGACGCTGTTGGCGACGTTCGGATTGGTGATCTTCCAGTAGCGGCCGGTCTTCCCGTCCGCCTCGCGGGCGGCGTCGCGTTCATTGGCGAGCACCCGCGATGTCGTGTCGAAGACATTGCCATAGGGGTTGTCGGTGCCCCACGGCCGCGGCACGAATGCGTGCTCGGTGACGGTGTTGCCCTCGCCGTCGAGCGCCATGTGCATGCGCACGTTGAAGAAGTGCTGGTGGGTGGGGCCACCGAGGCCCTCATCCACCATGCCGCCCCAGGGGTAGGCCTTGCCGGGCGCCACGGCCGCCGTCTGGATGATGCCGGTGAGCTTGGCCTCCAGCTGGATCGTGCCGTCCTGGTAGAGATACCAGTAGAAGCCGTAGTCGTAATTGCCGACGGTGGCGAAGAACGAGATGACGAGGCGGCGCGAGCGGCGCGCCTCGAACACGCCGGTGCGCATCTCGTAATGCTTCCACAAGAGGCCGTAGTCCTCCTCGTGCATGCAGACCGCGTTGGGCATGACGATGGGGTTGCCGTTGTCGTCGGCCATCGGCACGTCAAAATAGTGGATGAGGCCGAGGCAGTCGCAGCCGAGCTCGAGGGCGTTGGCGAGCTTGCCGAGGCCGTACTCGCCGGCGTCGAAGGCGCTCTTCCAGAAATGGTTGGCGGTGGGGTCGGCATAGGGCACCACCATCTCGGTGACGCTGGCACGGTGCATGATGGGCCTGAGGCGGCCCTGGTCGCGAATGCCGAGCTGGTGAAGGACGAGACCCTCCCGCGGCGTGAAGCCGATGCGGAACGACCAGTTCTGCCATTCCACCTTCCACCCGTCGACGGTGAAGCTCGGCCCCTCCGGCTGGACGATGTTGAGGGGTTTCAGGTCGGCGCGGGGGGGGCGGCAGCGAAGCCCGGTCTTAGTTCCGGCGCTTCTTCGGGATCGGCACGATCTCGGCCTCGTCGACCAGATGCACCACCCGGTTCTCGACGAGGTCGACGAGCGCCACCACGCCCTCGATGGGCGAGGCATAGCCGTTGTCGTTGACGCTCTGGCGATAGTAGCTCACCGCGCTGACGAGGCGGCGGCCGAGTTCGGCCTCGCGGCCGAAATAGCCGGCCGAGAAGGGATCGACCTGCACCAGCGCGATCTCGTCGTCGGTCAGGCCGCGCCGCATCATGGCGGCCCGCCAGCCGGGGTCGGCCTTGACGATGTCGCCGGCCTTGAAGAACTCCTCGATGACGATGGCCGGCTGGCCATAGGGGGCGGCCTTTGTGTCCCGCGCGACGAAGCTGAGAACGGTCTTGTCGCCGATGTCGACCAGCGCCTCGTGAACGGCGCCGGTCGCGGTGTCGATCGCGACGGCGAAGGCGCGCCGGCGGATCGGCCTGCCCGGCGACCAGGCCGCGATCTCGGCCTTCGGCGGCTCGTCGAGCTGCAGGGTGGCGAAGCGCGTGCTGGCGGGAAGCGCCTGTGCGCCGAAGAGGATGGCGCGGGCCGCGGCGATCTCGTCGCCGGAGAGCGGGTCGAGCGGATGGGCCGGCGTCGTGGCGGCTGTGGCGCGTGCCGTGGTGGTCATGCAGGTCCCCTCATCGAATGCGCCGGATTCGAATGCGTCAGGTCCGATCGCGCCATTCCCGGCCGCGCCAGTTCGGAAAGCCGCCGCGGATAGCGCCGCCCTGGCCAGACGACCTTTCCCCGATCGGCGGCTCCCGCACGCGCGCCGGAAACTCTAGCACTGCCCGATACATGCTGCAGTGCGCACGGGATGTCGCAGGGCTGGTCAGACAATCGGATGAGAACCGAGAAGTCGTCGATATTTCAATATGTTGTCGGTGCGTGGGGTGTCCTTGACACGTTTTGGCCGCATCACTATAGGTGTGCCCGGCTTTCGGGGGGTGGCAGACCGGCGTCCTTCCGTTGTTATGCCCTGGCGACCGGCCGGCCGATGAGGCGGGTGATGGCGTCAGGCGAGCAGAACGACGGCAGGGCAAGCGGACCGTCCCTCCCAGAATCCGACCTCGACGCGCGGCGTCGCGCCCTGGAGGCCAAGCTCGAGACGATCGAGCGGCAGCGTTCCGGGGGTGCAGCGCCGGACGGCCGGACGGCGAATGCGCCATCCGGGCTGGTGAAGCTCTTCCGCTTCTCCGCCGATTTCGTGTCCGGCGTTCTCGCCGGCGCACTGATCGGCTGGGTTCTGGACCGTTTCGCCGGAACGCGGCCCTGGGGTTTCATCGTGTTTCTTCTGCTGGGCTTCGCGACGGGCATCTACAACCTCGTCAAGTCGGCGCAGCGGGCCAATCGGGAAGGCTGACGAGGCCGTTCCGACCGTCGACTAGATCGCATGCGGGAGCAGACCGGCGATGGCCGATCCGATCAAACAGTTCGAGCTTGTGCCGATCGTTCCGATCACGATCGGAACCGGTGACTTCTCGTTCACCAACTCGGCCCTGCACATGTTCCTCATCGTCGGCGCGACGGCGGCCTTCCTGCTGCTGTCGACGAACGCGCGCCGCCTGGTGCCGACGCGCATGCAGTCGATGGCCGAGCTCACCTACGAGTTCGTGGCCGGCACGGTCCGGCAAACGGCGGGAACGGACGGCATGCGGTTCTTCCCGCTGGTCTTCTCGCTGTTCATGTTCGTGCTCTTCGCCAACCTGATCGGCATGATCCCCGGCGCCTTCACGGTGACCAGCCACGTCATCATCACCGCCGCGCTGGCGGTGCTCGTCATCTCGACCGTCATCATCTACGGCATCATGAAGCACGGTACCCACTGGTTCGCGCTGTTCGCGCCCTCGGGCCTGCCGAAGGCGATCCTGCCGGTGATCGTCGTCATCGAGGTGATCTCCTTCCTGTCGCGGCCGATCTCGCTGTCGCTGCGCCTCTTCGGCAACATGACCGCCGGCCACATCGCGCTGAAGGTCTTCGCCGGCTTCGTGGTCGCCATGGCCGGCGCCGGCGCGCTCGGCATGGTCGGCGCCGTCCTGCCGGTCTTCATGATCACCGCGCTCACCGCGCTCGAACTGCTCGTCGCTGTCCTGCAGGCCTATGTCTTCACCATCCTGACCTGCATCTACCTCAACGACGCCCTCCATCCTGGCCATCACTGATCCGGTGACGGCAGGCCGCTAAATCCTCCCCTTCGCTCCCAACACCTCACAGGAGTTCAAAATGGATCCGGTTGCAGCCAAGTTCCTCGGCGCTGGTATCGCCTGCCTCGGCATGGGCCTCGCCGCCATGGGCGTGGGCAACATCTTCGGCAACTTCGTTGCCGGCGCCCTGCGCAATCCGTCGGCTGCCGCCGGCCAGTTCACCAACGCCATCGTCGGCGCGGCGCTTGCGGAAGGCCTCGGCATCTTCGCGCTCGTCGTCGCCCTCGTCCTGCTCTTCGTGGTCTGATCCGCGGCGGACGTCCTGATCGCGCCGGGGCTCCTCTTGGGGGCCCCGCGTCGCGGTCGATCCGGCGTCTCCGCCCGGCTCCGGCCGGTTCTCGTTTCCGCGCAGGGTCCTGACAGGGACCGCCCGCGCCGATAGGGTCCCGCAATGGCGACGAACACCACTTCGGGGACCCAGGTCCCCTCCAAAGGCGGTTTCCCGGCCTTCCGGGTCGAAACCTATGGGTCGCAGCTGCTCTGGCTCGCGGTTGCCTTCGGCCTGCTCTACTACCTGATGTCGAAGCACATCGCTCCGCGCATCGGCGGGATCCTGGAAGACCGCGCCAGCCGCATCGCCGGTGACCTCGCGGCCGCCCAGACCATGAAGGCCGAGGCGGACGCCGCAACGGCCTCCTACGAGAAGGCCCTCGCCGAGGCGCGCGCCAATGCGCAGGCCATCGCCGCGGAGACGCGCGCGACGATCAGCGCCGCGGCCGATGCCGAGCGCAAGGCCCTCGAGACCAAGCTGACGGCGGACCTTGCCGCCGCCGAGGCGCAGATCGCCACCGCCCGCACGGCGGCCATGGGCAATGTCCGCGGCATCGCGGTCGATGCCGCCCAGGCCATCGTCGAGCGTCTCGTCGGCGCCGGGGCCGAGGCCTCGCGCGTCGAGGCGGCGGTCGATGCCGCGCTGAAGCGCTGAGGAGGACGGGATGAGCGAATATCTGCCGATCTGGATCGGCCTCATCATCTTCTTCGCCCTGGCGTGGAAGATGGACGCCCATACCAAGATCCTGAACGCGCTCGACGCGCGGTCCAACCGCATAGCCGCCGAACTCGCCGAGGCCAAGCGCCTGCGCGAGGAGGCCGAGGCCATCGTCGCCGAATACCGCAAGCGTCAGGCCAGCGCCGAGCAGGAGGCCCGCGACATCGTCACGGCCGCCAGGGGCGAGGCCGAGCGTCTTGCCGCCGAGGGCAAGGCGAAGATCGAGGAATTCGTCTCCCGCCGCACCAAGATGGCGGAGACCAAGATCGCCCAGGCCGAGGCCCAGGCCGTCGCCGACGTCAGGGCGGCGGCTGCCGACGCCGCGACAATCGCCGCTGGCTCGGTCCTCGCCGACCTGACGAAGGGTGCAGGCGGCGACAAGCTGATCACGTCGGGCATCGCCGAGATCAAGGCGAAGCTGAACTGACGCCACCGGGTTCGCCCGGTTCGAGAGTGACGAAAACCGCCGGGTGATCCCCGGCGGTCTTTGTTTGGATGCCGGCCGCTCGTCCCCACCGCATCTGACGCCTGGCAGCAACCCAGGTGCGTCCTTCGAGGCTCGCCCTGCCGGGCTCGCTCCTCAGGATGAGGAGGGTGTTGTCCTGCATTCCGGCAGGCAAGCCGTCGGCAGCCGAGCTTCATTCCACGCTGATGCCGGTCACCATCTCCCTCATCCTGAGGAGCGAGCCCCCGGCGATGCGACAGCACCGTCCGGTGGCGAGCCTCGAAGGACGCACTTGCCGATGCAGGGCGACAGCCGCCTGTCACTCACGAAAAAAGCCGCCGGGCGGAACCCGGCGGCCTCATGAAACCGAAAACGCGCAGACTGGACTCAGGCCGGCAGCAGCGGATCGATGATCTTCTCGAACTCGGCCGCCGGCTGGGCGCCGAGGAGCCGCTTGCCGTTGATGAAGAAGGTCGGGGTCGATTCGACGCCGAAGGCCGAGGCGGCGCGGTCGCGGGTGGCGTTGAGCGCATCGAGGATTGCCTGGTTGTTGAGGCAGGCCTCGAACTGCGCCTGGGTGATGCCGGCCTGACGGGTGATGGCGGTGACGGCCTCGAGCGGATTGCCGCCGAAGGCCCAGGTGCGCTGCTGCTGGAAGAACACGTCCACCAGCGCGAAATAGCGGGCCGGATCGACGCCCTCTCCGGCCTTGCCGTCGGCGTTCAGGGCGCAGCGGGTGAGCATGTAGACGGCGGCGTCGAGCTGGTTGAGGGCGAATTCGCGGAACACGAGACGGACCTTGCCGGTGTCGATGTACTTCTTCTTCAACTCGGGCAGGATGCTGGTGTGAAAGGTCGCGCAATGCCCGCAGGTGAGCGAGGCATATTCAACGATGGTGACCGGGGCGTCGGCCTTGCCGATCGACACGTCGCCGAGCGGGCCGGGCTGCATCAACTGGGCGACATCGACCGTCTCGGAGGCCGGGCGACGCGCCTGGGCAAGCGCTGCGGGTGCGAAAGCGGCAACCAGACCGAGTGCGGCCGAGGCTTCGATGAAATGTCTGCGCGACAGCATGGCGGGTTCCTCAACAGGGGCCCTTCGGGGCCACACCAAGGTCCTAGCTGTGGCATCGCGACGTGGCAACATCAGGGCCGCCGGGCGACCCGCCGTTGCAGTCACACTTCTGCGAGAGGCATCAATTGCGCGCGATGATCTCGCGTTCGCGATGGCGCGGCTGGCCGGCAAGGCCCTTGGTGGCCTTGCGTCGCATCAGGGCCGCGGGGCGGCGGTCCTTCAGCGTCGAGCGCCGGCGGCGGCGCGGGGACGGGCTGCCGAGCATGACGCCGCCGAGGCGGGGAAAGGCCTCGCGCATCGACCCGTCATGGTCCTCGACCAGCAGGGGCAGGCTGAGCGCCTGGCCCCAGCGCTGCCAGTCGGCCACCACGTCGTCGGCATCGGGAACCTGCACCAGAGGCACGCTGAGCGCCGGATCCGCATGGACCAGCACGACCTCGATGGTGTCGGCGGGTTGCGAGCCGTCGTCGCTGATGCGGACCGCGACGCCGCGATAGGCGGAGACGCGCAGTTGCAGCTTCATCCGCGCCCCGCTTGCCGTGCGGCGGATGACGACGCGATCGGCATGGAGGTCGATCGACCGCTGGCCGCTGTCGGCGCCCCGGTCCGGGGCGGCGTAGCGGGTGGGCAGCTGGGCGGGATCGAGGCGCAAAGAGGCCCCGATCCCGGCGGCGGCGCCGCCGGGCTCTGTCTGACGCAACATGTGCATGCTCCCTTGGGGTCTTCGGTCGGCTTCAGCCGGCTCTCGCCCCGTCGTTGGGAGAACTGTCGCAGCATTTCTTGTCGGACCGCTTAAGGCGCAGGGTTAAGCGGGACTCAATCCAGTCGCGACAAGTCGACACCTTCGCGCATGCTTGAGAAAGCCTTGGGGACTGTGCTTTCCCAATGCTTGGTGGGCGTGCTTAACACCGGGCCTCATGAACAGCATGAACGAAGACTGACCGTCAGCGCGCGCGCGAGGTCGGCGCGGTGCGCGGCCTGCGCCTTGAAACCGGCCGCTTCGATGCCTAAACGAGGGGACATCAGCATTTCCCCTCCCAAGGCTCCTTCATGTCCGATCTCATGGATACCGGCGCGCTCCTTGAGCGGGGCCGCCGCCTCGTCGCTGCGGCCCGCAAGGCCGGCGCCGACGCCGCCGACGTCATGGCGGTGCGCGGCGTGTCGGTCGGCGTGCAGATCCGCGAGGGCCAGGTGGAGAGCTCGGAACGCTCCGAGGGCGACGACCTCGGCCTGCGCGTCTTCGTCGGCCGCCGCAGCGCCTCCGTCTCCTCCAACGATCCGCGCGAGGACGTGGCGGCGCTCGCCGAACGGGCGGTCGCCATCGCCCGCGTCGCGCCTGAGGATCCCTATGCGCGCCTCGCCGATCCAGCCGATCTCGCGACGCAGTGGCCCGACCTCGACCTTATCGATCCCGTCATGACCGAGGTCGCCGACCTTGAGGCCTTCGCCCGCCGGGCCGAGGCGGCGGCGCTCGCCGTGTCCGGCGTCAGCAAATCGGGCGGCGCCGGGGCCGGCGCCGGCATCGGCGGCTTCGCCCTCGTCACCTCGACCGGCTTCGAGGGCGCGACGCTCGGCTCGTCGACCTCCTTCTCGGTCACCGCCATCGCCGGCGAGGGCACCGGCATGGAGCGCGACTACGATTACAGTGCCGTGCGCCACCGTGCCGATCTCGCCGATCCGGAGTCGATCGGCCGCAGCGCCGGCGAGCGGGCCATCCGCCGGCTCAACCCGCGCAAAGTCGACACCCGCAAGGTGCCCGTCGTCTTCGATCCGCGCACGGCGGGCAGCTTCCCCTCCTATCTCGCCTCCGCCGCCAACGGCCAGTCGGTGGCGCGCAAGACTTCCTTCCTGCGCGAGAAGCTCGGACAGCGCGTGTTCCGCGAGGGCGTGCGCATCATCGACGATCCGCTGCGCCGGCGCGGCCTGCGCTCCCGTCCCTTCGACGGCGAGGGGGTGGCCGCCCGTCCGCTGACCCTCGTCGAGGACGGCATTCTCGCAAGCTGGCTGCTCGATACCGCCACCGCTGCCGAGCTCGGCCTCAGGACCACCGGCCACGCCAGCCGCGGCACCGGCGGCCCGCCCTCGCCCGGGCCGACCAACCTGCATCTGGCTGCCGGCACCGCCACCCCGGCCGAGATGATCGCCGCCATCAAGGACGGGCTCTACGTCACCGATATGATCGGCAGCGGCGTCAACATGGTGACCGGCGACTATTCGCGCGGCTGCTCGGGCTACTGGATCGAGAACGGCGAGCTCGCCTATCCGGTCGCCGAGATCACTATCGCCGGCAATCTCGTCGACATGTTCGCCAACCTGACCCCGGCGAACGACCTCGTCTTCCGCTACGGGACGGACGCCCCCACCGTCCTTATCGAGGGGCTCACCGTTGCCGGACGCTGACGACCTCGTCCTGCGCGACCTCTTGGAGACGCTGGCCGAGGAGGCCGGCGCCATGGCGCTCGACTATGCCCGGCGCGGCCTGCGGACCTGGACCAAGGCCCACGCCTCGCCGGTGACCGAGGCCGACATCGCCATCGACCGCTTCCTGAAAAAGCGGCTCGGCGAGGCGCGGCCACATTTCGGCTGGCTGTCGGAGGAGACCATCGACGATCCCGCGCGGCTCGACCGCCGTGAGGTCTTCATCGTCGATCCGATCGATGGTACCCGCGCCTTCGCGGCCGGACTTCCGGACTGGACCATCTCGCTCGCCGTGGTCCGCGACGGGCGGCCCGTGGCCGCCGCCCTCGCCGAGCCCGTGGCCGGGCGCACCTTCGTCGCGGCGCGCGGCCATGGCGCCAGCGTCTCGGGCCGCCCTCTCGCGGCGACCGGGCGGCAGGACATCGCGGGCGCCACCGTGGCCGGTCCGAAGCCCATGACAGTGAAGGTCGAACGTCACGGCGCGCTCGCCCTGCCCAAGATCCACTCCCTCGCCCTGCGCTTCGCCAAGGTGGCGGCGGGCGAGATCGACGCCGGTTTCGCCGGCGGCCAGAGCCATGACTGGGACCTTGCGGCGGCCGATCTTTTGGTGCAGGAAGCGGGAGCTTCGCTGACCGGCCTCGACGGAACCGTTCCCTGCTACAACAGGCCGGTTCCCATGCATTTTCCGCTCGTTTGCGCCGGTTTTCCGCTGCATGAGCTTCTCAGGCGCGCAGCCTGAGCGGCAGAGCGCGCGGCCAGACGATCCGAGGGGAAAGACCGGAATCATGACTGACACGGCACCGGCCAAACAGCTTCCGCATCTGGTGTTCGGCGGCGAGCTGACCCGACTCGACGGCACCGAGTTCAAGGACCTGTCCAAGCTCGACATCGTCGGCATCTATCCGAACTATGCCTCCGCTCACGCCGCCTGGAAGGGCAGGGCCCAGCAGACCGTGGACAATGCGCACATGCGCTATTTCATCGTTCACCTGCATCGCCTGCTCGATCCGGACGCGGCCTGACGGGCGGCCCGCGGACCGGTGTCCTTCCTCAAGCGCCTGGCGCGTTCCGAACGGGTGCGTTCCGCCGCGGGATCGCTGCTGGCGGGATACCTGCGCCTCGTCTGGCGGACGGGCCGCTTCAAGCTCGATCCGCCGAACATCTACGACTACGCCGACGCCAACCTGCCGGTCATCTTCGCGATGTGGCACGGCCAGCACTTCCTCTCCCCCTTCGTCAGGAAGCCCGAGTACCGGGCGGCCGTGCTGATCTCGCGTTCGGCCGACGGTGAGATGAACGCCATCGCCGCCGAGAAGCTGGGCATCCGCACCATCCGCGGCTCTGGCGACCACAAGGGCCAGTTCGCCCGCAAGGGCGGGGTCAGCGCCTATTTCCAGATGATCGAGGCGCTGAACGACGGCGAGACGGTGGCGCTCACTGCCGATGTTCCCAAGATCGCGCGCAGGGCGGGCCTCGGCATCGTCATGCTGGCCAAGCAGACGGGCCGGCCGATCCTGCCGATCGCGGTCGCGACCGCGCGACGGATCGACCTGAAATCCTGGGACCGGGCGAGCGTCAACCTGCCCTTTTCGCGCGGCGCCGTGGTCGCGGGGCCGCCCGTCTGGGTTCCCGCCGATGCCGACGCGGTGGCGCTGGAGCGCTACCGGCAGGCTGTCGAGGCGGCGATGAACGCCACCACGGCGCGCGCCTACGACATTGCCGAAGGGCGGGCGGAGGTGGCGTATTGGTCGCCGGAAACGGTCGCCGAACTCGAGACGGCGCGGGACCTGGCGCGTATGCGTCGCCGGCCGGCCGATCAGGCAGGCGTGGCCGATGCGTGACCGCCCGCTGCGCACGCCGCTGACGCTCCGCACCTACGCCCGCGTCACCGCCATGCTGGCGCCGGTGACCGCGCTCCTCGTCCGCAAGCGGTTGCAGCAGGGCAAGGAAGATCCGGAACGGGTCCAGGAACGGCGAGGCGAGGCGAGCGTCGACCGCCCGCCCGGCCGCCTGGTCTGGCTGCACGGGGCCAGCGTCGGCGAATTCCTGTCGATTATCCCGCTGATCGAGCGCCTGCAGGTGCGCGGCGTGACCGTTCTGGTCACCACCGTGACGCTGACGGCGGCGACACTCGCGGCGCGGCGTCTGCCGCCGGGCGTCATCCACCAGTTCATGCCCTGGGACGTTCCGGCCTTTGTCGACCGTTTCCTCAATCACTGGCAGCCGGACCTCGCCATTTTCGCCGAATCCGAACTCTGGCCCAACCTGATCCTGCGCACGACGGCGCGCGGAACGCCGCTGATCCAGGTGAACGGCCGCATCTCGGAGCGTTCCTTCAAGGGCTGGCAGCGCGTGCCCCGGTCGATCAAGGCCCTGCTGTCGCGCTTTGAGCTCTGCCTCATGCAGACCGTCGACGATGCCCGTCGGATCGAGGCCCTCGGCGCGCCGCGCGTGTCGACGACGGGCAACCTGAAATTCGACGTGCCGGCGCCGGAGGCCGAGCCCGGGGCGGCCATGGCCCTGGCCCAGGCCATCGGCTACCGGCCGGTCTTCCTCGCGGCCTCCACCCACGAGGGCGAGGATGAGATCGTCCTCGAGGCGCACCGCCTGATCGCCCCGCGCCTGTCCAATCTCCTCACCATCATCGCGCCGCGCCACCCTGAGCGCGGCGATGCCATTGCGGCGCTTGCCGAAGCCGCCGGGCTGCAGGCCTGCCAGCGCTCCCGCGGCGAGCTGCCAAGGGTGCGCCATGCGGTCTATGTCGCCGACACGCTGGGCGAGATGGGGCTGTTCTACCGCGCTGCGCCGGTCGCCTTCCTCGGCGGGTCGCTGATCCGCCACGGCGGCCAGAACCCGATCGAGCCGGCCAAGCTCGGGGCGGCCGTCATCCACGGGCCGCACGTCTTCAACTTCGCCGCGGTCTATGAGGCGCTGGCCGCCAACAGTGCGGCGCGGCAGGTGACCGGCGCCGAGGACATGGCGGAGGGCGCCCTGCTGCTGCTCGCCGACAAGCGCGAGCGGGTGCGCCAGCGAGAGGCGGCGGCGGAGACGGTCGCGGGCCTCGGCGGCGCGCTGGACCGGACGCTGGCCGCCATCGAGCCCTATTTTCTCTCCCTGGCCATGCGGAGCCAGTGATGCGGGGCGCGGCGTGAAGGCCCCGGCCTTCTGGTCCGACCCGGACGCCCTCTGGGGCCGTCTCCTGGCGCCGCTCGGCGCGCCGGTCGGCGCCGTCACCCTGGCGCGCATGCGCCGCGAGGGGGGGCGTGCCTCCGTCCCGGTCGTCTGCGTCGGCAACCCGACCGTCGGCGGCTCGGGCAAGACCCCCACCGTCCAGTGGCTGGCGGCGCTGCTCGCCGGTGCGGGCCACCGGCCGGCGATCCTCAGCCGCGGCTATGGCGGCCGGCTCGCGGGCCCCGTCCCCGTCGTGCCGGGACGCCATGGTCCGGCGGATGTCGGCGACGAGCCGCTTCTCCACGCGGCGCGCTGGCCGACGGTGGTCAGCCGCGACCGTCTCGCCGGAGCGGTCCTCGCCGCCGGTCAGGGCGCCAGCGTCATTGTCATGGACGACGGCTTCCAGAACCCGTCTCTCGCCAAGGACCTGTCGATCCTCGTCGTCGATGCCGCGTCGGGGCTCGGCAGCGGCCGCGTCCTGCCGGCAGGACCGCTTCGGGCGCCCTTTGCGCCGCAACTCGCCATGGCCGACGCTCTTCTCCTCGTCGGCGAGGGGGCAGCGGGGGATGCGCTGGCGGAGGCGGCCCGACGCGCCGGCCGACCGGTGATCCGCGGCCGCCTCGTCGTGCCGGCAGCGGTGTGCAACGGCATCGCGGGCCGCGACGTGCTCGCCTTCTGCGGCATCGGCCGGCCGGAGAAGTTCGTCGAGACGCTGGGGGCCGCCGGCGCGCGCAACGCGCTGCTCCGCCCTTTCGCCGACCATCATGTCTATGGCGATGAGGATGCCGAGCGCCTGCTCGCCGAGGCGCGCCGGACAGGCCTGCCGCTGGTCACGACGGAAAAGGATGCGGTCAAGCTGTCGGGGACGGATGCGCTGGAGCGGCTCGCGGCGGCAGCGACGGTGATCCCCGTCGCGCTGCTGGTCGATGACGCATCGGTGATCGACCCGCTCCTCGCCGGCCTCAGGCGTCCTTGACGGCCTGGACCCGCTCGGGATGGAGCCTCCGCATCACGGCAAGCGGGCTCGCATAGGCCTCCTGCCGCGCGACGCTCCAGTATTTCAGGTCGTCGAGGAAGATCGGCTGCCCGGTGACGGCGCAGCGTACGAAGGTGCCGGGACGCACGATGCGGAAATCGGCGTCGAGATAACGCACCTCGGCTTCGCCATCGGAGGGCCGGCCGGAGGAGAGGCGATTGAGCATGAAGGATCGCTCCCGGAGCCGTCAGTTCTGGGGACCGGCCGGATCCTGGCCGGACGAGCGGCGCGCATTCGGCGCCTGCGGATCGTCGGGGCGGCGGCCGATCGGACCATAGGGAGCGTCGGGCGAGGCGGTGCGGTAGCCGGGCGGCGGCTCGACCAGCCGGCGGCGCGCGGGCTCGCCGGGGAACGGCACGACCTGGTTGTCGCGCGACCCGCTGCCGAACAGCGAGCCGACCTGCGACCAGATCGGGGCGACGCGCATCTCGTCGATCGTGGCCGGGCCGGACACCTGCGCCTGCGACCGATCGCGGGTGGTGTCCACCACGCCGCCGCCGAACCAGCCGCCCTGGCGGGCGCGCAGCTCGGCATTGGTCAGGGTGCGGCCGAATTCGTCGCGCTGAATCGGCGTGTTCGCCGCAAGGCCGGCGGCGCGGGCGCGGGCGACATCGGGGTCGTTGGGCCAGTTCGGATTGCGGGCGGCAGCCGAATCCTGCGGCGGCGGCAGGGCGTTGCCGCGCGGCAGCACCAGGGGCGCTCGCTCGCGATAGTCGATGGGCGGTCGGGCCGTCTCGACGAGGCCGAGACCGCTGAGCAGGCCTCCGACGACATTGGCCTCGAAGCTCGGGCCGTTGTCCTGCTGGGCCTGTGCGGCCGAACCGCCTGCGATGAGGGCGGTGGCGAGGATCGCCGTGCGGATGCGCGTCATGTCCGTCATCCCTAGAATGGGTGCGGCGCCAAGCGCCGCTCTGGTGCCGGCTCTATCCATCAGGATCATGCCGATTTCGAGGCATCCGGCCGGCCGCCGAAGAGGGACTCATACAGAAGCAGGCCGACGCCCGCAACGATGCCGACATCGGCGAGGTTGAAGACGTACCACTGGAACTGCCAGGTCGCGGTGGTGATGTGGAAGGCGAAGAAGTCGGCCACCGCCCCGTGCAGGATGCGGTCGAGGCCGTTGCCGATGGCCCCGCCGGCGATGAGGCCGAGGGCGATGGCCGTCAGCAGGCTCTCGGCCCGCCACAGCCACCAGCCGATGAGGATGACCGCCGCGGCCTTGAACACCACCAGCGCCCATTGCCCGAGCGCCCCGTCCTGCTGGAACAGGCCGAAGGAGACGCCGTAATTCCAGGCCATGATGAGGTCGAGCACCGGCAGCACGGTGATGACCTGGCCGGATGTGATGCCGACCACCTGCAGCATGAACAGCTTGAAGGCCTGGTCGATGAGAAGCGTCGCCACCAGCGCGATGAGACCGGGGCGCAGATAGAGGGAAGGGGTCAAGTCTGTCGATGTCCCGTGGCTTTGGCTGGCAGGTGGCCCGTCCGCGCGCCGTGGTCAAGGACTTTGCTCGACAAGCGCGGTGCAAGCCGCCATACGAACCGCATTGCCAGCCCCCATCGTGCAGCCATGACCCACAAGCTCTACTTCGTCCGCCACGGCGAGACCGACTGGAATGCCGAGGGGCGGCTGCAGGGCCAGCGCGACATTCCGCTCAACGATGTCGGCCGCGTCCAGGCGGAGGAGGTCGGGACGATCCTCGCCCGGCTGGAGCCGCGGTTCGAGGACCTCGCCTATTGGGCGAGCCCGCTGTCGCGAACGCGCGAGACCATGGAGCTGATGCGCGCCCGCCTCGGGCTGCATCCGCCCGCCTATCGCATGGACGACCGGCTGAAGGAGGTGTCCTTCGGCGACTGGGAGGGACTGACCTGGCCGGAGGTGGAGCGCCATTCGCCGGTGATCGCCGCCTCGCGGCTCGCCGACAAGTGGCAC
The DNA here is from genome assembly GCF_053471285.1 of Phreatobacter aquiterrae. Taxonomy (NCBI): domain Bacteria; kingdom Pseudomonadati; phylum Pseudomonadota; class Alphaproteobacteria; order Hyphomicrobiales; family Phreatobacteraceae; genus Phreatobacter; species Phreatobacter aquiterrae. The sequence goes on along the minus strand of NZ_JBJPHW010000003.1, from coordinate 282,927 downwards.
ACCAAGCCGCCGAGCGGCGAGAACTACGAGGATGTCGCGACGCGGCTCGCTGCCTTCGTCACGGGGCTGGAGCGGCCCTCCGTCATCGTCTCGCACGGCGGCGTCGGTCGCACGCTGATGGCGCTGCGCGGAACCATGGACCGGACCAAGGCGGCGGAAGTCTTCGTCCGCCAGGGCGTCGTCTATGTCTTCGACGGCTCCCGGTTCACGGTCGAGACCCCGTGAGGCCGCCTTAGTAGCCGCCGAGAATGCCCCAGAGGCTGCGGGCCGTCGGCAGCCGCGGCCGGCCGCTCGGCCGGTCCCACGGGCACTGGTACTGGCTGGAGGCGACCGTGTCGTCCATGCGCGCGGGGAAGCACTTCGGCCGCGTGCCCGGCGCCAGCGTGCCGCGGCCCTGATGGACGAGCAGGACGCGGTCGCGCGTCTCGTCCTCAAGACCCGCGCCGCGGGAGAAGGCCGGCGGCGCTGCCAGGACGAGGGCGGTGAAGGCGAGGGCGGCGATGCGGATCTTCGGTCCGGTACTCGTCTCGGCGCGATGGGTCATGGCGGCTCCTGCACGGTCGGTCTGCGGTACTGGGCTCAAGGCTATCATCTGGGGACGGCCCCGTCATTGCGGAAGGGCCTCATCCCTTGTCGCCGCCGACCGCCCGCCCGAATCGCGTGACCGCGGCTTTCAGCCCCTCGTCCTCGAAGCTCTCCGCGAGATGCGCCAGGCGCGCCTCATCGGCCGGCCCGCGGGGCGCCTCGCGCGGTTTCGGCGTCGCGCGCAGCGGGATCTGCGTCAGCCGGACGGCGGCGACGCAGCGCCAGCCCATGAAGGCGTTGACGCGCTCGACGACGACCGGAACGAGATGCTGCATCTCCAGCGCGAAGGGCGCCTCGACCCGCACATGCAGCGTCCCCGGCTCCGGCTCTCCGGCGCCCTGCGGCCGCCGCGGCCAGGCGATCTTCACCGGCGCCGAGCGGCTGGCCAGATCGTCGCCGACGATCTCGTCCCACCGGGTGACCACCTCCGTCGAGGCAAAGCCGGCCTGCTGCAGCGCCTGGCCGATCTGGCCGGCGGCGATGTCGGCCAGCGGCCGGGGTCCTCTCGGGCGGAAGGGCTTGGAACTCATCGGCCTGTGGGTTGTGAGAGGGGCAGCGTTGCGGCAATCGCGCCGAGGCATCAGGGTCGGCGCATGACAAGGACATCCATAGCACGGCGCGGCGAGCCGCAGGAGCCCGGCGCACCCGCCGCCGCTCTGCTCGCCTGGTATGACCGGCACCGCCGGCGGCTGCCGTGGCGGGCGCTGCCGGGGGAGGCGGTCGATCCCTACCGGGTCTGGCTGTCGGAGATCATGCTGCAGCAGACGACGGTGAAGGCGGTGGCGCCCTATTTCGCCGCCTTCCTCGACCGCTGGCCGACCGTGACGGCGCTCGCCGAGACCCCCGTCGAGGAGGTGATGAAGGCCTGGGCCGGGCTCGGCTACTACTCCCGCGCCCGCAACCTGCATGCCTGCGCCAAAGCGGTGGCGCGCGACCATGGTGGGCGCTTTCCCGCCGACCTCGCCGCGCTCCGGGCGCTTCCCGGCATCGGCGACTATACGGCGGCGGCCATCGGCGCCATCGCCTTCGACCTTCCCGCGCCCGTCGTCGACGGCAATGTCGAGCGCGTGGTCACGCGGCTGGACGCCATCGACGCGCCGCTGCCGGGCGCCAAGCCGCTGATCCGGGCGCTGGTTCAGGACATGCTCGATCCGGGCCGGCCGGGCGACTTCGCGCAGGGGATGATGGATCTCGGCGCCACCATCTGCACGCCGCGCAAGCCCGCCTGCCCGCTCTGTCCGTTGTCATTGTCCTGCACCGCGGCGGCGGAGGGGGCCCAGGAGACCTATCCGCGCAAGAGCCCCAAGCGGACCGGCGCCCTGCGCCGCGGCGCCGCCTTCGTCGCGATCCGCGCCGATGGCGCCCTGCTGGTGCGCACCCGCCCGGCGCGCGGGCTTCTCGGCGGCATGACTGAGGTGCCGGGGACCGAGTGGTCGGCGGATTTCGCGCAAGGGGACGCCGCGGGCCTGCAGCCGCTGCCCGCCGCCTTCCGGCGTCTTCCGGGCGTCGTCACCCACGTGTTCACCCATTTCCCGCTGGAACTGACTGTCTATCGCGCCGACCTGCCGCCGGGCACGCCTCCGCCCGACGGCATGCGGTGGATCGGCGGCGACGAGATCGCCGGCGAGGCCTTTCCGACGGTGATGCGCAAGGTGATCGCCCTTGCCCTGACATGGTCCTGACGCGGACTTGACGCTTGACCTTGCCAGTCTGGGCGGCATGCTGGGCCAACGCGGCGATCACAGGCCGCCAGAAGGTGGAATGACGACATGACCGATGGCTGGCCTCCGGGGCTGACCTGGCGCTACGACCGCGCCGAACTCGTTGCCGATGGCGTCATCCACGTTCTCGGTGCGGTCTTTGCCGTCTTCGCCGCGGGAGCCCTGATCGGCGTCGCCCTCTACCGCGCCGAACTCGCCACCGTGTCGTCGCTGGCCGTCTATGCGGCGAGCCTCGTCGCCGTGATCGGCTGCTCGGCGGCCTACAACATGTGGCCGGTGTCCCGCACCAAGTGGCTGCTCCGGCGTTTCGACCATGCAGCGATCTTCATGCTCATCGCCGGCACCTACACGCCCTTCATGATCCACGCCGCGACGCCGACCGCCCACGCCATGCTGGCCGGTGTCTGGATCGCCGGCTTTGCCGGCGCGGCGCTGAAGCTCTTCGCGCCCGGCCGCTTCGACCGGGTGACCGTCTTCCTCTATCTCGCCATCGCCTGGAGCGGCGTCCTCGTCGCCCACCAGGTCTTCGCGGTCCTGCCGACGGCGGCCATCGTGCTGCTGGTCGCCGGCGGCCTGATCTATTCCGCCGGCGTCATCTTCCACCTCTGGCACTCGCTGCGCTTCCAGAACGCCATCTGGCACGGCTTCGTGCTGGTCGCGGCCGGCTGTCAGTATGCTGCGGTGCTGAACGGGGTGCTGCTCAGCGCCTGAACGACGGCGCGAGACGGCGGGGGTCGTTCCGTCGCCCCGACCGCTTCGTATCTGTCACACGTCGAAGAACACCGTCTCGCCCTCGCCCTGCAGGCGGATGTCGAGGGTGAAGGTGTCGCCGTCGCGCCGGGCGATCAGTGTCGACCGGCGATCGGCCGGCACCAGCGCCAGCACGGCATCCCCGGCGTTCGATGGCTCATCCTCGAAATAGACGCGGGTGAAGAGCTGCTTGAGCATGCCGCGCCCATAGACCGCCACAAGGATGTGCGGCGCCTGCGCGGCTCCGCCGGGACCCGGCGCACGTCCCGGCTTCACGGTGACGAAGCGATAGGTGCCGTCGCTCGTCGTGTCGGACCGGCCAAAGCCGAGGAAGGTGTTGCTCGCCCTGGCCCGGCCGTCGCGGGGATGGGCATAGCGCCCGTCCGAATCGGCCTGCCAGATCTCGATCATGGCGTCCGGCACCGGCTCGCCGGCCCCGTCGATGACCCGGCCGGTGAGCACGATCGTCTCGCCAGGCGTGCCGGGCGCGGCGACCTGGCCGTCCACGGACACGGGGACATGCGAATAGGCCTCGCCGGGGGTCAGGCCGTAGTGGAAGAAGGGGCCCACCGTCTGCGACGGCGTGATGCCCTCCGGGCGCTCGCCCGCCTTGATGTCGGTGCTCATGATCTCAGTGCTCATGGGGCTCTTCCATCGGGGTTTCCTCGCGGCCGCGCAGCACGATGTCGAACTGGTAGCCGAGCGCCCATTCCGGCTGGGTCGTCTCGAGGTCGAAGCGGGCAATCAGCCGGTCGCGCGCCTTCGCGTCGGGGATGCCGTTGAAGATCGGGTCGTAGGGAAACAGCGGATCGCCGGGGAAATACATCTGGGTGACGAGGCGCGACAGGAAGGTCGGCCCGAACACCGAGAAGTGGATGTGGGCTGGCCGCCAGGCATTGTGGTGATTGCGCCAGGGATAGGCGCCGGGCCGGATCGAGGTGAAGCGGTAGCGCCCGTCCTCAGCCGTCAGATAGCGGCCGGCGCCGGTGAAATTCGGGTCGAGCGGTGCCGGATGCTGGTCGCGCACATGGACGTAGCGCCCGGCGGCGTTGGCCTGCCAGAGCTCGACCAGGGCATTGGGCACCGGGCGGCCATCCTCGTCCAGCACGCGGCCGGAGACGATGATGCGTTCGCCGAGCGGTTCGCCGGAATGCTGGACGGTCAGGTCGCTGTCGGTGTCGCGCACCTTGCCGTGGCCATAGACCGGGCCGGTGAGTTCGGAGAGCGTGTGCGGCACCAGGATGAGCGGCTGCTTGGGGGCGCGCAGCACGGTGCTGGTGTAGGCGGGGTGCAGGCTCGGCGGGTGCGCCGCCGTGGAGCCGCGCGGCAGGATCAGGGCCATCGTCAGGGTTCCTCTCGTGGATCGCGCCTGCCGTCCGCAGGTCTTGTCCGGGTCTTGGCCGATGGGGGATCGACGAGTGCCGGCCGGGCGCAGGTCCGGCCGCCTTGATGCGGATCGGTCAGTTCACGCGCTCGACGGCGAGCGCGACGCCCTGCCCGACGCCGACACACATGGTGGCGAGGCCGTAGCGCCCGCCGGTCTTCTGAAGCTGATGCACGGCGGTCGCGGCAATGCGCGCGCCCGACATTCCGAGCGGATGGCCGAGGGCGATGGCGCCGCCGTTGGGGTTCACGTGGTCGGCATCCTCCGGCACGCCGATGCCGCGCAGCACCGCGATGCCCTGGCTGGCGAAGGCCTCGTTCAGCTCGATGACGTCGAAGTCCGACACCTTGATCCCGAGCCGCTCGACCAGCTTCTTCACCGCGGGGATCGGCCCGATGCCCATGATCCGCGGCGGCACGCCGGCCGAGGCGAGGCCGAGGATGCGGGCGCGCGGGGTGAGGCCGTACTTCTCCACCGCCGCGGCAGAGGCGACGATCATGGCGCAGGCGCCGTCATTGACGCCCGAGGCGTTGCCGGCGGTCACCGTGCCGGGCTGGCGCACGAAGGCCTTGAGCCTGGCGAGCGTCTCGGCGGTCGTGTCGGAGCGCGGATGCTCGTCACGGTCGATGATGGTCGGACCGCCACGACCGGGGATCTCCACCGGCACGATCTCCTCGGCGAAATAGCCCGAGGCGACGGCGCGGGCCGCCTTCACTTGAGAGGCCAGCGCGAAGGCATCCTGCGCCTTGCGCGACACCTGGAACTCCTCGGCGACGTTCTCGCCGGTCTCCGGCATGGAATCGACGCCGTATTGCGCCTTCATCAGGGGGTTGATGAAGCGCCAGCCGATGGTGGTGTCGAAGATGTCGGCGGACCGCGCAAAGGCTTCCGCCGCCTTGCCCATGACGAAGGGGGCGCGGGTCATGCTCTCGACGCCGCCGGCGATGGCGAGATCGATCTCGCCGGCCTTGATGGCCCGCGCCGCGGCGCCCACCGCATCGAGGCCGGAGGCGCAGAGACGGTTGACGGTCATGGCCGGGACGCTGTCCGGCAGGCCGGAGAGCAGTGCCGCCATGCGGGCGACATTGCGGTTGTCCTCGCCGGCCTGGTTGGCGCAGCCGAAGACGATCTCGTCGATGGCGGAGGCGATCTCGGGATGGCGGGCGAGGAGCGCCTTCAGCGGCACTGCGGCGAGATCGTCCGTGCGCACCTTGGCGAGCGCCCCGCCGTAGCGGCCGATGGGCGTGCGCACCGCGTCGCAGATGAAGGCATCGGCCATGACATGCTCCCTGTCGCGGCCGCGAAGCCGCCTGTGTCGGTATCCTGCACCAGCCAAGTGCGTCCTTCGAGGCTCGGCTGTCGCCTCGCACCTCAGGATGAGGGAGTTTGAGACCTGCACCAGATCCAGCCGAAGCCCGACCGCCGAGCTCTTCTGCCGGCATGCAAGATACGACTTCCCTCATCCTGAGGTGCGAGGGCTTCTGCCCGAGCCTCGAAGGGCGCAATTGCGAACTGCAGGTCTCCTGTTCCGGTACTGTCCAGATTCAGGCTGCGTGGGCAGCCTTGGTGCGGGCATGCAGGTCGCGCAGCACGGTGAGCTCGGTCTCGTCCGGGGCGCGGGTTTCCTTCACTTGCGGAGCGAACTTCACCGGCCAGCCGCAGTTCTCCTGGATCTGCTCGCGGGTGACGCCGGGGTGGATCGAGGTCACCGTCAGCTCGCTCGTCTCGGCGTCCGGCTCGAAGATGCAGAGGTCGGTGATGAGCTGCGTCGGCCCGCGCGTCTTGACGCCGAGCGCCTCGCGCGAGCCCTTGCCCGTGCCATGGCCGAGCGAGGTGATGAAGGGCAGCTTGTCCATGAAGGCGCGCTGGCCCATGGCCATGATGATGAAGATCTGGCCGCAGTTGATGGCGATCTCCGGCGCGCCGCCGCCGCCGGGCAGGCGCACCTTCGGCGCGTCATAGGGGCCGACGACGGTGGTGTTGAGATTGGCGAAGCGGTCGATCTGCGCGCCGCCGAGGAAACCGATGGTGATGCGGCCGCCCTGCAGCCAGTAGCGGAACATCTCCGGCACCGACACCGTGGTCAGCGCCGTGTCGCAGAGCTCGCCGTCGCCGATGGACAGCGGCAGGACAGTCGGCCGTGTCGACAGCGTGCCGCTCTCGTAGATCAGCGTGATCTTCGGCGCATGGGTCAGGCGGGCGAGATTGCAGGCGGCGGACGGGTTGCCGATGCCGACGAAGCAGACATCCTCGTTGGTGAGGAGCCGGGCGGCGGCGATGGTCATGATCTCGTTGGGCGTGTAGGCGCTCATCGGTCCTGTCTCCCTCACGCGGCCGCGACGGCGAAGCGACGCGCCTGCGCCGCGAAGGACTCAGGCCCGCCGGCGAGCACGTTCTCCTCCATCCACTTCAGGAACACCGCCTTGTCGCGGGCGATCTTGTCCCAGGCGATGTAGAAAGCGTTGTCGCGCTTGTAGTAGCCCTGGGCATAGGAGGGATGAGCCCCGCCCGGCACCTTCACGATCGCCGTCACCGTCCACGAGGGCAGGATGACCGCATTGGCGCTGCGCGGGCCGAAATCGTCGACGATCTCCTCCACCGTCACCACCGAGCGCTTCGACGCCAGGACCGCCTCCTTCTGCACGCCGACAATGCCCTCGAGCAGGACGTTGCCCTCGCGGTCCGCCTTCAGGGCATGGATGATGGCGACGTCTGGGCGCACCGCCGGCACGGTCGCCAGCACCTCGCCTGTGTAGGGGCAGGTGACGGAACGGATGTTCGGATTGACCTTCGGCAGGTCGACGCCCTTGTAGCCGCGGAAGACGGCGAAGGGCAGGTTGGCCGCGCCCGCCTCGAAGGCGTTGGCCATGGCGGCATGGGAATGCTCCTCGATGGCGAGCCGCCCCTGCTCGATCTCCTCGCGTATCCGGTGCAGCGAGCCGACGCCGGGATTACCGGCCCAGGAGAAGACCAGCTTCCTCGCCTGTCCCATGCCGACGATCTGGTCGTAGATGATGTCGGGCGTCATGCGGATGAGGGTCAGGTCCTTCTGTCCCTGGCGGATGACCTCGTGTCCGGCGGCGTAGGGAATGAGGTGCGTGAAGCCCTCCATGGCCACGCTGTCGCCGTCCTTCAGATGGGCGGCGATGGCATCGCGCAAGGACATGAACTCGGCCATGGCCTGTTCTTCTCCACCTTTGTGTTTCCTCGCCGTGACTCCTTGCGCCGGCAGGGCGGCGTGTCAAGTGCGCTATTCGGACATCCGGGCGATTAACGCCCAAATGCACTGCTCCGTCCCGGCCTGCGGTCCGAGTTTCTGTCAAGGCGCCCTTGCGCCGGACGAAATTGTCGCAGTCGCCCGTGCAGCAGAAAATGCATTTCGCCTCTGCGTGAACGGCCCGGCATGCCGAGAATGCAGTCGTGGCGCCATTTTGTGCAGGAAAATGCGGCAGGTCGCGGCGCCGCGCAGCGGCCGGCAGGTCCGGCGCCTAGGAAAAGACCCTATGGCACGACGCTTGCGACGGGTTAGGCTGCGCCGTCCGAGACCCGGAAGACATATCCGGACCGATGGTCAGGCGCGCATCCGCCGCTCCGCACCAGGGTCGAAGGCGGGATCGGATTTCCAGGGGAGTACCACCACGATGGACCGCAGAATTTTCATCAAAGCAGGCGCCGGCGCCGGACTTGTCGCCGCCTCGGGCGGCCTTGCCGCCCCGGCGCTGTCGCAGGGAGCGGCGGCGAAGACGCTGCGCTTCGTGCCGCAGGCCAATCTCGCCAACTTCGACCCGATCTGGGGCACGCAATATGTCGTGCGCAATGCGGCGGCGCTCGTCTGGGACACGCTGTATGGCGTCGACAGTACCCTGACGCCCCAGCGCCAGATGGTCGAGTCGGAGGAGGTCTCGTCCGATGGCTTGACCTGGACCTTCAAGCTCCGCACGGGACTGAAATTCCACGACGGCTCGCCGGTCCTCGCCAAGGACTGCGTGGCCTCGCTCATTCGGTGGTCATTCCGCGACCCCATGGGCCTGATGATCAAGGCCATCCAGGAAGAGATCGTCGCCGTCGACGACCGCACCTTCCGCTGGAAGCTGACCAAACCCTATCCGAAAATGCTCTTGGCGCTGGGCAAGAACAACTCGCCCTGCTCGTTCATCATGCCGGAACGCATCGCCAAGACCGATCCTTTCCAGCAGATCAGCGAGTACATCGGTTCCGGACCGATGAAGTTCGTCCGCAACGAATGGGTTCCCGGCGCCAAGGCGGTATTCGAGAAGTTCGCCGACTATGTGCCGCGCGCCGAGCCCGCCTCGTGGCTCGCCGGCGGAAAGCGGATGCTGGTCGACCGGATCGAATGGGTCATCATGCCCGATCCGGCCACCGCGTCTGCCGCCCTCCAGAACGGCGAGATCGACTGGTGGGAGAACCCGATCGCCGATCTGGTTCCCGTGCTCCGCCGGAACCGCAACATCCGTGTCGACATCGGTGACCCGCTCGGCAATATCGGCGCCTTCCGGCTCAACCACCTGCATCCGCCGTTCAACGATGTGCGCGCCCGTCGGGCCATCCTAATGGCGCTGGATCAGGAGGAGTTCATGCGGGCCATCGTCGGCTCCGATGACAGCCTCTGGAAGCCCCTGCCCGGCTATTTCACTCCCGGTACACCTCTCTACACCGAAGAGGGAGGCGAGATCCTGAAAGGGCGTCGCGACATCGAGGGCGCCAAGCGCCTCCTCGCCGAGAGCGGCTACAAGGGCGAGCCCGTTACGATGGTGGTCGCCCAGGACCAACCCGTGACCAAGGCGCAGGGCGATGTCGCCAACGAGCTGCTCAAGCGGATCGGGATGAATGTCGATTTCGTGGCCACCGATTGGGGGACTACCGGTCAGCGGCGCGCGCTGAAGACGCCTCCGTCCCAGGGTGGCTGGAACATCTTCTTCTCGTGGCACGCCGGTGCCGACTGCACCAACCCGGCGGGCTACACCGCTATTCGGGCCAATGGAGAACGCGCCTGGTTCGGATGGCCGGACGTGCCCGCCGTGGAGGCTGAGGTGACGGCCTGGTTCGAGGCAAAGAACCTCGACGAAGAAAAGGCGGCGATCGCCCGCCTCAATAAGGCTGCGCTGGACAATGTCGTCTTCGTGCCGCCCGGGTTCTTCCTGACCTACACGGCCTGGCGCAGCAACGTGACCGGCATCACCAAGGGGCCGCTGCCGTTCTTCTGGAACGTGGCCAAGGCCTGACGTGGTTTCCCTGAACCGGGGGGCGGCTTCGTCCGCCTCCCGGTTCCTCACATGAGAAGATCCTGTCGATGTTCGTCTACATTGTCCGCCGCATCGTCGCGACGATCCCCGTCATGGCCGTGGTGGCGCTTTTCGTCTTTTCCCTGCTCTACATCGCGCCCGGAGACCCGGCGGCCGTCATCGCCGGCGATCAGGCGACGCCCGATGACGTGGAAAAGATCCGCCAGAGCCTCGGCCTCGACCGCCCGTTCCTGATCCGCTTCGGCGAATGGGTCTGGCAGATCGCCCGCTTCGATCTCGGCACCTCCATCTTCACCGGCCTACCGGTCACGCAGCTCATCGCCCAGCGCATCGAGCCGACGCTGTCGCTCATGGTGGTGACGCTGATCCTCGCCGTCACCGTCGCCGTGCCGATGGGCGTCATCTCCGCCTGGAAGGCCGGGACGCTGATCGACCGCGGCATCATGGCCTTCGCGGTGTTCGGCTTCTCGGTGCCGGTCTTCGTCGTCGGCTACATCCTTGCCTACATCTTCGCCCTCGAGCTCGACTGGCTGCCTGTCCAGGGCTACACGCCGCTCTCGCAGGGGCTCTGGCCCTGGTTCCAGAACCTCATCCTGCCGTCCATCGCGCTGGGCATGGTCTATATGGCGCTGATCGCCCGCATCACCCGCGCCACCATGATGGAGGTCCTGCAGCAGGACTACATCCGCACGGCCCGCGCCAAGGGCATCGGCGAGCGCGGGGTCCTGTTCCTGCACGCACTCAAGAACGCCGCGGTTCCGGTCATCACCGTCATCGGCATCGGCGTCGCGCTGCTCATCGGCGGCGCCGTGGTCACCGAGAGCGTCTTCGCCATTCCCGGCCTCGGCCGCCTAACGGTCGACGCCATCCTCAGGCGCGACTACCCCGTCATCCAGGGCCTCGTCCTGCTGTTCTCCTTCGTCTACGTCCTGGTCAACCTCGCCGTTGACCTCGTCTACACACTCGTCGATCCGAGGATCCGCTATTGACCGCGCATAGCTCCGATACCCCTGCCGCGACGGCGCTGGCCGACGACGCATCCGGCGTCGCTGCCGAGCCGAAGACCCGCGTCGGCCTCGTCCGCCTGGTGCGTCGCTACCCGACCATCACCATCGGCGGCACGCTCGTCATCGCCATCATCCTCATGGCCATCTTCGCGCCCTTCCTCGGAACGAGCGACCCCACGGCCATCTCGACACGTATGCGCACCCGCGAGCCGTCGGCGCAGTTCTGGTTCGGCACCGACATGCTCGGCCGCGACATCTATTCGCGCGTGCTCTACGGCGCCCGCGTCTCGCTGATCGTCGGATTCTCGGTGGCGATCCTCGCCTCCGTCTTCGGCCTCGCCATCGGCCTCATCGCCGGCTACATCCGCGCCGCCGACGCGATCATCATGCGCGTCATGGACGGCATCATGTCGATCCCCTCCATCCTCCTCGCCGTGGCGCTGATGGCGCTGACGCGCGGGTCGGTCGGCAATGTCATCCTCGCCATCACCATCGCCGAAATCCCCCGCGTCTCGCGTCTGGTGCGCGGCGTCGTGCTCTCGCTCCGCGAACAGCCCTATGTCGACGCGGCGGTCGCCGCCGGCACGCGCACGCCGATGATCATCGTCAAGCACATCCTGCCGAACACATTGGCCCCGATCATCGTGCAGGCGACCTATATCTGCGCCTCCGCCATGCTGACCGAGGCGATCCTGTCGTTCATCGGGGCCGGCACGCCGCCGATCATCCCGTCCTGGGGCAACATCATGGCCGAGGGCCGCGCGCTCTGGCAGGTGAAGTTCTACATCGTGCTGATCCCGGCCATCTTCCTGTCGGTCACCGTGCTCGCCGTGAACCTGCTCGGCGACGGCCTGCGCGACGCGCTCGACCCGCGCCTCGCCAAGCAGTTCTGATCTCCCCTGCCGGTGCCCGGGTGCGGATTGCGCCGCGCCCGGGCGCCGTTCCGGCCTGCCGGCGGCAGCGGGAACTGCGGCACGACCGCACGGCGGACTGGCGGCCCGAAAAAAATGCCTTATTTGAGAGGCTCAATACGGTTACACTGACGGTCCGTTCGCGGCATGACGTCATCTGCGACCGGGCGGCCCCTCCAGACGGCGATCATGAACAACGTGTTCGACATCTACACGATCATCTTTTTGGCCCTCGCGGTCTTCATCTTCTTCCGCCTGCGCAGCGTGCTGGGGACGAAGACCGGTAGCGAGCGTGACCCGTTCCAGCCGCGTGATAACAGTCGCGACCTGCCTCCGGGCGCCCGCCCGCCCGCCCAGGGCGGCGAGGTCATCCCCATGCCTGCGCGCAACGGCGCCGCGCCCATGGCGTCCCCGGTCCCCGTCGATCCTGCTGCGCCGCGCTGGGGCGATCTTGCCCTGCCGGGCACGCCGCTCGCCCGCGGCTTCGACGCCATCGCGTCCCGCGACCCTTCCTTCGACCCGGCCGGCTTCATCGGCGGCGCCAAGGCGGCTTACGAGATGATCGTGCTGGCCTTTGCCGGCGGCGACCGCAGGATGCTTCGCGACCTCCTCGCCAAGGATGTGTTCGAGGGCTTCGAGGCGGCCATCCGTGATCGCGAGACGCGCGGCGAGCAGGTCGAGACCCGCTTCGTCGGTATCGAGAAGGCCGAGATCGTCGACGCGCAGCAGCGCGGCGACCAGGCCCAGGTGACGCTGAAGTTCGTCTCCCAGCTCGTCACCGCGACGCGCGACCGGGCCGGCGCCGTCATCGACGGCTCGCCCGACCGGGTCACCGACGTGACGGACGTGTGGACCTACGCCCGCAACGTCACGGACCGCGACCCGAACTGGCGCCTGATCGCCACCGAAGCCGGCGGCTGAGCCGGCCTTCCATCGTCCGGGGGCCAACCATGAGGCATCGCCCGATCCTCCGCCTTGCGGCAGCGGTCTGGGCGGTGGCGGCCCTGACGGCGCCCGGCCCGCTTCATGCCGGCTCCAACGACCTTCTGCTGATCCTGAAGGTTCCGCCCCCCGCCGCGCCGGACGAAGCTTCCGTTCCCGCGAGCCCCGCCGCCGAAGCACCGCCTGCGGCGACCGGCCCTGCGCCCGCTGACCCTTCTCCGGCCGCTGCCATGGCGAGCCCTGCGCCGGCGGAGGCCTCGCCTGCTCCCGCCACCGAGGCGGCCCTGCCGCCGCAGCCCGAGGCCCCTGCCGCGGGCGCCGAGGCGGCGCCGACCGCGCCGCCACAGCCGCACATCTCCGGTTTTCCCTTCGTCTTTCCGGAGACCTGGAGCGAGGCCGGCAGCTTCGCCGCCCTGCCGGGGTGGGCGGAGGACCGCCAGGACCTGACCTTTCGCGCCTTCCGCATCTCCTGCCGGCAGCTCATGGCGGCCCCCAACCCGCCGCGTTCGGCACCTGACATCTGGCGCGCGCTGCGCGATATCTGTCCGCGGGCGCTCGCTCTTTCCGATCCCCTTCCGGTGGAGGCGGCGCGCGCCTTCTTCGAGACCGAGTTCCGCCCGGTGCGCATCGCCCGCTTCGGCGAGCGGATCGAGGAGGACGGCTTCCTCACCGGCTATTACGAGCCGGAGGTCCCGGCATCGCGGGAGAAGACCGAGGTCTTTACCGCCCCCTTCCTGACCAAGCCCGACGACCTCACCTCGGCCCGCGGCCACACGGCAGGGTTTGACGCGCGCTCCGGCGCCGGCCGCTGGGTCGGCAGCCGTTTCCTGCCCTATTTCGACCGCGGCGAGATCGAACAGGGCGCGCTCGACGGCCGCGGCCTCGAGATCGCCTGGGCGCGCGATCCGACCGATGTCATGTTCACCCAGATCCAGGGCTCGGCGCGGTTGCGTTTCCCGGACGGATCGACGCTGCGCATCGGCTATGCCGCCCACAACGGTCACCGCTACGTGCCGGTCGGCCGCGTCATGATCGAGCGCGGCATCGCCACCCGCGAGCAGATGTCGATGGACTTCATCCGCGCCTGGATGGCCGGCAACCCGGACGCGGCGCGCGACGTGCGCTGGCAGAACCGCTCCTATGTCTTCTTCCGGGTCAAGAGCGAGCTTGCCGCCGAGGACGGACCCATCGGCGCCCAGGGTGTGCCGGTGACCGACTGGCGCACCATTGCCGTCGACCGCAACGTCCATGCCTATGGTACGCCCGTCTTCATCGACGCCCTGCTGCCGACCGGCCCGACGGAGACCGGCGAGCCGTTCCGCCGGCTGATGGTGATGCAGGATACCGGCTCGGCCATCGTCGGGCCGGCACGCGGCGATCTCTACATCGGCACCGGCTTCGAGGCCGGCTCGATCGCCGGCCGCATCCGCCACCGCGCCCACTGGCATGTGCTGCTGCCCAGGAGCCTGTCGCCGGAGGCGGCCGTGGTTCCGGTGCCCGAGCCGCGGCCGGAGAGGCCGCGATGAGCCGCAGGCCAAAGGGGCTTTCCGCCGAGGATCGCCGGCTCTGGACCCATGTGGCGGCGAGCGTGAGGCCGCTCGATCCGGCGCGCCGGATCGCCGACGCCGAGCCGGTTCCGGAAGAACCCGTTGCCGCCGCGGCGCCACGTCGTTCGGCGCCGCCGCCGGTGGCCGCAGCGCCGGCCGTGCCCCAGCCGCCGCCGCTCGCCGCCATCGAGAAGGGGTTGAAGCGCAAGCTGGTGCGCGGCCGTCGCGAGGCCGATGCCCGCATCGACCTTCACGGCATGACGCAGGAGGCGGCGCACCAGCGGCTGATCGGCTTCCTGCGGCAGTCGCAGGCCGCGGGCCACGGCCTCGTCATCGTCATCACCGGCAAGGGCGCGCCGAAGCGGCTGCGCGAGCTGGACGAGGACCCGTACCGCCCGGACCCCTATGCCAGCCGCGGGGTGCTGCGGCGCGTCGTGCCGCATTGGCTGGCCCTGCCGGAGATGCGGCCGCTGGTCATCGGTTTCGAGGAGGCGGCCATCGGCCATGGCGGCGCCGGCGCCCTCTATGTCCGCATCCGCCGCCCTTGACGCGGCGGATTTCGCCGCGCTGTGGCCGCCGCGCTCTTGACCGGCGCAGCCTGCGCGTGGATCGTCCCGCCATCTCCCGGACCTTGAGAGAGAGACGACCAGCCATGCGGACCCGCCTTTTCGCCACAGCCGTCGCGACCGCGCTGTGTGCCTCCGCTGCCGGTGCGCAGACCCTCGCCTATCGCGACGCCGGACCGCGCGGCCTCAACGGCTCGACCTACACGACGGGGCGCGTCCCCGGCGATTCCAGCGCCTCTGCCTCCGAGGATCTCAGGCTGCGCGGACCGGCAGGAGCCCTGTTCTTCCGCGATCCGCGTTTCCAGAACCGGCTGCTGCCCTGCGACGAACCGGGGGCGCTGGAGCGCATCCAGGAGACCTTCGCCGAGAAGGAGGCGCGCTTCTGGAATTCGTCGCTCGCCATCCGCGGCTTCGACCGCGTCCGGCTGGTGAGCAGCAATCCCTGGGGTCAGAACAACATACCCCGCCGCTTCTGCTCGGCCCGCGCCCATCTCTCCGACGGCCGCGTGCGCACCGTCAGCTACGCCATCCTTGAGGATCAGAGCATCATCGGCGCCACCTGGGGCGTGGAATGGTGCGTCCACGGGCTCGACCGCGGCCGCAGCTTCGACCCGGCCTGCCGGATGGCGCGGCCCTGAGCGTCAGTCGCGCCAACCTGAAATAAGTTCTTGATTTGTTCTCAATCTGCGGTTAGGGTTGCAGCCGCTGAGAGGGGGAGGTTGCCCATGGTCGCCCGCATGCTCGCATGGTGTCGCGTCGTTGCCGCCGCATCCCTCCTCGCCGCCTCCGCGGCCGCCTCTCCGGCCCTCGCCCAGGCGCGGCCCGGCGCAACGCCCGGCGAGTTCGACTTCTGGGTTCTGGCGCTGAGCTGGTCGCCGTCCTTCTGTGAGGCGACGGGCGAGCGCACGTCACGCTCCATGCAATGTGCCGGCGACCGGCCCTTCCACTTCGTCGTCCATGGCCTGTGGCCGCAGTTCCACCGCGGCTTCCCGGAATATTGCCAGGTGCCTGCCGGCGAGCTGGAGCGGCGCACCGTCAACGCCATGCTCGACATCATGCCGGCCCCCGGCTTGGTGCGCCATCAATGGGCCAAGCACGGCACCTGTTCCGGTGCACGTTCGCCGGGCGCCTATTTCGAGCAGGTGCGGCAGGCGCGCGCCAAGGTGCGCATCCCGACCGAATACGAGAGCATCGCCGAGCCGCGCATGGTGACGCCGGACGAGGTCGAGGAGGCCTTCGTGCGCGCCAATCCCGGACTCACCCGCGAGATGATCGCCGTGCAATGCGACAATCGCCGGCTGCGCGAGGTGCGGGTCTGCATCGGCCGGGACATGAACTTCACCGCCTGCCAGGAGATCGACCGCCGCGCCTGCCGCCGCGACCGCTTGGTGATGCCGCCGGTTCGCCCGGGCCGCAGCTGACGGATATCCGCGCGGCGCGTTAACCCCTGAATCGCACCGGGAACGGACCATGTCCGAATCAGGTCCATGACCCCGTTTCCTGATTGTCCGCTGCGACCTGGGGCTTTTTGGAGGGTTCGGCGGGCCTGACGGTTCCGCCGCGGCACCGTTCCGGTCGCTGCGGGCCATCCGTTCCTGAACCGCCCGTCCCGTTCCGGGAGCCGTAAAGACGCGCGGGCTCGCAACACGGCGAACCCTGCCGGACGCCGCATCGGCCGGTCGCGCACTATGGTGTTAACGCCTGGATCGCGGCGGGAACGGACCATGTCCGAATCGGGTCGCAGGCGACGTTCGCTGTCCGTCCGGCGGGTGCGACAGCCCATCCGGAGGGGCGATGCTCGCACCGGCGCATCATCGTCGCATCGCTGCCCGCAAAAGGCGGCCGTGCCCGTTAACCCATGCGTCCCGCGCCGGGACACCTCAGGCGAGCGCGCTCAGATAGCGCACCGGCCGCTGGCCGATCACCGCCTGCGCCGCGTGCAGGATGGCGTTGGTATCGATGCCGTGGTGCCGGTAGAGATCGTCTACCGTGCCGGTCTGGCCGAAATGCTCGACGCCGAGCGAGCGGACGCGGTGGCCATGCACCGCGCCGAGCCAGGCGAGGGTCGCCGGATGGCCATCGATGACGGTGACGAGGCCGCAGTCGCGCGACAGGGGCGCGAGCAGCCGCTCGACATGGCTCGTCGCGCCGGCATGGCCGCGCTGGCGGGCGCGTTCGGCCGCCGTCCAGCCGGCATTGAGCCGGTCCGCTGAGGTGATGGCGAGCACGCCGACGTCGCGATGCGTCTCGGCGAGCAGTCCCGCCGCCGCGATCGCTTCCGGCGCCACCGCACCCATATAGGCGATGACGACCTCCGCATTGGGGCCGGGCCGGCGCATCCAGTAGCCGCCGTTGATGACGTCGGCCGCAAGCCCCGCGTCCATGGCGCGCTGCGGCTGGTCGATGCTGCGGGTCGACAGGCGCAGATAGACCGATCCGCCGGTCTCGTCGCGCAGCCAGGTCTCCTCGTCCGGGTCGCCCTCGCCGTCGCGCTGCATGTAGTCGAAGCCGAAGCGCATGATGGTGGCAAGTTCGTCGACGAAGGCAGGCTCGAAGGCGGCCAGGCCGTCCTGCGCCATGCCGATCAGCGGCGTGCCGATCGACTGGTGCGCGCCGCCCTCCGGCGCCAGTGTCACGCCGGACGGCGTCGCCACCAGCATGAAGCGGGCGTCCTGGTAGCAGGCATAGTTCAGGGCATCGAGGCCGCGCTGGATGAAGGGATCGTAGAGGGTCCCGACCGGCAGGAGCCGCTCGCCATGGATGGAATGGGCGAGGCCGAGCGCCGAGAGCATGATGAAGAGGTTCATCTCGGCGATGCCGAGTTCCACATGCTGGCCCTTCGGCGAGAAATCCCAGGTGAAGGTGGAGGGAATGCGCTCCTGCCGGAAGGTGTCGGCCAGCGCCTCGCGCGCGAAGAGGCCGCGGCGGTTGACGAAGGCGCCGAGATTGGTCGAGACGGTGACATCCGGCGAGGTCGTGACGATGCGGTCGGCGAAGGGCTCGTTGCCGCGCGCGATCTCGTTGAGGATCAGGCCGAAGCCCTGCTGCGTCGCCATGGCCGGCTGCATCGGCACGGCGAGCGTCGCCGGGATCGGCAGCTTCGCCCCCCGATAGCGCCGGCGTCCGCGCGCCGCGAAGGGCACGGCCTTCAGGAAGGCCTCGATGTCCTTCGCGGCCACATCCAGACCCTCGAACCTCTCCCACTCGAAGCCGGGCCTGACGCCCATGTTGGCGCGGAACGCCTCCATCTGCGCCGGCGTCATCAGCCCGGCGTGGTTGTCCTTGTGGCCCTGGAACGGCAGGCCGAAGCCCTTGATCGTGTAGGCGATGAAGCAGACGGGCCGGTCGTGGTCGATGCTCGCGAAGGCCTCCAGCAGCGAGGGCAGGTCGTGGCCGGCAAGATTGGTCATCAGGCGGGCGAGTTCGGCATCCGACCGCCGCTCGACGAGCGCCGTCACCGCGGCCTGGTCGCCGATGTCGTCGAGGAGACGCTTCCGCCAGGCTGCCCCGCCCTGGTAGCAGAGCGCCGCGTAGAGCTGATTCGGACAGGAATCGATCCAGCGGCGCAGCGCCTCGCCGCCCGGTTCGGCGAAGGCGGCCTCCAGCAGCTTGCCGTACTTCAGGATCACCACGTCCCAGCCGAAGTTGCGGAACATGGATTCGAAGCGTTCCCACAGGCCCTCGCGGACGACGGCGTCCAGGCTCTGGCGGTTGTAGTCGACCACCCACCAGGTGTTGCGCAGGCCGTGCTTCCAGCCCTCGATCAGCGCCTCGTAGATGTTGCCCTCGTCCATCTCGGCATCGCCGATGAGGGCGACCATGCGCCCCTCCGGCCGATCGAGCCCCCAGCCGTGGGCGCGCACATAGTCCTGCGCCAGGGATGAGAACAGCGTCTGCGCCACGCCGAGCCCGACCGAGCCGGTGGAGAAGTCGACGTCGTCGATGTCCTTGGTGCGCGAGGGATAGCTCTGCGCGCCCTTGTAGCCACGGAAATTCTCCAGCTTCTCCCGCGTCTGGTTTCCGAGCAGGTACTGGATGGCATGGAAGTTCGGGCTCGCATGCGGCTTCACCGCCACCCGGTCCTCGGGCCGGAGCACGGCGAAGTAGAGCGCCGTCATGATGGTGGCGAGCGAGGCCGAGGACGCCTGGTGGCCGCCGACCTTCAGCCCGTCGCGGCTGTCGCGCAGGTGGTTGGCGTTGTGGATCGTCCAGGAGGCAAGCCAGAGGATCTTCCGCTCCAGCGCGGCGAGCATCGCGAGGCGGTCGGAGGCAGTGCGTTCGGTCATCGGCGGACATCCTGGAATGGCCGCGCGATCATGCCAAGAAGGCGTCGCAGCCTCCTGCCAAATGTCATCTGACATCTGCGACACAATTGGCAGCATCTGCTAATCAAACCCGAAACACTGGCAGAAAGTACCCATCATGAACCTCGATGCCATCGACCGCCGCATCCTGTCGGAACTCCAGCGCGACGGCCGCATGACCAACCAGGCGCTGGCCGAGCGCGTCGGCCTGTCGCCGACGCCCTGCCTCAGGCGCGTGCGGCGGCTGGAGGAGGACGGGGTCATCGGCGGCTATGTCGCCGTCGTCGACCAGCGCGCCGTCGACCTGCCGGTCAGCGTCTTCATCTCCATCAAGCTGGAGCGCCAGCGGGAGGAGGATCTCGACCGCTTCGCCGAGGCCGTGTCGCGCTGGCCGGAGGTGATGGAGTGCTACCTGATGACCGGCCAGCGCGACTATCTGATGCGCGTCGTCTGCGCCGACCTGCCGGCCTACGAGCGCTTCCTCAAGGCGAAGCTGACGCGGCTCGACGGCATCGCCTCCATCGAATCGAGCTTCGCGCTGGGCCAGGTCAAACACACGAACGTGTTGCCGATCAGCTGACGGCGGGACGGTCGCGCGGCGACATGCGCCTTTGACAGACGGGGGCGAGCCTCTAACCTCGAAGGGCCATCCAGCGAGGTCGAAGCCATGTCGCGCCTGTCCCGCCGCACCGTCCTGACCATGGCCGCCGCCTCGGCGGGCGCCGGCCTGTTCGGCCCCCGCGCCGGGGCGCAGGCGGGCACGGAAAGCCACGGCATCTCCTATTTCGGCGACCTGAAATACCCCGCCGGCTTCGCCCATTTCGACTACGTCAATCCGCAGGCGCCGAAGGGCGGGACCTTCGTCCACACCGCCTCGAGCTGGGCCTTCAACCAGAACCCGACGACCTTCAACACCATGAACACGCTGGTGCTGCGCGGCGACGCGCCTCCCGGCCTCGACGGCATTTTCGCCAGCCTCATGGCCGGCGGCGGCGACGAGCCCGATTCCATGTACGGCCTGGTGGCGGAGAAGGTCGCCATCTCCGAAGACGGCCTCGTCTATCGCTTCACGCTGCGCGACATCGCGACCTTCCACGACGGCTCGCCCGTCACCGCCGAAGACGTCGCCTGGTCGATTATGACCCTGAAGGAGAAGGGCCACCCGCTGTTGCGCGTCGTGCTGCGCGACGTCGCCGGCGCCGGCGCCGAGAGCGCCAAGGTGGTGGCGGTGACCTTCGCCAAGGGCCGGTCGCGCTCGCTGCCGCTCACCGTTGCCGGCCTGCCGATTCTGTCGAAGGCTTGGTACGCCAACCGCGACTTCGAGGCCTCGACCATGGACGTGCCGCTGGGGTCCGCCGCCTACAAGGTCGGGCGCTTCGAGGCCGGCCGCTTCATCGAATACGACCGTGTCAGGGACTGGTGGGGCGAGATGCTCCCGGTCTCGGTCGGCCAGAACAATTTCGACACCCTCCGCGTCGAGTTCTTCCGCGACCGCGACGTCGCCTTCGAGGCCTTCAAGAGCCGCACCTACACCTTCCGCGAGGAGTTCACCTCGCGCGCCTGGGCGACGCAATACGACTTCCCCGCCGCCCGCGACGGCCGCGTGGTCCGCCGCGAGGTCGCCGACGAGACGCCGTCCGGGGCGCAGGGCTGGTTCATCAACACCCGGCGCGAGAAGTTCGCCCACCCGAAGCTGCGCGAGGCGCTCGGCCTCGCCTTCGACTTCGAATGGACGAACAAGAACGTCATGTTCGACAGCTACAGGCGCACCCATTCCTTCTTCCAGAACTCGCCGATGATGGCGGTGGGCAAGCCCTCGCCCGAGGAACTCGCCATCCTCGAGCCCTTCCGCGGCAAGGCGCCGGACGAGGTCTTCGGCGACCCCTATGTGCCGCCGGTCTCCAACGGCTCCGGCCAGGACCGCGCCCTGCTGCGCCGCGCCACGCAGTTGCTGCGCGAGGCCGGCTTCACCCTGAAGGACAACCGCCTGCTCGACCCGGCCGGCAAGTCCATGACGGTGGAGTTCCTCGACTACGACAACTCGCTGGAGCGCCACACCCAGCCCTTCGTCGCCAACCTGAAGCGCCTCGGCATCGAGGCCGCCATCCGTCGGGTCGATTCCGCGCAGTACCAGTCACGCCTGAAGGACTACGACTTCGACCTGACGATCCGCCGCTACTCGCTCTCCCTTACCCCGGGCGAGTCGCTGCGCACCTTCTTCGGCTCCGAAAGCGGCCGGCAGCCGGGCTCGCAGAACCTCGCCGGTATCGCCGATCCCGTCGTCGATGCGCTGATCCAGAAGATCCTCGCGGTGAACTCGCGGCCCGAACTGACGACGCTGTGCCTGTGCCTCGACCGGGTGCTGCGCGCCGGCCGCTACTGGGTTCCGAACTGGTACAAGGCCTCGCACTGGATGGCCTACTGGGACCAGTTCGGCTTTCCCGAGAAGAAGCCGAAATACTCCCGCGGCGTGCCCGCGACGTGGTGGTTCGACCCGGCCAGGGCGGCGAAGCTGGAGCGGCCGTGATCTGCGCCGCTATTCGTGCCGCAGCGCCTCGATCGGATTGAGCCGGGCCGCCCGGCGGGCCGGGAAGAAGCCGAAGACGATGCCGACGAGGGCCGAGAACACGAAGGCGACGGCGACGATGCGGCCATCGACGATGAAGGGCACCTCGAGGAAGATCGCCGCGACATAGGCCATGGTCAGACCGAAGGCGATGCCGACAATGCCGCCGAACAGCGACAGGGCGACAGCCTCGATCAGGAACTGCGACAGCACCTGCCATTCCAGCGCCCCGATAGCGAGGCGCACGCCGATCTCGCGGGTGCGCTCGGTCACCGACACCAGCATGATGTTCATGATGCCGATGCCGCCGACGAGGAGGCTGACCGCGGCCACCGCGCCGAGCAGGGCGGTGAGCATGGCGGTGGTGCCGGCGGCGGTCTGCGCCATCTGCCGCATGTCGCGGACGGTGAAGTCGTCCTCGCGGCCGACCGCGATGTTGCGCCGCTCGCGCAGGAGGCGCTCGATATCGGCCTGGACGCGCTGCGTGTCGACGCCGTCGCGGGCCGAGACGGCGATGCGCGGCACGTCGGTATTGCCGGCGAGCCGGCGCTGGAACATGCGCAGCGGCACCAGCACGACGTCGTCCTGATCCGTGCCGAAACTGCTCTGGCCCTTGGATTCGAGAACGCCGATCACCTCGCAGGAGACGCCGGCGACGCGGATGTTGCGCTCGAGCGGGCTCAGGGGCCCGAACAGCCGGTCCCGCACTGTCTTGCCGAGGATGCAGGCGGCGCGGCCGGCGCGGATGTCGCTTTCGAGGAACGACCGGCCGGCGACCAGCGGCCAGTCCTGCGCGATGAAGAAGGCCTCGTCGGTCCCGGTGACCGTGGTGATGCGGCTCTCCGTGCCGAAGATGACGGTGGCCGACTTCTGCGCCAGCGGCGCCGCCGCCCTGAGGCCGCCGATCTGGGTCTTGATGGCCTCCACATCGCGGATGGTGAAGGCGCGGGCGTCGGAACTGGCGCGGCCGGGGCCCATCTGCCCGCGGTTGACGTGCAGGAGGTTGGTGCCGAGCTTCGACATTTCCTCGGTGACGCGGGCCGTCGTGCCGTTGCCGATGGTGACCATGGCGATGACCGCGCCGACGCCGATGACGATGCCGAGCACGGTAAGGAACGAGCGCAGCGCGTTGCGCATGATCGCCCTGAGCGCCAGCTTGACCGATTCCAGGAACATCAGCCGGCCTCCCCGCGCAGGCGGTCGCTCTCGACGCGGCCGTCGACGAAGCGGACGACCCGCCGCGCATGGGCCGCGATGTCGTCCTCATGCGTCACCATGACCACCGTGATGTGCTGGTCGCGGTTGAGGCTGGTGACGAGCTCCATGATTTCCCGGCTGGTGCGGGTGTCGAGGTTGCCGGTCGGCTCGTCGGCGAGCAGCAGGGCCGGATTGGTGACGATTGCGCGGGCGATGGCGACGCGCTGCTGCTGGCCGCCCGACAGTTCGCCCGAGGTGTGGTGCTCGCGGCCCTTCAGCCCGACCCGGTCGAGGGCGTCCATGGCGAGCGCCCGGCGTTCCGCCTGGGGCGATCCGCGGTAGATCAGCGGCAGCTCGACATTCTCCAGCGCCGTGGTGCGGGCGAGCAGGTTGAAGTGCTGGAAGACGAAGCCGATGAGGTTGCGCCGGATCAGCGCCCGCTGGTTGCGCGCCATCTGGCCGACCTCGACGCCCTGGAACAGGTAGTCCCCGGCGCTCGGCGTATCGAGGCAGCCGATGATGTTCATCGCCGTTGATTTACCCGACCCGGAGGGGCCCATGATGGCGACGAACTCGCCTTCCTCGATGATCAGGCTGACATCGTCCAGCGCGTGGACGGCGACCTCACCCTCGCCGTAGATCTTGCTGACATGCTCCAGCGCAATGAGAGGCGGCGAGCCCGGCGGCACCCTGTCCGGGGCCATCGTCACCGCCCCGTGCCCGCCTGGTCGACAATCACGGCCTGTCCCTCGGCCAGCGGGCCCTCGCGCACCTCGGTGCGCCGGCCGTCGCTGACCCCGATGACGATCGAAACCGTCTCGGGCCCGTTCGCACCCTCGATCCAGACCGTCCGGTTCGGACCCGTTGGATCGCGCGGGCTGGTCGTTCTCTGCGGCGGCCCCGGCATGAGGCGGCTGAGAAAGCCGCGCTGGTCCCGCTGGGTGGTTGGCGGGCGATAACGCAGGGCGGCGTTGGGCACGAGGAGGGCGTTCGCCACCTCGCTCGTGCGGATCTCCGCCGTCGCGGTCATGCCCGGCCGCAGCAGCAGCTCGGAATTGTCGATGACGAGGATCGCCTTGTAGGTGACGACGCCCTGGATGGTCTCGGAGGCGAACCGGACGTCCTTGATCGTGGCGGGAAACTTGCGATCCGAAAAGGCGTCCACCGAGAAGCTGGCGCTCTGGCCCGGCCGGACCTTGCCGACATCGGCCTCGTCGACGTCGATCTGCAGCTCCATCTGCCTGAGGTCCTCAGCGATGGAGAACATGACCGGGGCCTGCATGGTCGCCACCACGGTCTGGCCGGGATCGACGTTGCGCTTCAGCACCACGCCGTTGATCGGCGAGCGGACCACCGCCTTGGCGAGATTGGTCTCGTTCAGCCGGAGCTCGGCCTCGGCGGCGCCGACATCGGCCTGGGCGCTGCTCAGCGTGGCGACGGCCCGGTCATACGTGGCCTGGGCGACGTCGAGATCGTGGGCCGAGGCGATGGAGCGCTGGGCCAGCGTCCTCTTGCGGGTGAGGTCCCGTTCCGTCTGCAGGATGGTCGCCAGCGCCTCGGCGACGCGCGCCTTCGCGGCCTGGAGCTTCGCCCGCGAGTTGTCCACGGTGGCGTTCAGCTTGTCGGTGTCGATCTCGGCCAGCACCTGGCCGACGGTCACCGGGGAATTGTAGTCGACCAGCACGCGGCGGATCATGCCGGTGATCTCGCTGGAGACATCCACCTTCTTGGTCGGCTGCACCGATCCGGTGGCGGTGACGAGCACCACCAGCGTGCCCCGCGCCACCGGCTCGGTGACGTAGCGGACGGCGCTGCCCGCGCCGCGCAGCGTCCAGAATCCCGCGAGCCCGGCGATGGCCAGGGCGCCGATCACGCCGAGGGAGAGGCCCCACAGCCGCAACCGGCCCGATCGTCCGCCGGTGCGGGTGCCGAGAACTGCCTGGATGTCCGGCCGGCCGGGTGTGGTCATCTGTGTCCCTCGGATGGCGGGCGGGAGGCCGGTGACGGCGGTCTGGTCGCCCGAGCCTGTGGTGCTATCCTGGGCGCGCGCCACGTCACCCGCCATTTTGCGGTCTTCTCGCTAGCATTCCTGGTGTCCGCGGCCGTTGATCGAGAACAAAGCCCGCCCCGGATCGGCCGATGCCACCTTGCGCGGCGCGGCCGGCTGGGTCCTCATGGCGTCATGCGTTTCGCCCTGCGTCGGCGGCGCCCCGAACGGATCGCTGGAGGAGCCCCATGTCGAGACCCTGTCGCCTGTCCCGCGCCCGCCCGGGCGCATGGGTCGTCGCCGCCCTGATGGCTGCCGCCGGTCTGACGGCCGGCGACGCCGCCGCCGCCAGCATCCAGCGCGGCCAGACGCTGGCCCGCACCTATTGCGCCACCTGCCACGCCATCGACCGCACCTCGCCGAGCCCGCTGACCATCGCGCCGCCCTTCCGCGAGCTGCATCGCCGCTATCCCGTGGAGAACCTCTCCGAGGCGCTGGCGGAAGGCATCATGACCGGCCACCCCTCCATGCCGCAGTTCCGCTTCGACCCCGACCAGATCGAGGACTTCATCTCGTTTCTGAAGAGCCTCGAGCCGAGGCGCAGGTGAGGGCCCCCTGGTCGCTGATCTGTGTATCAAAGTTGACATTTGGGAGGCGGTCTGTGTATCTTGATGCACATGGTCGAGGTGCGCCAGACGGAGGTCTTCGTTGCCTGGGTGGCGGCGCTTCGTGACCTTCAGGCGAAGGCGCGCATCGTTGCCCGCATTCGCCGGATGGAGCTTGGCAATCCGGGCGATGTGAAGCCGATCGGCGGCGGCGTGAGCGAAATGCGCATCACCCACGGACCGGGCTACCGGCTTTACTTCACCCGCCGGGGCGGGGCGATCGTCATCCTGCTCTGCGGCGGCGACAAGAGCACCCAGCAGGACGACATCAGGCTGGCGCAGCAGATGGCGAGGGAGGTCTGACCATGGCGATCCGGACGATGAAGTTCGACATCCTCGACCACCTGCGGACGCCCGAGGAGCAGGTCGCCTATATCGAGGCGGCACTCGAGGAGGGCGATCCCTCCTTCATCGCGGCGGCCATCGGCGACATCGCACGCGCCCGCGGCGTCACGGCCTTCGCCGCCGAGACCGGCCTCAGCCGCGAGGCCATCTACAAGGCGTTCAGGGTCGGCGGGAACCCGACCCTCGATACGCTGTCGAAGGTGACCTCGGCGCTCGGGCTGCGCCTGACAGTGACGCCGGCGCGCTGAGGCGTTCGATGCGTGCTTGGGAAGAAGATGGTGCTGCGAGAGAGGATTGAACTCTCGACCTCTCCCTTACCAAGGGAGTGCTCTACCACTGAGCTACCGCAGCGAAGGCACCCGAAGCGCGAAACGGTGCGCGGTGCGAACGGGACGCTTCCCTGCCACAGGGGGCGGCGCGATGCAAGGGCCGGGCGGCGCTTTGGCGAAACCGTTGCGCCGGTGCGGTCCCGCGGCCAGATTGGCGCCGGGCGGCCGTCAGCCGGCGGCAAGCCCCGCGGACAGGGATCGGCATCAGGGACCAAGCGGCATGAATGAGGGGCCGGAAGGCGGCGGCGGACCGAAGGTCGGGGACGAGGCAGACGCGCCGGTCTCCGAGACGAAGGCTGCGGGCAGACCCGCCGCAGGCCCTGCCGATGCCCGTGCGGCGCGTCTCGCCGCCCAGCTCAAGGCCAATTTGCAGCGCCGCAAGGCCCAGGCGCGCGGCCGGGCCGCGGGGCCGGACGAGGCCGAATGAGGACACGCGGCGGGCCGCGCCGACGCGCGGCATGTTTCCGCCGCCGGGCCTTCCTTGTTTCGCCCCGTTTGGTCGGCTAGACGAATGCCGGGCCGCGGCGGCACCATCGTGCAAGAGACCTGCGCGATTCGACGCCCGGGGCGACCTCCGCTCCAGCCCTCCCTCCGAGGAGTTCCGCATGGACCGCATCCGCATCACGGGTGGCCGCCCGCTTCACGGCAGCATTCCGATCTCGGGCGCCAAGAACGCCGCGCTGCCGCTGATGATCGCCTCGCTCCTGACCGAGGACGAGCTGACGCTGGCCAATGTGCCGCGCCTCTCCGACGTGTCGAACCTCGCCCGCATCCTCGGCAATCACGGCGTCGACGTCACCATCGCCGGCAAGCGCAACGGCGACGAGGTGCTCACCGGCCAGACCGTGCGCCTCAACGCCCGCTCCATCGTCGATACCACGGCGCCCTACGAGCTGGTCTCCACCATGCGCGCGAGCTTCTGGGTCATCGCGCCGCTGCTCGCCCGCATGGGACGCGCCAGGGTCTCGCTGCCCGGTGGCTGCGCCATCGGCACGCGCCCCGTGGACCTCCTCCTGATGGCGCTGGAGTGCCTCGGCGCGAGGATCGACATCGATGCCGGCTATGCCGTCGTCTCCGCCGAGAAGGGCCTGAAGGGCGCCGAGATCGATTTCCCCAAGGTGACGGTCGGCGGCACCCATGTGGCGCTGATGGCCGCCGCCCTCGCCGACGGCACCACGGTCATCCACAATGCGGCGCGCGAGCCGGAGATCGTCGACCTTGCCGACTGCCTGGTGAAGATGGGCGCGCGGATCCGCGGCCACGGCTCCTCCACCATCGAGATCACCGGCGTGTCGCGCCTGCGCGGTGCGCACCACGCGGTGGTCGCCGACCGCATCGAGACCGGCACCTATGCCATGTGCGTGGCCATGGCCGGCGGCGACGTGCTGCTGGAGGGCGCCCGTCCCGAACTGTTGCAGTCCGCCCTCGATGTGCTCGCCGAGGCGGGCGCGGAGATCTCCTCGACCAACGAGGGCATCCGCGTGAAGCGCAACGGCCACGGCCTCGAGCCGGTGACGGTGACGACGGAGCCCTATCCGGGCTTCCCGACCGACCTGCAGGCCCAGCTCATGGGCCTGATGACGCGTGCCAAGGGCTCCTCGCGCATCACCGAGACGATCTTCGAGAACCGCTTCATGCACGTGCAGGAGCTTGCCCGGCTCGGCGCGCATATCCACCTCGACGGGCAGACCGCGACGATCGAGGGTGTGGAGACGCTGAAGGGCGCCCCGGTCATGGCGACCGACCTGCGCGCCTCGGTGTCGCTGGTGATCGCCGCGCTGGCGGCGCAGGGCGAGACCACCGTCAGCCGGGTCTATCATCTTGACCGCGGGTTCGAGCGCCTGGAGACCAAGCTCGCAGCCTGCGGCGCCGATATCGAGCGCCTCTCCGCCGGCTGAGGCTCACCTTCCGTTACGTCAATATTTTCGCAACCCGACGCTGCGATGATCACCGCCGTTCTGTGAGGTGGCGGCGCCGCGATGGCCAGTGATCGACGATCCAGCATCAAAGACCGGCGCGCCGGCGGCCGCCGCCAGGATCTGCGCTACACGGCGCGGATCGAAAGCCTTGCCGACGGGACGGAAATCCCCTGCACCCTGTTGGACGTGTCGCAGACGGGGGCGCGGCTGGTGGCGCGGGAACCGGAGCTTGTTCCCGACGAATTCCTGCTGAGGCTCGCCGTCGGACGTCAGGCGCTCCGGCACTGTGCCGTGGTCTGGCGCGACGGCGCGAATATCGGCGTGCGCTTCATCGTAGCGCCGGACCCCGAACCCTGACATTCCGCGATGCTCAGGGAAAAGGCGCCCCCTTGCGGGAGCGCCTTCGCCGGCATGGCCGAAATCAGGGTCGAGGTCAGCTGCAGCGGCGCTCGCGGCGGATGACGACGGTGCCGTTCGGGCGCTCTGAGCGCACGGTGATGTCCCGGCAACGCTCGCGGCTGCGGCCGTAACGCTCCGAGCGGCCCTCGCGAATGACGACGCGGTCGGGACCACGGCGCTCGCCGACGATTTCGCGGTCGGGGCCACGGCCGCGGCGATAGCCCGGACGGTCCTCACCGGCGCGCACCGAGATGCCGCTCTCGCCGGCGCGGATGCGCAGGTCCTGTGCGAATGACGGGGTGGCGAAGAGAAGTGTGGCGGCAAGCGCGCCGAGCGACAGATATTTCATGGGGTCCTCCCGATGGTCAGGACACCGATAACGAACGGTATCCCGGAAGGTTCCTCGTGCTGGAAATGCAAATTGTATCGTGCCGTCGAGACAACAACGCCCGCATGCCGGATCGACATGCGGGCGCTAGAAAGTGGTGCCAGACGAGGCGCCACGGCTGCCATACCATCTCGTGTTGGAAAACGATAAATACCCTGAAATGAGACGTCAGGCGCCCTGATGTGGAGTCTCTGTCGCGGACTTGGGCGGCGACGGCCCCATCTGCGCGGAAATCCCTGGAGATTTCGATGCAAGTGCGCCAAGCCTTTAAGGCGGGAACCGACTTGCCAATGGCGGTACCCGACATCATTCTTGGCCTGAAGAGACGATATTCTGGTCAATGTCGGCTAAAGACGCAGGAGACGCGCCATGTTCAAGAAAATCCTCGTGCCCGTCGACATCCACGAGCCGGAAGTCGCAGCACCCGGCGTGATGGCCGCGACCGAACTCGCGAAGACCTATGACGGCGAGATCAGGCTCGTGCATGTGCGCGCGATCCTGCCGACCGGCTCACTCGACTCTGTGCCGCACGACTATTACGCGAAGCTCGAGGCCCATTCGAATGCCGGCCTGGAGGCGGCGGCCACGACGGTGGCGCTGCCCGCCGACCGTGTCTCGACGGCGAGCCGCATGGGGTCGGTCCATGACGAGGTGCTCGACGAGGCGAAGTCCTGGGGAGCCGACCTCATCGTTGTCGGCGCGCACCGGCGCTCCATGGCGAGCTATCTCCTGGGCTCTTCCGCTGCCGCCATCGCCCGCCACGCCACTTGCGCCGTGTTGATCGTGCGCAGCGACAAGGCAGCCAAGCTGTTTGGTTGAGGGGCGGGACCGTCGACGGCGGAGCCGACAGCGCGGAGTTGAGGAAGGCTTGGGACGTTTCAGCCGGAGGCTGAGCGACGTGCTGTTTTGGCATCCGCCGGCTGGCCGTGTTGGGATTTTCGCCCAATGACCACATCGGATACCAACAAATCGGTTGGATGCAACCGGCTGGCGTCGGACCCAGCAGGACCACCAGGCAACAAAAAAGCCCGGCGAACCGGGCTTTTCTGCGGGTTTCTGGACGATCTTTGATCGTCTGAAACATGAAATTGGTGCCCAGAAGAGGACTCGAACCTCCACGCCTCGCGGCGCTGCTACCTGAAAGCAGTGCGTCTACCAATTCCGCCATCTGGGCGAAGGCGGCTCTCTTAGCGAGCCGGGCGGGGCGCGTCAACGTGCCTGTGCATCAAAACGCTCCGGGCGACGTCAGGGCGCGAAGACGAAGACCCGTTTCGGCACGAGTTCGCCGCGTTCCACCTCGCAGAGGGCGATGGGTTCGCCCCCGGCCGAGGCCCAGGCTGCGCCCTCCACCGGGGCGTCGCGGCCGCGCAGGATGGTGCTCTGGCCGCGCATCAGCCGGGCAGCGATGTCGCGGGTGACCTTCACCTCCGGCACCTCGGCCAGCGCGGCCTCTACCGGCAGCAGGGCATCCTCCAGCGTCTGGCCGGCGATCTTCCCGTCGGCGAGCTCGCGCAGCTCCTCCAGCGTCACGGTGTCGTCCTCGCCGAAGGGACCGACGCGGGTGCGGCGGAGCGCCGTCACATGGCCGAGGCAGGCGAGGTCGCGGCCGAGGTCGCGGGCGATCGCCCGGACATAGGTGCCCTTGCCGCATTCGGCCTCGAACTCGGCGGCGTCCGGCGAGAAGGCGGTGAGGCGCAGGCTGTCCACCGTGATCGGGCGGGCCTCCAGCGTCACCTCCTCGCCGTCGCGGGCGAGGTCGTAGGCGCGTTCGCCGTCCACCTTGATGGCGGAGAACTTCGGCGGCACCTGCATGATCGTGCCGGTGTAGCGCGGCAGCAGCGCCTCGACCGCCTCCCGCGTCGGCCTGAGGTCGGAGCGGGCCGTCACCTCGCCCTCGGTGTCGTCGGTCGCGGTCTCGGCGCCCCAGGCCACCGTGAAGCGATAGGTCTTGCGGCCGTCCATGACGAAGGGAACGGTCTTCGTCGCCTCGCCGAGCGCGATCGGCAGGATGCCGGTGGCGCGCGGGTCGAGCGTGCCGGCATGCCCACCCTTCTTCGCGTTGAACAGGCGGCGGACCTGCGACACCGCATGGGTCGACGTCTGGTCGAGATCCTTGTCGAGGACGATCCAGCCGTGGACGTCGATCTTCTTCGAACGGGGCTGGTTCAAGCGCCGTCCTCCTTGTCGATGTCCCGGCGCACCACGTCGCTGTCCAGCAGCCGGTCGATGCGCGAGCCCTCCTCGAAGGAGCCGTCGATGCGGAAGCGCAGGTCGGGGGCGAACTTCAGGTTGGTGCGGTGGGCAAGCTCGCCGCGCAGGTAGCGCTTGTTGCGGGCGAGCGCCTGGATCACCTCCTGCTGGTCCTTGCCGCCGAGCGGCATGACGAAGCAGGTGGCGATCTTGAGGTCCGGCGACATCCGCACCTCCGGCACGGTGACGACGTGCTTCTGCAGGACGGGATCGTGGACCTCGCCGCGGGCGAGAACCTCGGCGAGGGCGTGACGCATCAGCTCGCCGACGCGCAATTGCCGCTGGGACGGGCCGGAGCCCGTTTCGAAACGCTTGGCCATGGGTGTCATGTCCTTCTCCCGGGATCGGACCGGGTGGAAGCTGAAAAGGAGGCGGGCACATACACCCGCGGGAGGGAAAAGGGAAGGGTAGGCCGGGTCTGCGTGCGACCGTTCAGCGATCCTCTCCTGCACGTGGCAGGTGCTTGAGGATCGTCGCGAGCACGGCGTCCATGGCGCCCAAGACATCGGCGTTCCAGAAGCGGACAACTTCGAAGCCTTGCGATCTCAGGAAAGCATCGCGCCGGAGATCATGGGCCGACTCGCTATGCTGGCCGCCATCGACCTCGATGACGAGTTTCATCTCACGGCAGACGAAATCTGCGAAGTAAGGGCCGATCGGTTCCTGCCGAACAAACTTGCGGCCCGCGAGGCGCCGATCCTTGAGCTGGTTCCACAGGCGCTTCTCGGCCTCCGTGGAGACACGACGAAGCTGGCGTGCGCGGCCAGTGGTGAACGGCGAAGGCCCCCGGAAGCGAAGCGACATGGCGTTGCCCCTCACCCTTCCCTCTCCCCGCAGGCGGGGAGAGGGGAACTCCAGCGTCGCGTCCATCGGCTATTCGCGCAATACGGGAACAAACTTATGTTACAATCTTTGGATCGAGCATGAGCCTGCTCAGCATCCGCTGCTCCGTGACAAACGCTTCGGCCATTGGAACCCTCTCCCCGCTTGCGGGGAGAGGGAAGGGTGAGGGGCTGTTTAGCACTTCACCCCGGCCATCGCCCGCTCGGCCTCGCCGATGGCGTCCGCCGTGCCGACGTGCAGCCACAGTCCGTCAAGCACCAGGCCGAAGAGCCGGCCCTGTGCCAGTGAGGCGCTCCAGAGGGCGTTGAGGGAGAACACCTCGCCATCCGTGCGGCCGGCAAAGTCGCTCTTCCGCATGATCGCCGCTCCCGCATAGGCGAAGGGCGCGCGCGGTGCCGCGCCGCGGCGGGTCAGGCGGCCCTCGGCATCACGGAAGAAATCGCCCGGCCCGTCGAAGCCGACGCTCCCCTCGAGTGTCGCGAGCAGCAGGAGGGTGTCCATGCGGGCGGGATCGAAGGCCTCGATCATCCGCGTCAGATTGGAGCGGCCGCGGTCTGTCCAGAAGGAATCGGCGTTGCGGATGAGGAAGGTTTCGCCGAGATGCGGCAGGGCGCGGGCGACGCCGCCGCCGGAATCGAGGATCGCCCGGCGCTCGTCGGAGATGACGATGGCGGGTCGGGTGCGCCCGGCGACCGCGGCCTCGATCTGGTCCGCGAGGTGGTGGACGTTGACGACGGCGCGCGTCACCCCGGCCTCGGCGAGCGGATCGAGCACATGGTCGAGAAGCGTCTTGCCGGCCACTTCCACCAGCGGCTTCGGGATGCGGTCGGTGATCGGCCGCATGCGCGTGCCGAGGCCCGCCGCCAGCACCATGGCCGTGTCGATGGCGCTCACGGCGGCGGCACGCGGTCGTCGACCCAGCGCTTCACCTTGGCGAGCGCAGGATGGGAGAGGCAGCGCTGCAGATAGGCCCAGATGCGCGGCAGGTGGGCGAGGTATTGCGGCTTGCCGTCGCGCTTGTCGAGGCGGGCGAAGATGCCGAGGATCTTCGTCGCCCGCTGTGCCCCCATGATGGCGTAGAGGCGGGCGAACGCGGCCATGTCGAAGCCTGGGTCGTCGGCCCTGCGGGCGGCCGCATAGCGCGACAGCAGCTGCAGCTCGAGCTCCTCGGCAACCGTGACGCGGGCATCCTGCAGGAGCGAGGCGACGTCATAGGCCGCGGGCCCCATCACCGCGTCCTGGAAGTCGATGAGCCCGACGCGCTCGACGCCCTCCCGTTCGGCGAGCCAGATGAGGTTGGGCGAGTGGAAGTCGCGCAGCACCCAGGTCTGGGGCGAGCCGGCCACCTCGTCGAACAGTTCGGCCCAGCGCTGCAGGAAGACGTACTTCTCGCTCGCCGGGATGCGCGCATCCTTCATCGGCAGATACCAGTCGAGGAGCAGTTCAACCTCGATGGTCAGGGCGTCGCGGTCGTAGGGCGGCAGGGTATAGGCGCCCTTCGGCGTGCCGAGGGTCGCCGGCCGTGGCCGGGCATGGATGAGGGCCAGCGCATCGACCGCCGCCATGTAGCGCTCGGCGACAGGCGCTCCATCCTTGACGACGCCGTCGCTGCCGAGGTCCTCGATGATGAGGAAGCCCTGGTCGAGATCGATCGCCTCGATCTCCGGCGTCGACAGGCCGATGTCGCGCAGCCCCTCCGCCATGCCGACGAAGGGCACCATGTCCTCGGCGAGATGGGCGATGCGGCTGTAGGGCAGGCCGTTCTTCATCGGCGGGCCGTCCGGCTTCCTCGGCGCATTCATGAGGACGGCGCGGCGCTGGCCGTCGAGCAGGCGTTCGTAGGAGCGGGACGAGGCGTCGCCCTGCAGATGGCGGCGCAGCGAGCCGCCCCAGCCGGCATTGGTGAGGAAGGCGCGCAGGGCCGTCATGCGGGCGAGCCGGGGCGCCCAGGCGCCATGGCCGGTCAGCACCACGTCGCGGGCGTTGGGGCCGCGGCCGGGCACCAGCGACAGCTCGATCTCCAGCCGGTCGCCCGACAGCGCGCCGCCGAGGCGGTCGGGCCACTCGACCAGCAGCAGGGCCTTGTCGGAAACCTCGTCCCAGCCGAGTTCGGCGATCTCGTCGTGGGAGGAGACCCGGTAGAGGTCGGCATGGACGACGGGCAGGCGCTTCAGGTCGTAGGGCTGCACGAGGGCGAAGGTCGGGCTCGGCACCTCCAGCCGGTCGTCCTCGGCGATGGCGCGGATGAGCGCGCGCGCCAGCGTCGACTTGCCCGACCCGAGGTCGCCCTCGAGCGTGACGATGTCGTGCGGCTGCACCGCCATGGCGAGATCCATGGCGAGCTGGCGCGTCTCGTCCTCGTTGGCCAAAAGGCGGCTGATGCGGAACGGCTCGGTCATTCGGCGGCCTTGGAGAAGTCCTCAAGATGGGCCGGGAACGTGACCTTCACCTGCGTGCCGCTGCCGGGCGCCGATTCCACGTCGATGCGGCCGCGATGCAGATGGACGAAGCTCTGGACGATGGAGAGCCCGAGGCCGGCGCCGCGATGGCGCGTACCGGTGGTGCGGGTCTCGAAGCGTTCGAACATGCGGCCGACCATGTCCGGCGCGATTCCCGTGCCCTGGTCGCGCACCCTGAAGATGATCTCCTCGCCCTCGCGGGCCGCATCGAGGACGACGAGGCCGCCGCGATCGGAAAAGCCGATGGCGTTGGACAAAAGGTTGAACAGCACCTGCCGGACACGCTGGGCGTCGGCGCGGAACGTGCCGATGTCCTTGGCGATCCGCATCTCGATGCGGATCTGGTTCTCCGCCAGGCGGTCGCGGACGGCGTCCACCGCCGCCTGCATGGAGCCGCGGATGTCGACCTCGGACAGTTCGAGCTGCATCACCCCGGCATCGATGGTGGCGAGATCGAGGACATCGTTGATGATCGACAGGAGCGAGGCCGAGGAGGCGCCGATATAGCCGAGATATTCCCGCTGCTTGTCGTTGAGCGGACCGATCGAGGGGTCGTCCAGCACCTGGGCGAAGCCGATGATGGTCGTGAGCGGCGTGCGCAGCTGGTAGGAGACGTGGTGGACGAAGTCGTTGCGCAGCTTGGCTGCCGACTCCAGCGCCTCGTTGCGCTCGGTCAGCGCCCGCTCGACCATCACCATGTTGGTGACGTTCCGGAAGGTGACGAGGGTCGCCCCGCCCGGCAGCGGCGCGGTGATGGTGTCGAGCACCGAGCCGTCGTTGCGCTCGATGCGGACCGCGTGCTGGCGGCGCTCATAGGCGAGGGCGGTGACGGCGGAGCGGATCTCCGTCCAAACGCCGCCGTCCCGGACATAGGGCATGCACAGGGCCGCGATCTGGTCGATCCGCGGCCGGTCGCCGAGCGCCGCTGCATCGAGCTCCCAGAGCATGGCGAAGGCACGGTTGGACAGCGACAGGCGCCCGTCCGGGCCGAACACGGCGACCGCCTCGTCGAGATGGTCGATGGTCTCGCGCTGGACGCGGCCGAGGGCCTGCACCTGTGTCTCCAGCTGCAGGCGCTGGGTCAGGTCCTCGAAAACATAGGTGACGCCGCCGGCCGGATCGGGGTTCTGCACGACGCGCAGGAAACGCCCGTCGGGGAGCGGCCATTCGAGGATTCGCGGCTCGGTGTCCACCGCCTCATAGACCTGATGCAGGGTCTTCTTCCATTCCCGGTAGTTGGGCTGCTCGGGAAGCAGCCGGCGCTCGCGCAGCCGGTCGAGGATGTCGCCGTCGGTCGGCCCTTGGTGCAGGAAGGCCGGCTCCAGGTCCCAGAGCTGGCGGAAGGCCTCGTTGTTGAAGACGAGGCGCTTCCTGGCGTCGAAGATAGCGACGGCGGTGGCGAGCTGGTCGAGCGTGCGTTTGTGCGTCTCCATCTCGACGGAGAGTTCCGCCCGGACCGTCTCGAGCTCGGTGACGTCGATGGCAAGGCCGGCCGCGCCGGTGCCGGCGGGCTTCTCGATGACGTCGAAGATGCGGCGTTCGCCGGCGGCGACGGCCGCCACGCGGCGGGCGAAGGGCATGCGCGCCGTCCTGCAGCGCGCCGCCTCGGCGCGATCGGCGGGATCGAGGAGTTCCGTTCCGGCCGCGACCGCCTGCGGCCCGTTGGGCGCGTCGGTGGCGGCGGCATAGGCCGTGTTGACCCAGGTGATGCGGCCTTCCGCATCGCGCAGCCAGACCGGCATCGCGACGGCGCCGAGGAAGGACCGGATCGCTTCGGTTTCCCGGACCAGCGAGTCGTGGCTGGCGCGCAGCTTGATGAGATCCTCGCGCACCCCGGCGACGAGGCGCAGGCGGAGCACCGCCCGTCCGCCGATCGGCCGGCCCTCGGCCTCGATCGGCTGGCCGGACTGGCTCAGCACATCGAGCCGGAAGGGCGTGCCGGAGACGCGCAGCGCGTCGACGGCCCGCTCCAGTTCGGCCGCCCTGTCGGCCGGCAACCAGGAGCCGAAGGCGAGCACCCGGCGCGGCGCCGGAAGGTCGGTGAACAGCGAGGCGTCGCCAGCGATGTCGGGCTCGTCCCGGTCGCCGCCCCACACGACGACGACGTGCGGGTCGAGAGTGAGAAGCTCGGTGTTGCGGTCGAGCGCCAGCCTGAGCTCGTTGATCTCCTGACGGGCGCGATGGTTGGCGGCCGCGGCGCGCGAGCGCGTGCGCAACAGGGCGATCCCCGTCATCACACCGAAGATGACGACGCCGACATTGAGCCCGAACGCCGCCCATTCATGGGCGCGGATCGTGCCGAGGACGTCGGCGAGGCCGGGCATGCCCTCATTGGCCGAGGCCAGGGCGGTGGTCGCCAGCAGCATGGCCGTCGTTGCCGGAAGGAGCCGTGAGCGCCGCCAGGGGCGGGTCGGCTCCGGCTCGCTCGCCAGTCCGGATGCGTCGTCGACCTGGTCCAGGCCCGGCATCGGGTGTCCTCACGTCCGCGCTACGGCATGCGGACCGCCGAAGCGGGTTCGCGGCGTGCCGCCTCGCCGCGAATCACGACCAATCTAACCCTGCGGTGACTCGCGGTCTAAGAGTCCAGAACGGGAACGGAGCGAGGAAAAGTTGCACTGTGTCGCAAGGGCCGCGGCGCGTCAGATCGCCGGCAGGTCCCGCCGCATCGTCACCGCATCCGCGGCGCCCGCCGCAGACCGGTAATAACCCTTGCGCCGGCCGATCGGCCGGAACCCCTGGCGGGTGTAGAGCCTGATCGCCGCCTCGTTGCCGGCCTCGACCTCGAGGAACAGGCTGCGCACGCCGGCGCGCATCAGGTCGGGCACATGCGCCGCCAGCAGCCTTGCGCCGAAGCCCCGGCCCCTCAGGCGCGGAGCCACGGCCACTGTCAGGATCTCCGCCTCGTCGCCGACGACGCGGCTGAGGATGAAGCCCGCCACCGCCCCGCCCTGCCGTCGCCTGACGACATGGGCGATGATCGCCCGGTCGGCGAGCATGGCCGCAAGGTCCTCGGCCCCCCATCCGCGGTGGAAGGAAGCGGCATGGATGGCGGCGAAGGCGTCGCAGTCGCTGCGGTCGGCGCGCTCGACGACCGGCGCGCTGCTCTGCGGCCACCAGGCGAGGAGGTCATAGATCGAACTCATGCACGCACGCCCTGCGGCCTGGCATCGACAGCCTTGAGGTAGAGCGGCCGACAGGGGAACAGGGCGGGGTCGGCGGCAGCGCCGAGGCGGGCGAGCACGTCGATGTCGGGCGCCGGCCGCGCGTCGAGGATGACCGGTGCGGAAGCCCCGGACGGCCAGGTGCCGAGCACGGCGTCGGCCCCGGGCCCGACCAGGGCCACCGGCTGACCGGAGGCAAGAAGCGCGGCCTCGCCGGCGGCGAGATAGGCCGGCGCGGCAATCACGCTGCGATCGTGGGCGGTGAAGGCGGCATAGACGTGGCCGTGGCGGGCATCGATGGCGGCGAGCACGGCAAGCGGCTCGACGACGGCCAGATAGGGCTCAGACAGCGCGGCGAGGGTCGAGATGCCGACGGCATCGCCCCCTGTCGCGAGCGCCATGGCGCGCGCCGCCGATATTGCGACCCTGAGGCCGGTGAAGCTGCCGGGGCCGGTGGTCGCGACGAAGCGGCGGCAGGCGCCGGGGGCGATGCCGGCGGCGGCGCAGGTTTTCGCCACGAGGGGAATGAGGCGCTCGGCATGGCCGCGCTCCATCGGCTCGCAGGCGCGCGCCAGAACGGTTCCGGACGCACTATCCAGAACCGCGACCGAACAGGCTGCCAGAGCCGTATCGAGGGCGAGAACGAGCATGCGCCGGTGCTACACCTTCCGCGCCGGGGCGGAAAGGGGCGGCGCGCCGTCCCGCGTCAGATCGCCTGCACTTCCCTTACATCGGGAAGGAAGTGGCGCATCAGGTTCTGGATGCCGTGCTTCAGCGTCGCGGTGGATGAGGGACAGCCGGCGCAGGAGCCCTGCATGGCGAGATAGACGATGCCGTCCTTGTAGCCGCGGAAGGTGATGTCACCGCCGTCGGCGGCGACCGCCGGGCGCACCCGCGTCTCCAGGAGTTCCTTGATCGTGTCGACGGTGCCGGAATCGGCGGGATCGAAGAACTCCTCGTCGCCGTCGGGCGCCAGCGAGGTGTCGGCGCGCAGCAGCGGCTGGCCCGACATGAAATGCTCCATGATGGCGCCGAGGATGGCGGGCTTCAGATGCGGCCATTCGGCCGCACCCTTGGTCACGGTGATGAAGTCGTTGCCGAAGAAGACGCCGGCGACGCCGTCCACGGCGAAGAGCTTTTCGGCCAGCGGCGACTGCCGTGCCGCTTCCGGATTGGGCATGTGGAGCGTGCCCGTCTCCAGAACGGTGCGGCCGGGCAGGAACTTGAGGGTCGACGGATTGGGGG
Organism: Phreatobacter aquiterrae; assembly: GCF_053471285.1. Classification (NCBI taxonomy): domain Bacteria; kingdom Pseudomonadati; phylum Pseudomonadota; class Alphaproteobacteria; order Hyphomicrobiales; family Phreatobacteraceae; genus Phreatobacter; species Phreatobacter aquiterrae. Next base: position 244,193 of record NZ_JBJPHW010000003.1, on the reverse strand, counting down.
TGGCTTCGGTCTGGATGAACATCGCTCTCTCCACGAACGCCCGGTTCAAGGCCGGGGCCGATTGGAATGATTCAATCGAATACTTCCAGACGACATGTGGCCCCGGGAAAGGCCGTCGTCAACCATCCGGTGGCTGGTCTGTCGCGGCACCGGTCAGGCCAGCGCCTCGATCTCCTCGTCGGAAAGCTGGCCGGGCACGATGGCGACCGGAATGGGGTAGGAGCCGGCCGTGCGGGCGAGGCTGGAGACCAGCGGGCCGGGTCCGTCCTTGCCGGAGCCGGCGGCGAGAACGAGGATCGACACGTCCGGGTCTTCCTCGATCTGGGTGAGGATCGCCTCGGCCAGCGTTCCCTCCCTCACGACGAGTTCCGGCTCGACGCCGACAAGCTTCATCGCCCGGTCGGCCGCAGCATCCAGCTTGGCGCGGGCGTCCGCATGAGCCTCGGCGCGCATGACGTCGGCGACGCCGAACAGCGCCTGACCGTCGCCGATCTTCGGCTCGATCACCGCCAGCATCTGCAGCCGGTGGCCGGTGCGCGCGGCGCGCCGCGCCGCGAAGACGATGGCGCGGTCGCATTCCGCCGTGTCGTCGATGACGACCATGAACTTGGGCGTATGGCCGGACTGGTAGGCTTCGCGCTTGCGGGTCATCGGGGCCTCTCTGCACCGCAACAAGCGCTATGTCGCACCCCGGCCCCCGGCTTGGCAAGCGTGGCTCAGCCGACGGCGATCAGTCCCGCGAACAGGGCGAGAGCAGTCGCTGCGACGCGCGAAACGCCCCTGCGGGCAGCGCCGGAGCGCGCAATGCTGGCGCCCAGCAGGATCCACGCGCTTGCGGCGGCAATGATGAGCAGCACGAAGCCGGCAAGATGCAGCCAGGGGGCCGGTTGCGACAGCGGCAGCACGACAAAGGCGAAGACCGCCGCCTTCGGGTTGAGCAACGTGGTCACGAAGACCTTGCCGATGCCGATGGTCCCGGCCGCCGCCGCCAGATCATCGCGCCACTGCCACAGGCGCAGCGCCGCGACGAGCAGGTAGGCGCCGACCGCGAGCCTGAGGACGGCGTTTAGCAGCGGCGTGGTGAGCAGGATCTGCCCGAGGACCAGGTGAAGCATGCCGATGGCCAGGAGATAGCCGGCGATCTCGGCGCCGATGAGCGGCAGTGAACGGCGGAATCCGGACAGCGCCCCGGACGCCGCGAGCAGCGTGTTGGTCGGGCCTGGTGTCGCCAGCAGGGCGATGACGGCCAGGGTGAAGAAGACGGGGTCCTGCATCGGGGGGCTCCAGGGGCGATCGGCGGCGCATGCTCATGCACGCTGTGGGAGCTCAATCGCCCGGGAACCCCTCTCCGGCATTGATGTCGATCAGCCGCGGCGCCTCCGGCGCGGCAATCCTTCCAAAGGACGGGCTTCGCTGCTATGTGCGGGCCATGACCGACACGCCGCTCGACCTCATCCGCAATTTTTCGATCGTGGCCCATATCGACCACGGCAAATCGACGCTTGCCGACCGCCTCATCCAGGTGACGGGCGGGCTGACCGCGCGCGAGATGACCGAACAGGTCCTCGACAACATGGACATCGAGAAGGAACGCGGCATCACCATCAAGGCGCAGACCGTGCGCCTCGACTATCCGGCAAAGGACGGCAAGACCTATGTCCTCAACCTGATGGACACGCCCGGCCACGTCGACTTCGCCTACGAGGTGTCGCGTTCGCTGGCCGCCTGCGAGGGCTCGATCCTCGTGGTCGACGCCTCGCAGGGCGTCGAGGCGCAGACCCTGGCCAATGTCTATCAGGCGCTGGACGCCGGCCACGAGATCGTCCCGGTGCTGAACAAGATCGACCTGCCGGCCGCCGAGCCGGACCGCGTCAAGCAGCAGATCGAGGACGTCATCGGCCTCGATGCCTCCGAGGCGATCGAGGTCTCGGCCAAGACCGGCATCAACATCGAGGGCGTGCTGGAGGCGATCGTCACGCGCTTGCCGCCGCCGAAGGGCGACCGCGCCGCCCCGTTGAAGGCGATGCTCGTCGACAGCTGGTACGACCCCTATCTCGGCGTCGTCGTGCTGGTCCGCATTATCGACGGGGCGATGAAGAAGAACCAGCGCATCAAGATGATGGGCACGGACGCCGTCTACGACATCGACAAGATTGGCGTCTTCACCCCGAAGATGAAGGACGTCACCGATCTCGGCCCCGGCGAGGTCGGCTTCATCACCGCGTCGATCAAGGAGGTCGCGGACACCCGCGTCGGCGACACCATCACCGACGAGAAGAAGCCGACCGCCAAGGCGCTGCCGGGCTTCAAGCCGGCCCAGCCCGTCGTCTTCTGCGGCCTGTTCCCCCAGGACGCCGCCGATTTCGAGGACCTGCGCGCCGCCATGGGTCGCCTCAGGCTCAACGATGCCAGCTTCTCCTTCGAGATGGAGAGTTCGGCGGCGCTCGGCTTCGGCTTCCGCTGCGGCTTTCTCGGACTTCTCCACCTCGAGATCATCCAGGAGCGGCTGGAGCGCGAGTTCAACCTCGACCTGATCGCGACGGCCCCCTCGGTCGTCTATCAGATCCTGCAGCGCGACGGCACGCTGATCGAGTTGCACAACCCGGCCGACATGCCGGACCCGATGAAGATCGAGATCATCTCGGAGCCCTGGATCCGCGCCAAGATCATGACGCCGGACGACTATCTCGGCTCGGTGCTGAAACTCTGCCAGGACCGCCGCGGCGTGCAGATCGACCTCACCTATGTCGGCTCGCGCGCCATGGTCACCTACGACCTTCCGCTGAACGAGGTCGTCTTCGACTTCTATGACCGGCTGAAGTCGATCTCGAAGGGCTATGCCTCCTTCGACTACCAGATCACCGACTACCGCGAGGGCGACCTCGTGAAGATGTCGATCCTCGTCAATGGCGAGCCGGTCGACGCGCTCTCCATGCTGGTCCACAAGAACCGCGCCGAGAGCCGCGGCCGCGCCATGTGCGAGAAGCTGAAGGACCTCATCCCGCAGCACCTGTTCAAGATTCCGATCCAGGCCTCCATCGGCGCCAAGGTCATCGCCCGCGAAACCATTTCGGCCCTGCGCAAGGACGTCACCGCCAAGTGCTACGGCGGCGACATCTCGCGAAAGCGCAAGCTTCTCGACAAGCAGAAGGAGGGTAAGAAGAAGATGCGCCAGTTCGGCAAGGTCGACATCCCGCAGGAAGCCTTCATCGCCGCCCTGAAGATGGATAGCTGAGGCGCGCCTGACCGCGGTTACGGGATGATTGACGGAAGGCGGGCTTTCCCGCCGACCGGTTCACCGATCCTTCGCGGATCCGTGTTTCCCTGCCGTGAATGAGTTCTCCATCCGACCTGCCCGACGACCTCCATCAGGCCATGATCCGCGAGTTTGCCGGCGAGCCGATCCGCTGGTCGGGCCAGCCCTCGGCCCGCTCCGCCTTCTGGCGCTCCGCCGGCGTCTGGCTCTTCGCCGTGCCCTTGACGGTCTTCGCCCTGTTCTGGGAGTGGCTGTCGCTCGGCGGCTTCTTCGGCCTCGGCGGTCCGAAGGGGCAGCAATGGTCGTGGTTCGGCGCCTTCTTCGTGCTGTTCGGCCTGCCCTTCGTCGCTGCCGGCCTCGGCATGATGGCCGCGCCTCTATGGCTCGCGCGCCGGGCGCGGCGCAGCGTCTGGGTGATCACCTCCCGCCGCATCGCCTGCCTGACGCTCGGCCGCCGCGGCGTCACCGTGCGCAGCATCTCGCCGCGCGACCTCTTCGCCGTCGAGCGGACCGAGAAGCCCGACGGCTCCGGCACGCTGAAGCTGATCTTCGGCGAGGGCCGGGATTCGGACGGTGACAAGGTGGAACGGTCGGAGACGCTTCAGGGCATCCGCGACGTGCGTCGGGTCGAGGATGCCGTGCGCCGGTTGATGGAGGAGGGCCGGGTGTCCCCGGCCTGATTCCTCAGCCCCGCCCGCGCCGGCTCTTCGATGGCCGCACCATCGCCGAGAGCCAGTTGGCGATTTCCGTGCGCCGGCGGCCGGTGTCGAGCAGTTCCGCGTCGAGCCCATGGCGCCAGGCGGCCGGCGCGTGCGCGGGATCGGCGTCCAGCGTGTCGAGGTCGGCGCGCCAGCGTGCGAGCGCGTCCATGTCCTCGAAGAAGCCTTCCTCCACCAGGCGCGGGCCGATGGCGCCGCCGATGGCGGCGACCTCGGCGAGCGAGAACTCCGGGTGATATTGCACGGCCCAGGCGACCGCCTCGCCGACACGGATCTCCACCGCCTGCACCTCGCTCATGCCATTGGAGGCGAGCAGGGTGGTGCCCGGCGCCATCGTCTCCACCTCGTCCTGGTGGACGGCGGGTGCGTCGAAGACGATCGGCCGGCCGGCCAGCATGGGATGGGCGCGGCCGGTTTCGGTGGGCATGATCCTGCGGGCGAAGCCCATCTCGCGGCCCTTGGGGTTGCGGCGGACGACCCCGCCGGCTGCCGTTGTGAGGACCTGAAGCCCCCAGCAGGAGCCGAACACCGGCGTTCCCGAGGCGAAGACCTGCCGGGCAAGGTCGATCTGCGCGCGGATCTCCGGCGTCATGTCGTAGATGTTGAGCGAGGAGCCGGTCAGCGCCACGCCGTCATAACTCTCGAGCCCGCCGGCATCGGGGAGATTGGCGCCGGCATCGGCGGGAAAGCAGATGTCGACGACCGCATCTGGCGCCAGCGCCTTGAGAACGTCGGCATAGGCCTGTGATGGGGTCGCGCCGCGGCTCGCGGCATGTCGGGTGCGGTCTGCGGCGGTATTGCCTTCGACGACGAGGATGCGGAGGGACATGAAAGGCCTGCAGCGCGGGAATGGAACAGGTCCTCAGATGGCATATCGCGGCGCCGAGGAAAATGGGGCGAACCCATTGCCGGCGATGCGCCAAAGGAACATTGTGCGGTGAACGCACAGACATATGAGCCATCGTGGACCAGCCGGCCCCTCCCTTTCGCCAGATCGACCGCGATCACATGCTCGGCCTTGAGAAGGGCCTCGCCGTCATCGCCTGTTTCGACGGCGGCCACCCGCGGCTGACGATCGCCGACGTCGCCCGCATGACCGGCCTGACGCGCGCCACCGCCCGGCGCTGCCTCATCACCCTCGCCCGCATCGGCTATGCGGAGACGGACGGGCGCTTCTTCACGCTAACGCCGCGCGTCCTGAGGCTTGGCTATGCCTATCTGTCGTCGACGCCGCTCACTGCGGTGCTCCAGAGCGCGCTGGAGCGGCTGAGCGAGGAGATCGGCGAGAGCTCGTCGGCCTCGATCCTCGACGGCCGCGAGATCGTCTATGTGGCGCGGGCCGCCACCAAACGGATCATGTCGGTGGGCCTCGCCATCGGCGCGCGCCTGCCGGCCACCTGCACCTCCATGGGGCGCGTCCTGCTTGCCGCCCTTCCCGAGGACGAGGCGCGCCGGCGCGTCGAGGCTTCCGACCGTCGGGCGCTCACCGCCCGCACCGTGACCGATGCCGGGGCCATCATGGCGCTGATCGCCGCGGCCCGCGCGGACGGCCACGCCATCATCGACCAGGAGTTGGAGGTGGGTCTGACCTCCATCGCCGTGCCGGTGGTCGACCGCGCCGGCCGGACCCTCGCCGCCATCAATGTCGGCACCCAGGCCGCCCGCTTTCCGCCGGACCTGCTGCGGGCCGGGCTCTTGCCGAAGCTGAAGGCCGTTCAGGCGGATCTCGCCCGCATCCTGTGAGAAACCGCCTGCAAGTCCCCGCCAGGCGAAGCCTGTGGGCTGTGCGGGACTTCCGGTTGAAATCCCCGCCCTCACCTGCGAGCGTCGCCGCCGATGCTCGACGCCGCGAAACCCCAGCCCGCCGTGACCCCGCCCGCCGAGGCGGACAGCCGCGTCACGCCGCTGATGGAGCAGTATATCGAGATCAAGACAGCCAATCCGGACTCGCTGCTGTTCTACCGGATGGGCGATTTCTACGAACTGTTCTTCGACGATGCCGTGCAGGCCTCGCGGGCGCTCGGCATCGCGCTGACCAAGCGCGGCAAGCATCTCGGCGAGGACATTCCCATGGCCGGCGTGCCGGTCCATGCGGCGGACGACTATCTCCAGCGCCTCATCCAGCTCGGCTTCAAGGTGGCGGTCTGCGAGCAGATCGAGGACCCGGCGGAGGCGAAGAAGCGCGGCGCGAAGTCGGTGGTGAAGCGCGACGTCGTCCGTCTCGTCACGCCGGGCACCCTGACCGAGGATTCGCTGCTGGAGCCCCGCCGCAGCAACTTCCTGCTCGCGGTCGCCCGCGCCAGGACCTCCGCGGCCGGCATGGCCGATGCCTATGGCCTCGCCTGGGTCGACATCTCGACCGGTGAGTTCCGCGTCGCCGAGACCGATGGCGGTCGCCTCGCCGCCGACATCGCCCGCATCGATCCGCGCGAGATCGTTGTCTCCGACGCGCTCTATGCCGAACCCGCCCTCGCCGAACTCTGGCGCGGATTCAAGGCCGTATCGCCGACGCCGCGCGACGTCTTCGACGGGGCGATTGCCGAGCGTCGACTCTCCGCCTATTTCAACGTCGGCACGCTGGACGGCTTCGGCGCCTTCTCGCGGCTGGAACTGACTGCGGCGGCGGCCGTCACGACCTATGTCGAGCGCACGCAGATCGCCACCCGCGCGCCCCTGTCGCCGCCGGTCCACGAGCCGGCGGGTGCGGCGATGCTCATCGATGCCGCGACGCGCGCCAATCTTGAGCTCGTCCGCACGCTCGGCGGCGAGCGGCAGGGCTCGCTGCTCTCCGCCATCGACCGCACGGTGACGGCGGCCGGCGCACGCCTGCTGGCGGCGCGGCTCGCCAGCCCGCTGACCGATCCGGCGGCGGTCTCCGTCAGGCTCGATGCGGTCGAGGCGCTGGTCGAGGCGCCGGCGTTGCGGGCCGAGGTGCGGTCGCGGCTGCAGAACGCGCCCGACATGGCGCGGGCGCTCACCCGCATCGCCATGGATCGCGGCGGGCCGCGCGATCTCGCGGCCATCGGCCAGGGCCTCGTCGCAGCGGCGAGTCTTGCGGCCCTCATCGGCGACCTCGGCTCAGGCGAACTCGCCGATGCCGCCGTCGGGCTCTCCTGTCCGGATGATGCGCTGCCGGCTCATCTCGCCGCGGCGCTCGCCGACGACCTGCCGCTGATGAAGCGCGACGGCGGCTTCGTGCGCTCCGGCTTCCTCGCAAGCCTCGACGAGACGCGGGCCTTGCGCGACGAGAGCCGCCGCGTCATCGCATCGCTCCAGACCCGTTATGCAGAGGAGACCGGCATCCGGGCGCTGAAGGTCAAGCACAACAACGTGCTCGGCTATTTCGTCGAAGTGGCGCAGCAGCATGGCGAGACCTTCCTGAAGGCGCCCCTGAACGAGACCTTCATCCACCGCCAGACCATGGCCGGGGCCATGCGCTTCTCGACCACCGAGCTCGGCCAGCTCGAGGCGAAGATCGCTGGCGCCGCCGACCGGGCGCTGGGTCTGGAACTGGAAGTCTTCGCCGACCTGACCCGCCGGGTTCTGGAGCGGGCGGAGGACATCCGCACCGCGGCCCATGCGGTCGCCGTGCTCGACGTCGCGGCTTCCAACGCCACCCTTGCGGCGGAGGAGGCCTATTGCCGGCCGCTGGTCGACACTTCGCTCGCCTTCGCCATCCGGCAGGCGCGCCATCCCGTCGTGGAACAGGCGATCCGCGGCCGCACGCCCTTCGTCGCCAATGATTGCGACCTGTCGGGCTCGGACGGCAAGGGCACGGATCCGCGCGGCCGCATCTGGCTCGTCACCGGTCCCAACATGGCCGGCAAGTCGACCTTCCTCCGGCAGAACGCGCTCGTCGCCGTCCTCGCCCAGTCGGGGGCCTTCGTACCGGCCGCCGCCGCCCATATCGGCATCGTCGACCGGCTGTTCTCGCGGGTCGGCGCTGCGGATGACCTCGCCCGCGGCCGGTCCACCTTCATGGTCGAGATGGTCGAGACGGCGGCGATCCTCAACCAGTCGGGGCCGCGCGCACTGGTCATCCTCGACGAGATCGGCCGCGGCACGGCGACCTTCGACGGCCTGTCGATCGCCTGGGCTGCGGTGGAGCACCTGCACGAGACCAACCGCTGCCGGGCGCTGTTCGCCACCCATTTCCACGAGCTCACCGTGCTGTCGCGCCGGCTGGAGCGGCTCTCCAACGCGACGATGCGGGTGAAGGAATGGCGCGGCGACGTCATCTTCCTGCATGAGGTGACGGAGGGCGCCGCCGACCGCTCCTACGGCATCCAGGTTGCGAAGCTGGCCGGGCTTCCCGCCACCGTCGTCGAGCGCGCCAAGCAGGTCCTTGCCGAGCTCGAGGCGACCGACCGGTCCGCGCCGACGCGGCGGATGGTTGACGACCTGCCGCTCTTCGCAGTCGCGCCGCGTCCCGCCGCCGCGCCGCTCCCGCCCGATCCGGCCCTCGACCTTCTCGATGGCATGGACCCTGACGACATGACGCCGCGCGAGGCGCACGAGGCGCTCTATGCGCTGAAGGCGAAACGCGTCAGGACGCCCTGATCCGGTTCAGCGCCAGCAGCAGCGCCGACCAGCACAGGGGAATGGCAAGGCCGAGGATCATGCCGGTCCACACCCGGCCCTGCAGGGCGAAGAGGTGCATGACGAGCAGGTAGCCGGTGAAGCCGAAGATCATGGTCATGCCGTTGATGAAGGCGGCGGCCACCGCGGGGCCGCCGAGGCGCCGGTGCATCAGCAGGATGAAGCTCGAAAAGCTCGCCGGAAAAAGGGCCACGATGCCAGTGGCGGCCGGCCCGACGCGCTCGGAGACCAGGATGACGCCGACCACGACGGAGACGACGATGGCGGCGCGCAGCGGCACGTCGTACCACCGCCGCCGAACCGGCGGCGGCCGGTCGCCCCTGCGCCAGGACCATGTCAGCGCGCCGGCGGCGGCGAAGACGACGAGGTTGAGGACGAGAGCCGAGGCGATGGTCCAGTCGAAGGCCCTGACCGCCAGCACGGCGGCGAGCCAGGCGGCGACCATGCCGGCATAGGCGGCGACGAGGCCGGCGCCGCGGCGGGCGAGGAACGCATAGGCGAGCGCTGCCGGCACGATGGCGACATTGCCGGCAAGGCTCGACAGGGCTGCCTGCGCGATGAAGGCCGCGTCATGGTCGAGGGCGAGGAGCACATAGGCCGGACCCGTCGACACCGGGAGCGCGAGAACCAGGGCTGCGATGAACGGCCGGGTCCGCTCGGCGACCAGCGATGCTGCGACCACGATGATCGCCGTCGTCAGAGCCTTGAGGATGAGAGAGACGATGAACACGGATGCGGGCGCCGGCGGGGATGGGTCCGAGGCTCTACCCGTTTCGTGCGTTTGCAGGCAGCCGTCTCAGTGCAGGACCCGCCCGCCATTGGCGTGCATCTCCGCGACGAGGGCGGCGACGCCCTCCAGATGCGGATTGAAGGCCAGCGCCGCCTCGAAGGCGATCAGGGCCTCGGTCTCGCGGCCGTGCTTCAGGCAGATCTGGGCAAAGCCCGACAACGCGCCGAAATGCCGCGGCTCGCGGGTCAGGGTTTCCATGACGTCACGCACCGCGCGGGCGTCGTCGCCGCGGATGAAATGCAGCGTAGCGCGCTTGTTCCAGGCCTCGGACCATTCGGGGCGGGCATCGACCAGCGCGTCGAGCACCAGTTGCGCGACGTCGTAGTCCTTCAGGGCGATGGCGTTGATCGCCTGCTCCATCGCCTCGTCGGCATAATCGTCCTCGTGATTGGTCCACACGGCCCAGATCAGGTCCTGCAGCTCATAGGCCGGCTGCTGCGGCCGGAACCGCGCCAGATCGCGGAACAGCGCGTCGAGGCGCTTCGGCTGGCCCGGCGCCGGCTTCATGGCGTCGAGCTTCAGCACGAGTTGCAGGCATTCGTCGAAGGCGATCCTCTCGGACACGACAACTCCACCTTGTCCCGGCGGAAACCGGATGGGAACCAGCTTACCCCGGCATCCGCGAAGGGCAAGACATCAGCAGCCTGGCGGCGAATTGCGGCGGATCGTTGCCGCCGCCTCAGGCGGCGTGGGTGGTCGGCGACTGCGCCAGAAGGCCACGCAGCGTGGCCTCGTCACGGGCGGCCCTGAGCTTCTGCGCGTTGGCGGGATCGCGGGTCAGCCGGGCGATGCGGGAGAGGGCCTTCAGGTGGTCGGCGCCGGCGCCCTCCGGCGCGAGCAGCACGAAGACGAGATCGACCGGCTGGCCATCGATGGAATCGAAGTCGACGGGCCGTTCCAGCCGCGCGAAGAGGCCGACCACGCGCTGCAGTTTCGGCAGCTTGCCATGCGGGATGGCGATGCCGCCGCCGGCGCCGGTCGAACCGAGGTTCTCGCGCTCCACGAGGGTGTGGAAGATCTCCTGCGCCGGGCGGCCGGTCAACTGGCCGGCATGGGCGGCGATTTCCTGGAGCAGGTGCTTTTTCGATTCCGCCCGCAGGGCGGGGATGATCGCGCCTTCGGCAATGATGTCAGGAAGCGGCATGGGCTGGCTTCTCGAAAAAGGTGCGGTCCGATTCGTCAGGTCCGCCACTAATCTCCATGCAATGACGGTGCCATGACGGGTTCAGGCGGAGCCATTCGACACGGCTGGCGGATCGATCCAGCCCACATGGCCATCGGCGCGCCTGTAAACCACATTCACGCGGCCGTGAACAGCATGGAGGAAGACCAGAGCGGAAGCGCCCGTTACATCCAGTTCCAGAACCGCGTCGGCGACCGTCATGCGCTTCAGCGACGTGGTCTGCTCGGCGATGATGACCGGCTCGAAGGCGCCCTCCGCCTCGTCGTCCGGCGTTTCCCGCGGCGATTCGATGACCACATAGGGCGTCTCGACGCCGATCTGCTGGGTGTGGTGCCCGGACTTGTCCTTGAGCCGGCGCGCATAGCGCCTCAGCCGCTTCTCGATCTTGTCGACGCCAAGGTCGCACGCGACATAGGCATCGGCCGCGAAGGCCTCGGCCTGAAGAGTCGCTCCGGTGGGCAGATGCAGGGCGGCGATGGTGCGGAAGCCGTGGGCTTCCTTCTCGACGGTCACGTGACCGGATACCCGCCCGTCCAGATATCGCTGTGATGCGTCTCCGACACGTCCTGCGATCCGTTCGCGCAAAGCCTCGCCGATGTCGAGGTTCTTGCCGGAAATGCGCAGAGCCATGGGGCTCCTCCGATGTTCTGTTCGTGTTCAGCACCGCCGAATGGCGGGGCTCCGAAGCCGTCTTCTTATGCTCCATGGGGTAAGGACTGCATGGGGACAAGTCAATGCGACCACCGGTCCTTCCCATGCTGCACTTGCGTCGGCAACCGATGTCGGGCACCGCTGGAGGGCCGCACCGGGTGACCGCAATCCTCGACGGAGGCGCCGCTGGATGACACGCGACAGGGAGCTGTTCGAAAAGTCCTCCGGGAGCCGGTTCGCGCTGCCGGTCTGGCTGGATCGCGCCCTCTCGTGGGGTGTTGTCACGCATGACCCGGAGGTGGCGCGCCGCCAGCGACTGACCAATGTGGCGACCTACGCGACCATGGCCAATGCCGGCTCGCATCTCGTGTCGAATGCCCTCCACGACCTCACGGGCATGATGGTCATTCACATCTACAATGCGCTGGTGGTGCTGGCGGTGATGGGCGTTCCGCGGCTGCACCGCCGCGGCCCGCATGCCGGCGCCATGGCGCTCCTGGCGCTGATCACCCTCGGCAACACCTTCGTGGCCGTCATGATGGGGCGGGACAGCAGCCTGCAGGTCTATTTCACGTTCATGCCCGCCGGCATCATGCTGCTGGTCGGTGTGGAGAACCGGCGCATATGGCTGCCCTTCGTGGTCGCCGCCGCGGGCGCCCTGCTGGCGACCCTCTATCTGTTTCCAGCCGAGGGGTTCGTGGTGCGCGGCGACACGGTCATCCGCCGGTCGCTGGCCAGCCACGCCATGATCAATGCGATGCTGGTCAACGGCGTGCTGATCTTCTACGCGCTGACGGTCCTCCGTCGCGCCGAGGCCGATCTCAAGCAGGCGCTCGGCCGCTCGGACTCGCTGCTCTCCATCCTCATGCCGAAGCCGATCGCCGAGCGACTGAAGGGCGATCCGGAGCGACCCATCGCCGACCGGCTTGACGACGTCACCATCCTGTTCGCGGACCTCGTCGGCTTCAGCGAGGCGGCGCATGACCAGCCGCCGGAGGATGTCGTCGCCTGGCTCGACGGGCTGGCGCGGGCCTGGGACGAGGCCTGCGAGGCCGAGGGCATCGAGAAGATCAAGACGATCGGCGACAGCTACATGGCCGCGTCGGGCATCGGCGAGAAGCGCGGCGATGCGACGCTGCGCATGGGGCGCTTCGCCCTCGCCATGATCGCGCGCCTCGAGGTGCATCCGCCGCTCGGCGGCCGGCGGCTGGCGCTGCGCGTCGGCATCCACCGCGGCTCCGCCACCGCCGGCGTCATCGGGCGCTCGCGCATGGGCTACGACCTGTGGGGCGATGCCGTGAACACGGCATCGCGCATGGAATCGACCGGGTCGCCCGGTCGCATCCATGTGAGCGAGGCGTTCCGCAGCGCCGCGGGCGAGGCCTTCCTGTTCGAGGACCGTGGTCTGGTCGAGGCCAAGGGCATCGGCCCGATCCGGACCGCGTTTCTTCTCGGCCCGGCGGCGTGACGCCTTATCCGGCGGCCTGCTCGATCGCAGCCGGACGCTCGATGCAGTAGTAGCCAGCCAGCCGGCTGACATCGCCCTTGCGCAGCCAGTCGTTGAGAACGCGGCTCGCGGTCTCGCGTGACACACCGGCCATGGCCGCGATGTCGCTCTGGCTCAGTTTGACCTTGATGAGCGTCCGCCCCGGCCCCACCGGCTGGCCGAAACCTTCCGCAAGGGCCACCAGGGCAACCGCAACGCGGCCCTTCACCGGCATGAAATTGGAGCTGGCGAGCGCCAGATTGGTGTCACGCAGGCGGCCGGCGAGCAGGGCCGCCACCATCCGCATGCTGGCGAGATCACCCGCCACGAGGTCGTCGAAGACGGCGCGCGAGATGAAGCGCAGCCTGGAGGCCCTCAGCGCCGCGACGGAGGCCGAGCGCGGCCGGCCGTCGATGAGCGAGAGTTCCCCGACCACCGTGCCGGGCCGCAGGATGGCGAGGATGCGGTTGATCCCCGATTCCGACGCCATCTCCACCTTGAGAATGCCCTCGTCGATCATGTAGCAGCCGTCGCCGGGGTCGCCGGCGATAAACAGCGTCTGGTCGGGATTGAGCTTCACCGGCGTCGCGCGGGCGACGAGCCGGGCCGTGACATCGGCCGGCAGGGCCGAGAAGAACTCGGGTCGTCGGGGCGGTTCCGGTTTCATGCCGCGAGGCTACAGCGTGGTTCGCCCGTGGCAAGGGCCGGCGCGGCGAGCGTGGGCGGCCGGATGGCCACCCACGCCGCGGACCGGAGGGCGTCAGATCCCGGCGGCAACCGTCGCGCCATGATGCGGCAGGTGCCATGCCGCGGGCGGCGGAGCCGGGCGCCCCTCCGGAGCCGGAGGGAGCAGGTCCTGGAAAGGTCCTGCGAGCGAAAGGGCAGGCGGAGGGCCTCGCCCACCGCCTGCCGTCATGTCTGGCGGTCAGTTGCAGACCTGAACGCGCCGGTAGATGCCGTAGGCCGGGTCGAACTGGCGAACCCAGCCGCAGGCGACGATCGGCGCGCCGATCGCGACGCCGTAGCCGAAGTGGCGGTGACGCCAGTGGCGGTGACCGTGGTGCCAGGGGCGGTGGAACCCGCCGTGGCGATGGAAGCCGCGATGGCCGTGGAAGCCGCCGCGGAAGCCGCCCATGCCGCCGCCGCGGAAACCGCCGCCGCCGCCTCCGCCGTGGAAGCCGCCGCCTCCGCCTCCGCCGTGGAAGCCGCCGCCTCCGCCTCGCCCGCCACGGGCCTCGACCTCGGTCATGGCGAAGCCGACGGTGCCGACGATGGCGAGGGCGGCGGCGGCGAGGATCCTGGTGCGCGTGCTGGTCATGAAACTCTCCTGGTGGTTTGGCCGAAGCCCGATTGCTTTCGGTGATCGGACAGTCGCAGGAGAGAGGGTGCCGTGATGTGATCGCCGTCACGCTTCGGACGTTTGCCGGCAGCGGGCGTCAGCGGTCGGGAACGAAGGGCGTTCCGAGTGCGGCAGGCGTCTGACTGCCGCCCCGACGCCCCAGGCTGATGGCGACCAGGACGAGGATGGTCGCGACATAGGGCAGTGCCGACATGGCCTGGCTGGGGACGCCCCAGCCGCGCGCTTGGGCGTGGAGTTGCAGCACCGTGACCCCGCCGAAGAGATAGGCGCCGATGACGGCCCTCAGCGGCAGCCAGCTCGCGAAGACGACGATGGCGAGCGCGATCCAGCCGCGCCCGGCCGTCATGCCGGGCGACCAGAAGGGCGTATAGGCGAGCGACAGATAGGCTCCTGCAAGGCCGGCGCAACCGCCGCCGAACAGCACGGCGAGGAAGCGGATCCTCAGCACCGGATAGCCGAGCGCATGGGCTGAGGCATGGCTCTCCCCGACAGCCCGGAGCACCAGCCCGGCGCGGCTCTTCCACAGAAACCACCAGACGCCGACGGCAAGAAGCACCGAGGCATAGACGACCGGATCCTGGGCGAAGACGACCTTGCCCACGATCGGCAGGTCGGAGAGCCAGGGCACGACGATCTTCGCCATCGGGTCGCGCCGGGCGCCGACGAAATCGCGACCGATCAGGCCGGAGACGCCGATGCCGAGGATGGTCAGGGCAAGGCCCGTCGCCACCTGGTTGGCGGCCAGTCCGAGGGCAAGCACGGCAAAGACGGCGGCGAGGATCATGCCCGCCGCGATGCCGGCGAGGACGCCGACCAGCGTCGAGCCGGTGAGAACGGCAGCGGCAAAGCCGGTGGCGGCTCCGACGATCATCATGCCCTCGACGCCGAGGTTCAGGACGCCCGCGCGCTCGACCACGAGTTCGCCGAGGGCGGCGATGAGCAGCGGCGTCGCGGCGGTAATGATGGTGAGGAGGATCGCCTCGGTCATGCCCATCAGGCAGCCCTCGCGGAGGACACGAGGCGCAGCCGGTAGAGAAGGAACGTGTCGCAGCCGAGCACAAAGAAGAGCAGGAGCCCCTGGAAGACGCGGGTCACGTCGAGGGGAATGCGCATGGCGATCTGCGCGTTCTCGCCGCCGATGAAGGTGAGCGCGAGGAAGAGGGCGGCGACCAGCGCGCCGAGCGGGTTCAGACGGCCGAGGAAGGCGACGATGATGGCGGTGAAGCCGTAGCCGGGCGAGATGGAGGGCTGGAGCTGGCCGATTGGTCCCGCAACCTCGATGATGCCGGCCAGCCCGGCGAGCCCGCCCGACACGGCGAAGACGAAGAGTGTCGTCTTCGCGGGGTCGAAGCCGGCAAAACGGGCGGCGCGCGGCGCCTCGCCGACGAGGCGGATCTCGAAGCCCTTGAGCGTGCGCGCCATCATCAGCGCTGCGACAAGCGCCACCGCCACGGCGATCAGGAAGCCGGCATGCATGCGGCCGGCCTCGAAGAGCAGTGGCATGGTGGCTTCCGGCTCGAAATTCACCGACTGCGGGAAGTTGAAACCCTTGGGGTCGCGCCAGCGTCCGCGCACCAGATAGTCGAGCACGAGTTCGGCGACATAGACCAGCATCAGGCTGGTCAGGATCTCGTTGACCCCGAGCCGCGCCTTGAGAAGCGCCGGGATCAGCGCCCAGGCCATGCCGCCGAGAACGCCGAGGGCGAGCATGGCCGGCAGCACCCAGGGGCCGTTCGGTGTGCCGTGGGTGGCGAGCGCCAGCCAGGAGCCGAAGACGGCGCCCATGACGAGCTGGCCCTCGGCGCCGATGTTCCAGGTGTTGGCGCGGTAGCAGAGCGTCAGGCCGACGGAGATCAGGACCAGCGGCGTCGCCTTGACGGCGAGCTCCTGCAATGCCCATCCGTCGCTCAAGGGGTCGATGAAGAACACCTTCAGCGCCGCAAGCGGGTTCTTGCCGAGCAGGGCGAAGAGGATGGCGCCGGCAACCAGCGTCAGCGCCACCGCCGCCAGAGGCGAGGCGAGCGAGAGCCAGGCCGGGCGTTCGTCGCGGCGTTCGAGGATGAGCCTCATGCGAGCGCCCCGTGGATGCCGCCCATCATCAGGCCGACGGTCTCCCTGTCGAGGTCGGCGGTCGGCTTCGCCGCGCTGAGCCGCCCTTCGGAGATGACGGTGAGCCGGTCGGCGAGTGCGAAAAGCTCGTCGAGGTCCTGGCTGATGGCGAGGACCCCAGCCCCGCGCGCCGCAAGGTCGATCAGGGCCTGTCGGATGGTCGCCGCGGCCGCGGCATCCACGCCCCAGGTCGGCTGCGCAACGACCAGCAGCGAGGGGTCGCGCAGAATCTCGCGTCCGATCACGAATTTCTGGAGGTTGCCGCCGGACAGCGCCTGCGCCTCCGGGTTCTCGCCGCTCATCCTGACGTCGAAGGCCTTCACGACCCGCCGGACCCAGGCCGAGACGGCGGCGCCGTCGATCAGTCCGCGCCGGAGGAAGCCGTTCGTCGCATGGCCCGAGAGTAGGGTGTTCTCGGTCAACGCGAAGCGCGGGGCGCAGGCATGGCCGAGCCGCTTCTCCGGCACGAAGGCGGCGCCCATCCTGCGGCGGGCGGTGATGCCGAGCCCGCCGACCGGGCGGCCGTCGATGGTCACAGCCTCGGGGGCGCTCGCCTGTTCCCCCGACAGGGCGGCGAAGAGCTCGTCCTGGCCGTTGCCGGCGATCCCGGCGATGCCGACGATCTCGCCGGAGCGCACGGTCAGCGCGATGTCCTTCAACGTCGTGCCGTGGGTGTCGGCCGAGGCCAGCGACAGGCCCCGCACCACCAGCCGGTCGGGGCCGGTCACGTGGGCCTTGGCGCGCACCTCCTTCACCTCCGTGCCGACCATGAGGCGGGCAAGGCTCGCCGCCGTCTCCGCGCGGGGACTGGCGGCCGCTACCACCTTGCCGAGGCGCAGGATGGTGGCCCGGTCGCAGAGCCGGCGCACCTCGTCCAGCTTGTGCGAGATGTAGAGGATGCTGCGGCCTTCCGCCTTCAGCGTCTCGAGCGTGATGAACAGACGGTCCGCCTCCTGCGGGGTCAGCACCGAAGTCGGCTCGTCGAGGATGAGCAGCTTCGGGTTCTGCAGCAGGGCGCGGACGATCTCAATGCGCTGCCGCTCGCCGACCGACAGCCGCCACACCTCGCGCTTTGGCTCCAGCGGCAGTCCATAGGCGCGCGACAGGCGCGCAACGTCCTGTTCGATGGCCGCCATGGGCGTGCCCGCGGGCAGCGACAGGGCGACGTTCTCGGCCACTGTCAGTGCCTCGAACAGCGAGAAATGCTGGAACACCATGCCGATGCCGAGCCGCCGGGCCTCGGCCGGGCTGGCGATGGTGACCGGCCGGCCCTCCCAGGCGATGCTGCCCTCCGAGGGTTGCAGCAGGCCGTAGAGGATCTTCACAAGCGTCGACTTGCCGGCGCCGTTCTCGCCCAGCAGGGCATGGATCTCGGCGGGGGCGACGGAGAGGTCGACATGGTCGTTGGCAAGAAGCGCGCCGAAGCGCCGGACGATGCCCCGCGCCTCCAGCAGCGGCGCCATCAATAGACGACCTTGTCACACTTGGCGGCCCATTCAAGGAAGACGCCGCGCGCCTCCGCGGAAGGCTGGTGGTCCATCCGCGCCATGGTGATGGCCGGGGCGCGCTTCATCTCCTCGTAGAAGGGCGCGTCGTCGAAGCCGATGGCGGCCGCGTCTTCGCGGGTATTGGCATAGACGATGCGGTCGAGCCGGGCCCAGAGCGCCGAGGAGAGGCACATGGGGCAGGGCTCGCAGCTCGAATAGAGCGTCGCGCCCCTGAGGTCGAAGCGGTTCAGCGCCGTGCAGGCGCGGCGGATGGCGACGACCTCGGCATGGGCGGTCGGGTCGTTGGTGGAGGTGACCTGGTTCCAGCCCTCGGCCACCACCTTGCCGTCCATCACGACGACGGCGCCGAAGGGTCCGCCGTGGCCGGCCTGCATGTGGGTTCGCGACAGGACGACTGTGCGGGCGATGAACAGGCTGTCGAGATCGGCGCTCATGACGCGATCTCACGCGGGCGGCGGAGCGAAGTCAATTCGTGGGATCGTTTGAGTGCGTTGGAGCCCTGCACAGCGTGAAGTGCGTCCTTCGAGGCTCGCCTTGCAGGCTCGCACCTCGGGATGAGGGCGGTGGAGACCGGCATCGGCCCTCTCGACGGGACAGCGGTATTGCAAAGCGCTTCCTTCCTCATCCTGAGGTGCGAGCACAGCGAGCCTCGAAGGACGCACTTGGCTGCTGCAGCCGAAATCAACCCGGAAGGCGTGCCTCCGCGCCCGCCAGCCTGCCCTTTCAGAGCACCCCGCCCTCGCGCATCGCGGCGATCTCGGCCTCCGAATAGCCGGCCGCCTTCAGCACGTCCTCCGTATGCTCGCCGAGCCTTGCCCCCGTCCAGCGGATGGCGCCGGGGGTGCGGGTGAGCTTCGGCACGATGCCCTGCATCAGCATGCGGCCGAAGTCCGGGGTGTCGACCTCCATCACCATGTCGCGGGCGCGGAAATGCGGATCGGCGGCCACAGCCGCCGCGTCGTTGACGCCGCCCGCCGGAACCGAGGCGCCGTCGAGAAGCGCGAGCAGTTCGTCGCGCGGCTTCGTGCTCGTCCAGTCGCCGATGATGCGGTCAATCTCGGTCTGGTTGTCCGGATGGCCGCGCGCGCCGTGGGTCGAGAAGCGCGGGTCGTCCATGAGGAAATCCATGCCCATGACGGCGAACAGCCGCTTGCAGATCGTGTCGGCATTGGCGCCGATGACGATGTGGTGCCCGTCGAGGGTCGGATAGATGTTGGAGGGGGCAAAGCCCGGCGACGTCAGTCCGGTGCGGCCGCGCACATGGCCCGTCACCGAATATTCCGAGATCACCCCCTCGATGGAGGCAAGGATCGCATCGGTGAGGCCGACGTCGATCACCTGCCCCCGTCCGTCGCGCGTGCGCTGGTGGAGCGCCGCGAGAATGCCGAAGGCGGTGTAGATGCCGGCCAGCGTGTCGCCGATGGACAGGCCCGTTCGGGTCGGCAGCCGGTCCGGATAGCCGTTGATGGTGCGCATGCCGCCCATAGCTTCGGCGACGGCGGCGAAGCCAGCCTTCTCGGCATAGGGGCCGTACTGGCCGTAGCCCGAGACGCGGGCGATGATCAGCTTCGGATTGATGGCGTGCAGCGCCTCGACGGTCAGGCCCCATTTCTCCAGCGTGCCGGGCCGGAAGTTCTCCAGCAGCACGTCGGCATCCTTCAGGAGCCGGCGCAGGATGTCCTGCCCCTGGCTCTTCCTGAGGTCGATGGTGACGCTCTTCTTGTTGCGGCCGATGACCGGCCACCAGACGGAGGCGCCGTCCTTCTTGGCAAAGCCCCACTGCCGCATCGGGTCGCCCTTGCCGGGGTCCTCGAACTTCACGAGATCGGCGCCCATGTCGGCGAGGAGCTGGCCGCAATAGGGCCCGGCGATGAAGGAGCCGAGCTCGATCACCCGGATGTCCGAGAGGGGGCCGGCGGTCGCAGGTTCGGTTGAAGCGGTCATGGCAGGGTCTCTCGCGGCGATGCCGGAGACCTAGCCGCGACCGGGCCGTCGGGCAATGTGCGACCGGCAGGGCACCCGTGCCGTCAGTGCGTCGTCTTGCGGCTGGTTTCCAGGTGCCGCGACCAGCGCGACAGGCCAAAGCAGATGATCCAGTAGATCATGCCGGCAAAGGCATAGGCCTCCATGTTCATGCCGACCCAGGCGGGATCGGCGAGCGAGGCCTGGGCGATGCCGAGCAGGTCGAAGATCGAGACGATGGAGACGAGCGAGGTGTTCTTCACCAGGGCGATGAACTCGTTGGTCATGGCCGGCATGGAGATGCGCAGCGCCTGCGGCAGGACGATGAGGCCCGTGGTCTGCCAGTAGCCGAGCCCCTGCGCCGCCGCGGCCTCCCACTGGCCCTTGGGGATGGCCTGCAGGCCGCCGCGCACGGCTTCGGCCATGTAGGCGGCGATGACGAAGGCAAGGCCCACCAGGGCGCGAATGAGCCGGTCGACATCCCAGCCCGCCGGCATGACCAGCGGCAGCAGGAGCGAGGCGAGGAAGATCACCGTGATGATAGGCACGCCGCGCCAGAACTCGATGAAGATGGTCGCGACGAGCCTGATGACCGGAAGCTCGGACTGGCGGCCGAGGGCCAGGAGGATGCCGAGGGGAACGGCCAGCACGCCGGCATAGATCGACAGGAAGACGGTCAGCATCAGCCCGCCCCACTGGCGCGTCTCGACCCGCGGCAGGCCGATGCCGCCGGCCAGCAGCCAGGCGCCGACGACGAGGAGTGCGGCCCAGAGCAGCGGCACCGTCAGCGCGCGGCGCGGCAGGGCCGGCCAGAACGAGGCGAGGACGGTTCCGATCAGCAGCAGCCCGGCGAGGTTGACGCGCCAGCGTTCGGCCGGCGGATAGAAGCCATACATGAACTGGCCGAAGCGGGCCTTGACGAAGACCCAGCAGGCGCCGCCGCTGGTGCAGTCGGCCCGCGTCGTGCCGGCGATGTCGGCGTTCCAGACGGCCCAGCGCAGGATCGGCACGGCCATGGCGACGATGGCCGCCATGCAGACGAGCGAGACGAGGGTGTTGAGCGCCGTCGAGAAATAGTCGGCCTTGAGGCGGCGCAGGAGCGAGGCGCGGACCGGCATGACGCCGAGAGTGCTGGCGGGGGCTGTCATCGCGTCACCAGCCGCGTCTTCGCGTTGTACCAGTTCATGAAGCCGGACACGGCAAGTCCGAGGGCCAGGTAGATCGCCAGCGTGATGGCGATGATCTCGATCGCCTGTCCGGTATTGGTCAGCGCCGAGCCGACGAAGACGCTGACGAGTTCGGGAAAGGCGATGGCGGCGCCGAAGGAGGAGTTCTTCAGGACGTTGAGATACTGGCTCGTCAGCGGCGGGATCATCACCCGCATGGCCTGCGGGATGACGACGAGGCTGAGCGCCCGGTTGGGCCTGAGGCCCAGCGCATAGGCGGCCTCCCACTGGCCCTTCACCACGGACTGGATTCCGCCGCGCACGATCTCGGCGATGAAGCCGGCGGTGTAGGTGGTGAGCGCCGCGAACAGCGCCACGAACTCCGGCACCAGCACGAAGCCGCCGCGGAAGTTGAAGCCGCGCAGGGCCGGCACGTCCCAGGCGCTCAGGGCCGCGGCGATGCCGAAGGCCGCTGCAGGCAGGGCGACGAGCAGGGCAAGGCCCGTGGCCCAGACCGGGAAGATGATCCCGGTGGCGTCGCGCCGGCGCTTCGCCCAGATCGCGATGGCGGCCTGTGCCACCATCCCCGCCAGCACGACGAGCGCGGCGATGCGGAAGGCCGAGCCGTCGGTCGGCACGGGGATCGTCAGGCCGCGATTGTTGAGGAAGGCGACCGAGAAGATGCCGATGGACTGGCGCGGTCCGGGCAGCGCGGCGATGACGCCGAAATACCAGAACAGCACGAAGAACAGCAGCGGGATGTTGCGGACGAACTCGATATAGGCGCCGGCGAGGCCCGACAGCAGCTTGTTGGTCGACAGCCGGGCGATGCCGACGACAAAGCCGAGAAGCGTCGCCGCGATCACCGCGACGAAGGTGATGACGAGAGTGTTGGCGACGCCGACCCAGAGCAGCGCCAGGATGTTGGAGGCCGGCGTGTAGTTCGTCAGCACGAAGGACACGTCGATGCCCGACGTGCGCCACAGGAAATCGAAGCCGGAGGCCATGCCGGCATTGACCATGTTCTGCGAGGCGTTGCGCACGATGAGGACGATCGCGCCGGCAAGACCGAGCAACAGGGCCGCCTGCCAAAAGATCTCGCGCACGCGCTTGTCGTAGAAGTAGCGGGTCACGTCACCGGGCCGGGCAGCTGGGAGGGAACGTGGCCTCCCGCCGGAGCGGGAGGCCTGTCAGGAGCGGCTCAGGCAGCGGTCCTCACTGGAACGGCGGCGTGAACAGCAGTCCGCCGCGGGTCCACAGGGCGTTCTGCCCGCGCTCCAGGCCGAGCGGCGATCCCTTGCCGACGGTGCGCTCGTAGCTTTCGGCATAGTTGCCGACCTGCTTGATGACGTTGAACATCCACTCGTTCGGCACGCCGAGCATGGCGCCGAAATTGCCGTCGGCGCCGAGCAGGCGGCGGATCTCGGCATTCTTCGAATTGGCGCGCATGTCGTCGACATTCTTGCTTGTCACGCCGAGATACTCCGCGGCGATCATGCCGTTCAGAACCCAGCGCACCACGGCCTGCCAGCGCTCGTCGCCCCAGCGGGTGACCGGACCCTGCGGGTCGTTCGAGATGGTCTCGGTCATGATGAAATGCTCGCCCGGCGTCTTCAGCTTGATGCGCTGGCCGGCGAGCGCGCCGACGCCTGCGGTGTAGCTGTCGCAGCGGCCGGCATCATAGGCGGCGATGGCGTCGTCGTTCTTCTGGAAGTTGATGATCGAGACCTTGATGTTGCGCTCGCGGAAATAGTCGGCGGCGGTGCGCTCCTCCGTCGAGCCGGCAGCGACGCAGATCGAGGCGTTCTCGAGATCGGTGGGCTTCTTGGCGCCCGAGGCGGTGCGCACGATGAAGGTCTGGCCCTCGTAGAAATTGATGCCCTGGAAGTTCACGCCGAGGGTGGCGTTGCGCGAGTAGGTGATGGTGGTGTTGCGCGACAGGAGGTCGACCTGGCTCGACTGCAGCACCGGCCAGCGCTGCTGCACGGAGGTAGGCGTATAGCGGACCTTGTTGGCATCGCCGAGCACGGCGGCGGCCACCGCGCGGCAGAAGTCGACGTCGAGGCCGGTCCACTCGCCCTTGTCGTTGGCAAACGAGAAGCCGGGGATGCCGAGATGGACGCCGCACTCCAGGTGGCCGCGGGCGCGGATCGCGTCGAGGGTCGGCGAGGGGGCGAGCTGCTGGGCGGCGGCAGCGCCGGCGCCGAGCGCGAGGATGGCGGCAGCGAGGGCGCCGCGGGACAGGGTGGTCATGGGACGGACTCCATCAGAACTCCGGCCGAAGGGACTGCCGGAGAATAACTGTCGTCACAGTCGGAACGGGCGAGGAAAGAGTCAACTGTCTCGCGTGCTGTGACGACAGCGCTTTTCACTTCCGGCGCGCGGGACATTCAGCTCCGTACAAAGCCGACGATGTCCTTGACTGAATCCATCACCGGCCGGGCGATGGCGCGGGCGCGCTCAGCGCCAGTCGCGAGGATACGGTCGATCTCGCCGGGATCGGCGACGAGGCGCTTCATTTCGGCGGTGATCGGCGAGAGCTTGGCGACGGACAGGTCGGCCAGCGCCACCTTGAAGGTGGAGAACTGGCCGCCACCGAACTCGGCGAGGACCTCCGCCTTGGAGCGGCCGGACAAGGCGGCAAAGATACCGACGAGATTGTCGGCCTCGGCGCGGCCCTTCAGGCCGGCCTCCTCCGAAGGCAGCGCCTCCGGGTCGGTGCGCGCCTTGCGGACCTTCTGCGCGATGGTGTCGGCGTCGTCGGTCAGCGCGATGCGCGAATAGTCCGACGGGTCGGACTTCGACATCTTCTTGGTGCCGTCGCGCAGGCTCATGACGCGCGTCGCCGGCCCGATGATCACCGGTTCGGTGACCGGGAAGAAGGCGTCGCCATGCCCAAGCTCGGCGATGCGCCCGGCGTAGTCGTTGTTGAACTTGATGGCGATGTCGCGGGTCAGTTCCAGGTGCTGCTTCTGGTCTTCGCCAACCGGCACGTGGGTGGCGCGATAGGCGAGGATGTCGGCGGCCATCAGGCTCGGATAGGCGAAGAGGCCGAGGGAGGCGTTCTCCTTGTCCTTGCCGGCCTTGTCCTTGAACTGCGTCATGCGGCTCATCCAGCCGATGCGCGCGATGCAGTTGAACACCCAGGCGAGCTCGGCGTGCTCGTGGACCTGGCTCTGGTTGAACAGGATGGAACGCTTCGGATCGATGCCGGCGGCGATATAGGCGGCGGTCACCTCGCGGATCGCCTTTTGCAGCGCCTTCGGGTCCTGCCAGACGGTGATCGCGTGCATGTCGACGACGCAATAGATGCAGTCGTGCGTCTCCTGCATCGCGACCCAGTTCACCAGGGCGCCGAGATAGTTGCCGAGGTGCAGGTCGCCGGAAGGCTGCATGCCCGAGAAGACGAGCGGCTTGAAGGTCGCCATGGTGGTGGAATCCCAGAGCAGGGGCGGCCGTCTGCCGCTCCGAAGGCGCGCTTCCTCGCATGGCCTGCGGGGCGATTCAAGGCTGACGGATCAGCCGTGGTTCGCCTGGCATGGCAGGACAAGCAGCCATGTGGTAATACATCCCTTGTATGAAGTATTACTGGAGGCCTGCCGATGGCGACGACGGTGACGCAGAAGGGTCAGGTGACCATCCCGAAACGGGTGCGCGACGCGCTCGGCATCGTGCCTGGCAGCAAGGTCGAATTCGCCCGCACCGCGGATGGCCAGATCATCATGATGAAGGCCGGACAGGCTTCCGCCCGGAGCGTCCTTGCCGGCCTGCGCGGCAGCGCTGGGCCCGGCTTGACCACCGACGAGATCATGGCCATGACCCGTGGCGATCCCTCTGAATGATCCTCGTCGACACGAATGTCCTTCTGGACATTGTCACCGACGATCCGGTCTGGGCGTCATGGTCGACGGCCCGACTCGACGCGGCCCTGATTTTCGGGCCGGTCGCAGTCAATGATGTGGTCTATGCCGAACTGTCCGTCCGCTTTGCGCAGATGCAGGACGTGGACCGGGTGCTGGAAACCGCAAGGCTGACCCTCGACCCCATCCCGCGCAACGCCCTCTTTCTCGCCGGCAAGGCCTTCGAGGCCTATCGGCGCGCGGGCGGAATGCGAACCGGAGTGCTGCCGGACTTCTTCATCGGCGCCCATGCCGCCGTGCGCGGCTGGCCAATGCTGACGCGCGATGCCCGCCGCTACCGACGCTATTTTCCGGAACTGGAACTCATCGCCCCGGGTTGAGGCTATTCCGCCAGCACGCGCGTCGGCGGGAAGACCACCTCGACCAGCGTTCCCTGGTTCGGCGTCGAGGAGATGCCGAAACTGGCGCGGTTGGCCTCCACCAGCG
Source organism: Phreatobacter aquiterrae (assembly GCF_053471285.1). NCBI lineage: Bacteria > Pseudomonadati > Pseudomonadota > Alphaproteobacteria > Hyphomicrobiales > Phreatobacteraceae > Phreatobacter > Phreatobacter aquiterrae. The sequence goes on along the minus strand of NZ_JBJPHW010000003.1, from coordinate 219,058 downwards.
CCTTGGTCAACGGCAGGCCGAGGCCAGTGCCCTTCGCAGCGCGCGGATTGGAGGTCGCCACCTGCCGGAACGGCTCCATCGCGGCCCTGAGCTCGCTTTCCGTCATGCCGATGCCGGTGTCGCGCACCCTGAGCACGGCCTCGCCGGCATCCGACAGCCCCGTCGAGACGATGATCTGGCCGCCGGCCGGCGTGAACTTCACCGAGTTGGACAGGAGGTTCAGAACGATCTGCCGCAGCGAGCGGGCATCCGCCACCACATTGGGCAGGCGTGGCTGCAGCGAGGAGCGGATGATCACCCGGTCGCGGTTGGCCTGCGGCTGCATGGTGGCCACCGTCGACTGCACCATCTCGTTGAGGTCGACGCTGGTGAAGGCGAGTTCCAGCTTGCCGGCCTCGATCTTGGACAGGTCCAGAAGGTCGTTGATCAGCGACAGGACATGGCCGCCCGAGGCGTGGATGTCCTTCAGGTAATCGCGGTAGCGCTCGTTGCCGACCGGGCCGAAGCGCTCCTCCATCATCACCTCGGAGAAGCCGATGATGGCGTTGAGCGGTGTGCGGATCTCGTGGCTGATCTTGGCGAGGAAGTCGGATTTCTGCGACGAGGCCTGCTCGGCCTGCCGCTTGGCGGCGATGAGGTCCTCCTCGGCCTTTTTCCACTGCGTCATGTCGCGGAAGACGGCGGCGAGCTTCGGTTTCGACGCGGGGCCGGTGCGGCCCATGGTCATGTAGAGCGGGATGAGGCCGCCCTGCTTGACACGGCCGATGATCTGCCGGCCGTCGTTGAGCACGCTGGCGACACCGTTGGACAGCAGGCCGTCGCAATAGTCGAGCGCCGAGCGGTGGCTCTCGGGGGCGAACAGCGCGGTGATGGAGCGGCCCTTCACCTCGGCGGATTCGTAGCCGAACAGCGCCTCCGCCGAGCGGTTCATGCTCTCGATGGCGCCGTCGGCCGTGACGATGACAATGCCGTCGGTCGCCGTATCGAGGATCTGCTCGACCTCGTCGAGCCGGCCGCGCAACTCGCTCAGGGTCGCCGATTCGTGGTCGGCCACAGTCTCGAGGACGGGCTCCACCCGGCGCAGCGAGAACAGGAAGGCGGAATCTCCGGCCCAGGCGATGCGCGAGAGGTTCACCTCGACGGGAACGGCCGAGCCGTCCTCGGTGGTCAGCGTCACCGCGTCGCTGCCGGTGTCGTCCGGGCCTCCGGCGAACAGACGGGAAATGCCCCCTGCGCGTTCCAGGTCGGCGGCATCGGCGAAGCCGATCCAGTCCAGCAGGGTGCGGTTGGCGAAGAGGATGGCGTTGCCGCGATGGACAACGAGGCCGGCCGGAACGCGGTCGAGCAGGCTCGCGAGATCGCCGGAGGGGTCCTGCTGCGGGACGGCATCGGCGCCGAAAGCGCTCGGCAGGGGTCCGAAGGGTGTGCCGGACTCGACGAAGCGGGCCACAGGGACGTCTTCCGCAGGGGTCGCCGGGGCCTCCGCGGTGTCGGCGACCGCACCATCCGGCAGCGCTTGGGCCGCGGGCTGGTCGATCGGCGTCGGGGTCGTCTCGTCGGTCGGGGCGGTCGGGACAACGTCGACCTCGGCCCTGACCTGCTCGACCGGAGGCGGCAGCGGCTCCGGGACCCTGGTCGCGGCCGGATCGGTCGTCGCCTGCTCCTCATCGGTGCGGGCGCCGAGGGCGCGCGCGATCTCGCGGAAGGCGTTGCGCTCGCCCGGAGAGAGTTGCGGGCGCTTGAGATCCTGGCCGATCGACGTCCTGAGGGCGACGACATTGGGCGGATTGGTGTGGACGGTGAGGATCGGACGCGTCTCCGCCGGCGGCGCGCGGGGGCTCTCCGGTTCCGCCGGGCTCTTTTCGGCAGGCTGATCCGGCAGGCTCTGCGGCGCAGCCGCAGAATCGTCAAGAGCCGCATCGGCCGTCTGGTCCGGGCGGTCGTCAGTGTCAGTGTAGGAGACAGTCTCCGACGCATCGACGGCTGGCTCGTCCTGCACCGGTTCAATTTCGGCCGGAACCGGATCGTCTGTCGCGGGCAGAGCATCGGTGTCACGATTTTCGACAGATTCGGTCGGGGTGGACTCACCCGGAGCCTCGCCGTCGGAAGCCTCGTTCACGGCGGCTTCGGGAGCATCGACCGGCGCGGCCACGACAGGCTCTTCGATCGCATCGGGCGCGGCTTCTGCTTCCGGATTTTTTTCGGCAGGCGTCACGACGGCCAGGGCCGCCGCCGTCGTCGCCGGTTCCACGGCGGCCAGTTCCTCGACAATCAGTCCGAAGCCGGCATAGCCCTGGAAGCCGCCGTCGCGCAGGGTCGGAAAGGCCGCGAGCGTCACGGCGAGGCGCCGCCCGCCCGAGCCGAGGGGCCAGATGGCGGGCACACCGCTGAAGGGGCGCCGCGCCGCCACCGCCTCGGCGAGAGCACCCTGCGGATCGAGACCGAAGCGGCGCACCGCGTCATCGAAGGTGGCATCCGCAGGGGCAGCCACGCTCTCGGGCGCAATGGCGTGGAACCGCAGGTCGGCGTCGAGGCGCCAGGAGAAGCGCTGCGGCACCGCGAGATCGTCGACATGGTTTGCCGGCGCGGCGATCTCTTGCGGCTCCTTCTGGGCGGCTTCGGATGGAGCGGGCCCGGTGGCCGTCTCTGCCTCGACCTGCACGGGCGTGGCGATGGGCGCTGCGGCCAGCGTTCCAGCCTCGGGCTCGGGCTCAAGCACTGTCGCGACCGGATCGACTTCGGGGGCCTTAATCGCGGTCGGCTCGGGCGCTCCAGGCTCCCCGACCGGCACCGCGATGGTTGGGGCATCAGGCGCCTCGGGCGTCGGGGCATCGGTCGCGGCGAGGGCTTCTTCCGCCAGGGCCTCCTGCCCGGGAGCATCGGCGGCGGCCGGCGGTTCAGCGTCCGCTTGAGACGCGGCGGCTGGAGCGGCCGTCTCCTCCGCCCGAGCATCGGCGACCGATGCAACGAGGCGCAGCCCCTGCACGGTGGTGGCTTCGGATGATGCCGCGAGGACTGCCACCGTCGCATCGGCGCCGGGAACGGCGACGAGCGTCATCGGCCCGTTGACGAGTTGGATGGTCGCGCGCCCCGTGGCGGTTATCGCGGCGAGGGACGTGTCCGTGTCAGGTCCGAGGAGGTCGCGCAGCGGCGTCGACGCGAGCGCGGCAGCGCCCCCGCTTGCTGCGAGCGGCGTCCCGGCGGCGTCGAAGGCCAGCGCCGGCAGCTTGAAATCGGTTACGAAGGCGATCACCGCCTCGCGCGGCGAGCCCCGGCGCATCGAGGGCAGGCGCAGGGCGATCAGCCCGACATCGCCGGCCCGCAGCCGCCAGGCTTCCGCCGCGACACTCTCGGAACCGAAACGGCCGGCGACACGCATGCGCTCGGTCCGCGGCGTTCCGTCAGCCGGCAGCAGTGGCGCGAGCCGGGCGACCTGGCCGGCAAAGGCATGGGTCGTGGCATAGTCGCGCTCCATGGCGATGGCGACGCCGGTCGCCCCCATGGCGCGCGCGCCCGACAGATTGGCAAGGATGAGCTTCGAGGCGTCGGACGACCAGATCCACCAAGGACCGGGTTCGCCGATGAGACGCGCGACATCCGGCTCCGACAGGATCGTCGACAGACTGGAAATCTGGGATGTCATGCAGTCGATCCCGTGCGCGAGGCGCGGCGCGCCACCCGGGCGTCCGCATTGGTGAAGGATGTGTTGACAGATTGTGTCGGAACAGAGCCGAAACGTCCACGCCGGGCAGGACGTTACCGGACGTCAACCGGTCGTTAGGGTTAATCCGGCCGGCGACACCGACCGTCAGATGGCACTGCCGTAGCGTCACGCCGCGCGGCCATGCTAGGGGAGCGCGCCTCACCCATGAAAGCCGCGCTTCCCATGATCGACAAGCTCCGATCCCTGATCGAACACCCCCGGTTCGAGCCGTTCATTGTCGTCCTCATCGTCATCAATGCCGTGACGCTCGGTCTGGAGACGAGCCCGACGGTCATGGCGAACGCGGGCGGACTGCTGCACCTCATCGACAACGTGATCCTTGCCGTCTTCGTGGCCGAGATCGCCGCGCGCATTCTGGTGAAGCGGGGCGCCTTCTTCCGCGATCCCTGGAGCCTGTTCGACCTCTTCGTGGTCGGCATCGCGCTGGTCCCGACGACCGATTCCCTCTCGGTGCTGCGCGCGCTGCGCATCCTGCGCGCGCTGCGCCTCGTTACCGCTGTGCCGTCGCTGAAGCGGGTCGTCGGCGGCCTCATCGCCGCCCTGCCGGGCATGGGGTCGATCAGTCTCTTGCTCGGGCTGATCTTCTATGTCTTCGCGGTGATCGTCACCAAGCTCTACGGCGAGGCCATGCCGGAGCAGTTCGGCTCCATCGGCGCATCCGCCTACACCCTGTTTCAGGCCATGACCTTTGACGACTGGTCCAACGGCATCGTCAAGCCGCTGTCGGACAAAGGCTTCGCCAGCGGCTGGTTCGTCATGATGACCTTCATGATCGTCTCCGCCTTCATGGCGCTGAACCTGTTCATCGGCGTCGTGGTCACCGCCCTCGATGCGGAGACTGACGAAACGCAGCCGAAGCTGACCCACCCCGCCGGATCGGCGGCGGAGATTGCGCGGCGTCTCGACGCAGTCATGCAGGAACTCGCGGCGCTGAGGAGCGAACTCGGGAGCCGGAGCCAGACCGGCTGATAGCGCCTGCGATCCGCCGGGGCCCTTGCGGCGTATTTCCGGCTATCCACAGGCTGCGGCGTCCCGCTTTCGCCCGGGCGCTGTCAGGATTACAGATGAAGGTCGGAAGCGCCGCACACGCCGGCGATTCGGGAGGTTTGCATGACCGGCAAGACCCCTGGTTCCTATGAAATCCCCCAGGAAATGCGGGAGTTCGCCGAAAAAAGCGTCGAGCAGGCGCGCAAGGCCTTCGACGGCTTCGTCGGGGCGGCGCACCGCACGGTGTCCGGGATGGAGGATTCCGCCGGGACGGTGCAGTCCAGCACCCAGGATGTCGGCCGCAAGGCCATCGCGTTTGCCGAGACCAACGTCGCTGCCAGCTTCGTCTACGCCCAGCGTCTCGTTCAGGCGCGCGACGTGGCCGAGGTCATGCAGATCCAGAGCGAGTTCCTGCGCGACCAGATGAAGACCATGACGGAACAGGCGCGCGAACTGGGGACGTCCCTGACGCCGCGGGCGAGCGACCGCAAAGTCTGATACCGGCTCAGTGCCACATTGTGCGCTGCAATATATTGTTGCAATGCACAAGGCGATGGTCTATGTAACGACCATACCGGATCCGCCAGCGTGGAGTCCGGGCGCCACTGTCAACTCCAGCGGGGAAGAGGCAGCGGCGGCAAGACCGTTCAAGCGTCCCCGCGAGGAGACCACCATGACTCAGGCTGCTAAAGCGCCGAAGACCGACAAGCCGGTTGCCGCTTCCCAGACGTTCCCCTTCGCGACCTTCGACATCGCCAAGTTCGAAATGCCCAAGTTCGAGATGCCGAAGTTCGACGGTGCCGCCTTCGACCTCTCCAAGGTCGAGGTTCCCGCCGCCATGCGCGAGGCCGCCGACAAGGCCGTCGCGCAGCTGAAGGACGGCTACGCCAAGCTGAAGGCCGCTGCCGAGGAGACCACCGATCTCGTCGAGGACACCTACACGACGGCCTCCGCCGGCGTGAAGGACTTCAATCTCAAGGCGATCGAGGCCGCTCGCATCAACATGAACGCCGGCTTCGATCACGCCCGTGACCTGATGGGCGCCAAGTCGCTCGCCGAGGTGATCGAGCTGCAGTCGACCTATGTCCGCAAGGTGTTCGAGGCGATGCAGACGCAGGGCAAGGATCTTTCGGCCGTCGCCCAGAAGACCGCGACCGACACCATCGAGCCGGTCAAGGAGAAGGTCGGCAAGGTGATCAAGACCGCGACCGTCAACTGATTTCGCTGTCCGCCCCGGCGGACGCGCGCATTCCTCCCCGGTCGCGTCCTTGCAGCTGCGACCAGAACCTTGAGCCCGGGCTTCGGCCCGGGCTTTTTCATCTCCGGTTCTTCGATTCCCTCTTCCTCTCAGAGGCTTGAAGAAATCGGCCAATCCGTGACGAAGGTCACGCGGCGCGCCTTGCATTGCCCGGACCTTCGGACTAGGTTGCGCGCCGCTCGGGAGGGTTTCCCTTCCCCGCATGTGCAGCCGTAGCTCAGTTGGTTAGAGCGCCAGATTGTGGCTCTGGAGGTCCCCCGTTCAATTCGGGGCGGCTGTACCAAACTTCCCGAAAGCCTGTGTCGGTCGGCCGCGTCGTCGCGCCGAATCCGCCATCGCCCGGGCCGAGAGCCATGGCGTGCATGCATCTGCAGGAGCCCGCCACCGGAATGATGGCGGGCCCACGGCTTGCAAGAAGGACGTCTGTCCCCGCAACCTCGATCAGGGTCTGAACTCGTAGCCCGGTCCGATGGCCGCGTCCGCCGGGATCGGCGGCAGGTCGCTGAACAGGGCCGGATGGTCCTGCATCACTTTGACGATGTGCTTCGGTTCGAAATGCTTGTTGACGTCGAAGGTCGCGCGCAGGAAGCCGAGCCGGTGAAGCCTGTCGAGCGCCTCCCACATCGCGCGGTAGTTGTTGGCCGACAGGCGTCGGTCTGCCTGCTGGATGTTGAACTCCATCGCAGTCTCGGCGATGTCCTGCCTCAGTCCCGGAATCCAGCGGGTGGCCACTTGCGCCGCCGGCTTCGGGTTCTTGCGCATCCACTGATCGGCCTCCGACACGGCGATCAGGAACTTCTCAATGGTCGGTCCATTGGCGGCGACCCAAGGCCTGAGGCCGACATTGAAGCCGACATAGGCGATGGCATCACCGCCGCGGATGATCTCCACCGCGCCGGGAACGTCCTTCAGCGCGACGATCGGCCAGGGGTCCCAGCCGGCGAAGGCGTCGATGCCCTTGGCGAGAAGCGCCACCGTCATGTCCGGCGGCGGCGTGTTGACCAACGTCACGTCGGCCGGCGTCAGTCCGCCCTTTTCAAGCAGCGCCAGGACGTAGAGGTGGTTGATGGTGCCGAAGGAGGCGGCGATGCGCTTGCCCTTGAGGCTGGCGAGATTGCCCCTGGTGATTCCGGAATCGCCGCGAGCGACCAGCGCCATTGTGGCGTCCGATCCGCGGGCGGTCGCCTTGCCGGAGTAGTTGCCGAGGGCGACGAGGTCCATGCCGCGCACCACGGCGCCGATCATCGGCACGCCGACCTGCACGATGTTGCTCTCGCCGGCCTGCAGCGCGTTGAGCGCATCGACGCCAGTGGCGTAGGGCCGTGCGATGTCGACGTCGAGCCCCTGCTTCTCGAAGAAGCCGCGCTCGAGCGCGATCGGCAGACCGATCTGGTCGATGCCGGTGACCATGCCGGCCTTGAGCTTGGTCATCTGCTGGGCATAGGCGAGCGCAGGCGCTGCGAGCAGCGTTCCGGCGACAGCCGTCCGTCGGGTAATCATGGTCATCCTCCCTGTTGCAGTGGCTCTATCCGCCTCACCCAGTAGTACCGGGCGATGGCGCCGAGTTGGTTCTTGTCGATGCCGCGCACCTCGACGCTGTTGCCCTCCGTTCCGGAGACGCGCCCGTAGCGCTGGAACACCAGGATATGAAAACGCTCGGGCGCGAAGGGCAAGGTGATCAGCGCGTTGACGCGCTGGCGATCGGGAAAGCCGCCGGCGACCTTGCCCGGCGCAATCGCGAAGAGCCAAGCCTGCCACAGGAGCCATGCGACGGCGAGTCCGAGAAGGATCAGGCCGCGCCTGGAACCGAGCGCCGAGCGGAGCAGCGTCATGCCGACCTCACCAGCCCGAGGACCTTGCCGGACAGCTCCTTGAAAGCATCGTCCACCATCATCCTGTCCCAGACGCGGGGACGCGCCAGCGGCACGTCGACCTCGGCCAAGACCTTGCCCTTCGACAGAACGATCACACGGTTGGCAAGGAACACGGCCTCCGGAACGTCGTGGGTGATGAAGACGACGGTGGGGCGCCGCTCCTCCCAGATGCGCGAGAGTTCGTCCTGCAGCGTCATGCGCGTCTGCGCGTCGACGCTGGCGAAGGGCTCGTCCATCAGGAGGACGTCCGGCTCGTTGGCCAGCGCCCGGACGACCCCGACGCGCTGCTGCATGCCGCCCGAGAGCTCGTTCGGATAGCGATCGGCGGCGTGGGAGAGACCGGCGAGAGCGAGGTATTCGCGCGCGATCGCATCGCGCTCCGCCTTCGGTACGCCGCGCATCTTCGGGCCGAAGCCGACATTGTCGAGAACGGTTTTCCAGGGGAAGAGCGCGAAGGACTGGAACACCACCCCGCGGTCAGGTCCTGGTCCCTTCACTGGTTCGCCGCCGACCAAGATCTCGCCGCCGGAATGCGGGATGAAGCCGGCCACCATGTTGAGGATAGTCGACTTGCCGCAGCCAGACGGACCGACGATGGAGACGAACTCTCCGGCCGGCACCTCCAGCGACACATCGCGGATAGCGGTCACGTGCTCGCCCTTGTAGGCGTCGAAATAGGTCTTCGCGAGATTCTTCAGACTGAGCGACTTCACTGCGTGACCAATCCCCAGCGCCGGCCGGTCGCCCGCTCGATGGGAGCGAGCACCCAGGCATCGACGATGTACCAGAGGATACCGAGCACGATCATGCCCAGCACGATTTCGGTGACCGATCCGGCGCGGCGGGCATCGAACATGAGGAAGCCGATGCCGCTTGTGCCGACGATCATCTCCGCGGCGATCAGCGCCCGCCAGCCGTAGCCGAGGCCGTTGCGCAGGCCCGTCATGATGTTCGGCAGTGCGCCGGGGACCACCACTTCGGTGAGGATGCGCCAGGGCGGCGCGCCGAGGCTCTGGGCGGCCCGGTGGAGCTCGATCCGCACCGAGCGGACGCCGAGCACCGTGTTGAGGATCACCGGGAACAGCACGGTGTAGACAATGACGAAGGTCATGGTCGTCAGGCCAAAGCCGAACCAGATGATCAGGATCGGCAGCCAGGCGATGTCGCCGATGGCCTGGAAGAACAGCAGCACCGGCCAGAGCGCGCGGTGGGCGCCCTTGCTCAAGCCAACCCACAATCCCAGGGGCACGCCGAGCCCGATGCCCACCGCAGCGCCGATCGCGAGCCGCGCGACGCTGTCGCCGAGATAGTCGGGAAGGATGCCCTTCTCCATCAGCGCGACGAACTTGGCCCAGACGTCCGGCGGCGAGGGGAAGAAGGCCGGGGGAAAGGGCCCCCAGGCGGCGACCGCCCACCAGATCGCCACCACCGGAACGAAAGGCGCCAGCGTCTGCAGGACCGGCCATTTCACGGAGGTCCGGAGGCAGAAACTCCAGAGGGGCAGGAGGGCGTTCATGCGCTGACCAGCCCCCAGCGCTCGATGGTCGCCCGCTCGAGCGGCACCAGGATCAGCCTGTCGATCAGCAGCCAGAGGGTGCCGATGACGATCATGCCGAGGACGATGACCTCGGTCTGGTAGAAGTCGCGGGCGACGAACAGCATGTAGCCGAGGCCGACATCGGTGGCGATCATCTCGGCGGCGATCAGGCCGCGCCAGGCGAAGCCGAGGCCGGTGCGGATTCCGGTGACGATGTTCGGCAGCGCGCCGGGCAGCAGCACGTCGGTGAGCATGGCCCCGCGGCGGGCGCCGAGCGAGGCGGCGGCATGGCGCAGCGGCATCGGAATGGTCGAGACGCCGAGCAGCGTGTTGTAGGCGACAACGAAGAAGACGGCGTTGAAGATGACGAAGACGATGGCGCCGAAGCCGTAGCCGAACCACAGCGTCGCGATGGGGATCCAGGCGATGCCGGCGAGTACGGAGAAGAATCGCATCAGCGGCGTGAGGAAGGCGGAGACGCCCCGGCTAACCCCCATCAGGATGCCGAGCGGCACGGCGACCAGCACGGCCAGCACGGTGCCGATGGCGACGCGCGAGACACTGGCGGCAACATGCCGCAGCAGCGTTCCGTCAAGCAGGCTGTCGATTCCCGCCTTGCCGACCGATGCGACGCTGGGGAAGATCTGCGGCCGGACGCCGAGGGCGGGCACGACCACGGCCCACAGGGCAACCAGCACAGCCAAAGGCGCAACGAAGATGAGGGCCGCATTGACGCGGCTTGTCCGTCCCATCCGTCCTCCCATCAGGCGCGGAACGTCCGCGCCCCTGCTGCGCTGCGCTCCCTTTGGCTGGTCCGGTCGAGCGGACCGCGGAGACGTCATGACGCGACACGAGAGACTTCAGGCGAAGCCGCCGGAATGCAAGATGCCGCGGGGCGCATGGCTCACCTGCAGGCCACAATGCCGCACGGCGGCGACCGGCGAGCCCCCGGCAAGCGACGGCTCTATCACACTCTTCAGGACGCGGCCGTGCCCGCCAGATAGGCGACGAGCTTGCGGCCCTCGCTTTCGTTGTGGGTCCAGGCCTCTCTCTGCGCGCGTTCCGGATCGCCGGCGAGCAGCGCCTCTGCCATCGGCGCATGCTGTGCGACGATGGCGAGGAGGTCGTCACCAAGAAGCTGGTTGCTGATGGCGATGACCATCCGCACCTGGTTCTCGACCTGCACATACTGGTTCAGCAGCCGGGCATGGCGCGCCCTCTCGACGATGGCGCGGTGAAAGGCGAAGTCCCTGTCGTTGACGGCGTCGGTGTCGCCGCTCTCGGCGGCGGTGCGCAGATCGGCCATGGCCGCCGCAATGGCCTGCCGCCCCTCGTCGTCCGGATGTTGCGAGACCAGGCGCGCCGCCAGCCCCTCCAGACTGCCGCGCAGCGTCCAGAGCTCCCAGGCGTCCTCCGCCGTGATGCTCGCCACCTGCCAGCCGGTGTAGGGCACCTGGACGAGGATGCCCTCGGCGGCGAGCCGGTGCATGCCGGTGCGGGTCGTCGCGCGAGAAACGCCGAGTTGCCCGGCGAGGGCGGCCTCGGTCAGCCGCGCGCCCGGCGCCGCGCCGCCGGACAGGATGAAGCGACGCAGGTTGTCGACGGCCTGATGCTCGGCCGACTTCTTCTCGACGCGCACCAGGCCGGATTTCAGGGTCATCGGACGCTCCGCTCGCGTGCGCTCAGGCCGCCACCGTCCGCAGCACGGCGTCGAGTTCGGTCAGTAGCCGGTCGGCATGGCTCTTTGCAAACACCAGCGGCGGGCGGATCTTCAGCGTATTGGCGTGGTAGCTGGTCGCCGAGATCAGCACGCGGCGCTCGCGCAGCCCGTTGACCACGGCGAGCGCCGCCTCGCGGTTGGGTTCCTTGGTGGCGCGGTCGCGGACCATCTCGACGCCGATGTAGAGACCGGTTCCCCGCACGTCGCCAATGACCTCGTACTGCTTCGCCAGCGCCGCGAGACCGTCGCGCAGATGGCGACCGACCGCATCGGCATTGGCCATCAGGCCGTCCTCGCGGATGACGTCGAAGGTCGCCTGCGCCGCCGCCACCGCCACCGTGTTGCCGCCGAAGGTGTTGAAGTAGCGCATGTCCTGGCCGAAGCGCTGGATCACCTCGGGCGCCACCGCGATGCCGGCGACCGGGAAGCCGTTGCCCATCGGCTTGCCCATGGTGACGATGTCCGGGTCGATGCCGTGGCGCTGGTAGCCCCACAGATGGGTTCCCGAACGGCCGAAGCCGGACTGCACCTCGTCGGCGATGAACAGGCCGCCGGCCTTGCGCACCACCTCGGCCACCGGCGCCAGCAGCGTCACCGGATCGGAGTAGATGCCGTCGGAAGAGAACAGGGAATCGGCGATGAAGGCCGCGAGGCCCTCGCCGCGGCGCTCCAGCTCGCGCACCTCGTGCGCCACCTGCGCCGCCATGCGTTCACCCAGCGTCGCCGGGTCGAGGCGATAGGAATCCGGGCCGTCGACGCGCCGCACCCAGGTTCCGAGCCGCGATTTCTCGCCCATGGAGGGCGAGAAGCTGGCCGTCAGTTCCGAATTGCCGTGATAGGCCTCGGAGGTGACGATGATGCCGCTGCGGCCGGTGTGGTGCTTGGCGATGCGGACGGCGAGATCGTTCGCCTCCGAGCCGGTGCAGGTCATCATCAGGTGGCCGATGCGGCCGCCGAAGGTCGGCAGGATGGCCTCGGCGAAGTCGAGAATGCCGTCCTGCAGGTAGCGGGTGTGGGTGCACAGGATGCCGAGCTGGCGCGACACGGCTTCGGCGACCTTAGGATGGGCGTGGCCGATGGAGACGACGTTGTTGTAGGCGTCGAGATATTCGTTGCCCTGAGAATCATAGAGCAGCACGCCCTGGCCGCGGCACACCTCGACCGGGTTGGCGTAGAAGAGGCGATAGGCCGGTCCGAGCAGCCGCTGACGCCGCGCGATCATGTCGCGCGTCCGCTGCGGCACGCCGCTCGCATTGTCCGGGTCAAAGGCGTTGACCATATTGCCGGGCTGCCGGGCGGTGGCGGTGGTGTTCATGGCCTTGTCCTTGTCATCCGTGCCGGGGAAGGGGTGAAGCCGTCGTCGACGGCAAGAAGGCCGCGCTGACCTCGTCGGGGTCGCGATCGAGGAACCAGCCGAGTTGCCACCAGCAGGGCGGGGTGTTGCGCAGGATGTAGGTCGCGTTCTGCGGGAAGATGCGGGCGAGCCAGGTCGACAGGAGGATGCGGGCTATCACCCGCCCCATTGTCAGGTGCGGGATCAGCGCGAGTTCCTCCTCGGTCAGGTCCGCCACCGCGAGATAGCCGCGCAGGAGGTCCCGCCCGGCACCGAAGGCGTCCTCCACCGGTGTCAGAGGCAGCTGGTTGAGCAGGGCGGTGGAGACGTCGACGGCGATCGCCGTGCGCACCGCGTCACCGAAATCGATGATGCCGTTCACGAAGGCGGGATTAGCGTGGTCGACGACGATGTTGGAGCGGCTGAAATCGTTGTGCAGCACCTGGCGGCGCAACCGGTCGAGACCGGACGCGGCCGCCGCGAACCTGTCGAGCGCGGTCTCCAGCAGCCTGCGCTCCCCGGCATCGTCGACGCCCGACAGCAGCGGCGCCAGCAGCATGAGGTGCTGCACGTCCCATGCGAGCACCCGGTCCTCCCCGGGATGGCGGAAGTCCGCGGTGGCGAGCCTGAGGCGGGCGAGGATCTCCCCCACCCGCTCGCGCTCCACCGGCGAAGATGTGGTGCTGTCCAGCGGCGTGCCTTCGAGGTAGCTGACCACCCGCACGATACGATCAGTGCCGTCCGATGCACGGTAGAGCGACCGGAGGTCTCCTGCTCGATCGACGAGGACGCGCGGCACGGGCACCCCCGGCGCGTGCCGCTCGATATGGCGGAGAAGGTCGATCTGGAAGTCGATCTCGACCGGTTTTTCCGCGGGATTGGCGATCTTGAGGACATAGGCCTCGCCACCGGCCGTCCTGATCCGGAACGTATCGTCCTTCTCCGTGTCGAAGCGTCGGAATGCACCCTCGAGCCCGTAGCGCTCGCGCGAGACCTGACGCACTTCCGCCTCGCTGAGATGCGCCGCAGAGGTATCGAGGCCGCCGCCCGACAGGATGGAAGGAACAATCATGTGCTCGACACCAGAACCGCTGGCTCGGATAGCCGATTGTCGACAATCGTTCAACTGATGAGGAGCGCCGGCATCGACGGGAGGCAGATCCAACCTCGTTCCCAGGAAGCTCGGTTCTCCGACGCAAGAACGCCGGGGCTCAGCCCCGGCGTTCGATAGGTCAGCGATGTGGTTGTCGGCGTCAGAAGTTGCCGGCCTCGCCCTGGCGATCGGAGCGGGCCTCGCCGGCACGCTCGACGACGACGGGAGCCTGGTAGTCACGGCGGGCGGTGAACTCACGCGGCGCCTCGCTGCGCTGGGTGACGGCGACGTTGGCCGAGGCATCAATCTGGGCGAGAGCCGGGACGGCGGCGGCGAGGGACGCCAGAACGGCGGCGGTGAGGATGAACTTCTTCATGACTGGTCTCCTGGGGGAAGCCGGCGGGCCTTTGGCGGCCCTGCCGGTGAGGATGCGGGCGGACCCGCGTGGGTAGGGACGGCGGCGATCAGAAGTTGCCGGCCGGACCCTGGCGGTCGCTGCGGACCTCGCCCGCACGCTCGCCCATGACGGGAGCCTGATACGCGCGGCGGGCGGTGAACTCGCGCGGCGTCTGGGTCTGGTACTGGGTGACCGTGTTGCGCGGGGTCGCCTCGACCTGGGCGAGAGCCGGGACGGCGGCGGCGAGGGGCGCCAGAACGGCGGCGGTGAGGATGAACTTCTTCATGACTTGTCTCCTGGGGGAAGCCGGCGGGCCTTTGTCGGCCCAGCCGGTCGGGATGCGGGCTGACCCGCATGGGTAGGGACGGCGGCGATCAGAAGTTGCCGGCCGGGCCCTGACGGTTGATCCGGACCTGCTCGCCACGGTTCAGCGCGGCGGGAACCTCGATGACGCGGCGGGAGGTGAACTCGCGCGGCGCCTCGCTGCGCTGGGTGACGGCGACGTTGGCCGAGGCATCGACCTGGGCGAGAGCCGGGACGGCGGCGGCGAGGGGGGCCAGCAGGGCGCCGGCAAGGATGAGCTTCTTCATGGTCATTCTCCGTTCGAACCCGGGCGGGGAGGGACACGCGCCGCCCGGAAAGTGTTGCTGTGTCGGCGGGAGGTGTCCGCCGTCGACACCGCTGAATTGGGCCCTCAGCCTTTCACTTGCCAATCACGAGATTGAGAAATTGCAATGTTGGGAGCATCGATAGATTTGCATCATTGCACAGTCGCAATTTCGTGAGGATAAATCGCGAGGCCGTGATCGACGGCATCTTGCGGCGCAGCAGAACGTGCCAGGTGCTGCGGAGGCTGCCGCGGGATGCGATGAAGGCACTCTGCCGGACGCCGTCCCGAAAACGAAAAAGGGCGGCCCGCCGGGCCGCCCTTTCGTGATCTGGTCTGAAGGTGCGTCTCAGGCTGCGCCGTAGCCGACCGTGCCCTTGATCTCGAGGAACTCCTCAAGGCCGAACTCGGCATATTCGCGGCCGTTGCCAGACTGCTTGTAGCCGCCGAACGGCGCACCGGCATCCCAGGCGGGATAGTTGATGTAGACATTGCCTGAGCGCATCTGCGCGGCGATCTTGCGGGCCTTCTCGAGCGATCCGGACTGCACGTAGGAGGCAAGCCCATAGGGCGTGTCGTTGGCCCGCGCGACGATCTCATCCTCGCTCTCGTAGGGAAGGATCGCCAGGACGGGTCCGAAGATCTCCTCCTTCGCGATGGTCATGTCGTCGGTGACGCCGGCGAAGACGGTCGGCCGCACATAGTAGCCGCGGTTGAGGCCCTCGGGCCGGCCGGTGCCGCCGGTCACCAGCTCGGCGCCCTCCTTGATGCCGCTCTCGATCAGCTTCTGGATCTTGTTGAACTGGATCTCGCTGACCACCGGACCCATCCAGCTGTCGTCCGCCGAGGCCGGTCCCACCTTCAGCTTGTCGGCGACCTCTTTCGCGACCTGCTTGGCCTCGTCGTGCTTGGCGGCCGGCACGAACATGCGGGTCGGCGCGTTGCAGGACTGGCCGGAGTTGCGCATCATCCCCTCGACGCCGAGCTTCACCGCCTTGGCGAGGTCGGCGTCGGGAAGGATGATGTTGGCCGACTTGCCGCCGAGCTCCTGATGGACGCGCTTGACCGTGTCGGCCGCCGCCTTGGCGACGAGCACGCCGGCACGGGTCGAGCCGGTGAAGGACACCATGTCGACGCCGGGATGGCGGGCGATCGCCTCGCCGACGGTGGGACCATCGCCGTTGACGAGGTTGAACACGCCCTTCGGTACGCCGGCCTCATGCATGATCTCGGCGAAGATGATGCCGTTGAGCGGTGCGATCTCGCTCGGCTTCAGCACCATGGTGCATCCGGCGGCGAGCGCCGGGGCGACCTTGCACATGATCTGGTTGATCGGCCAGTTCCACGGCGTGATCATGCCGACGACGCCGATGGGCTCCTTGGAGATGAGGGTCGTGCCGCGCAGCTCCTCGAATTCGAAGGTCTCCAGCGTCTCGATCATCTTCGACAGATGCGCCGTGCCCATGCCGGCCTGCGCGGTGTGCGCCAGCTTCTTCGGCGCGCCCATCTCGCGCGAGAGCGCATCGGCGACGTCCGCGAAGCGCTTGTTATAGACCTCCAGCAGCTTGCGCATCAGCGCCAGGCGCTCGGCCTTGGTGGTCTGGGAAAACGTCTTGAAGGCCTCGCGCGCGGCCTTCACCGCCTTGTCGACGTCAGCCTCGGTGCCGAGAGCGATCTTGGTGAAGGGCTCTTCCGTCGAGGGGTCGATGACGTCGAGCGTCGCCGTGCCGGTGGGGGCGACCCATTCGCCGTCGATATAGAATTTGAGATTGTTGGACATCGCGTTCGTCCTCCGAAACTGCCAGACGCGGGAACCAGATTCCGCAAACAGAACTGGCCGGGCGCGCAAACTGCCACCATTCCCCCGTATCGCGCCAGCCCCGGTTCCGGCAGGGCTCCCTTTCCGGTCCGATCCGAGCCAAAGAGAAAGGCCGCGCCCTTGCGGACGCGGCCTTGGCTTGTCGCGGATGTGAGACGATTAGCGGCCGGCGCGTGCGCGGGCGCGGATCATGAAGGCGTCGAAGGTGAACTCGGCGACCTGCCACCACAGATACTGCTCGGAGCGCGTCGCCTGCATCGCGTCGATGATCTTCTTGAAATCGGCGTTCCGGGCGCTGATCTCGCCGTAGAGCTGGTTGGTCGCAGTAAAGGCCGCTTCCATCACCTCCTGCGGGAAGGGACGCAACTGCGTGCCGGCGGCGACGAGGCGGCGCAGGGCGGCCGGGTTCTGCAGGTCGTACTTGGCCTGCATGACCGTGTTCGCCGTGGCGCAGGCGTTGTTGAGGGCCGCCTGGTATGACTTCGGCAGGGCGTTCCACTTCTCCAGGTTGATCATGGCGTGGACGGTCGGGCCGCCTTCCCACCAGCCGGGATAGTAGTAGAACGGCGCCACCTTGTTGAAGCCGAGCTTCTCGTCGTCATAGGGGCCGACCCACTCCGCCGCGTCGATGGTGCCCTTCTCCAGCGCCGGATAGATGTCGCCACCGGCGACCTGCTGCGGCACGACGCCCATCTTGGCCATGACCTGGCCGGTGATGCCGGCGATGCGCATCTTCAGGCCCTGCAGGTCGGCGACCGTCTTGATCTCCTTGCGGAACCAGCCGCCCATCTGCGCGCCGGTATTGCCGGCCGGGATCGCGTGGATGGTGTACTTCTTGTAGAACTCGTTGAAGAGCTCGTTGCCGCCGCCCTGATACAGCCAGGCGTTCATCTGGCGGGCGTTGAGGCCGAAGGGCACGGCCGTACCGATGGCGAAGGTCGGGTCCTTGCCGACATAGTAGTAGGAGCAGGTGTGGCACATCTCGACCGTGTTGTTGGACACGGCGTCGAGGGCCTGCAGGCCGGGGACGATCTCGCCGGCGGCGAAGACCTGGATCTGGAACCTGTTGTCGGTCAGTTCGGCGACCTGCTTGGAGATGGTCTCGGCAGCGCCGTAGATCGTGTCGAGCGACTTCGGGAAGCTGGACGTCAGGCGCCACTTGATCTCGGGCGAGGACTGCGCGACGGCGGGAGCGGCGACTGCCGCTGCAGCGGCAAGGCCGGCACCCGAAGCGGCGAGGAAATTGCGGCGTTTCATGCGTATCCTCCAGGGGGAATGGCAGCGAAATCTCAAGGTTCCGCCGAAGGCGCCATAAGCCGAAGGTCGCTGCACCGGAGCAACGCCTTTGCTGCAATGCAGCTTCGCGTTAGCCTTCCGGCCAATAACAGGGCGCGAACGTGAAAAGGCGCTTTGTCGGCCCTTGCGGCTGTGACCATCGGCAAGGTGGCGCCGCAGCCTGACCGGGCTATAGTTGAAAAAAGAACGACATATCCGGGGGAAGCTGCATGCAGGGTTCACAGGCCTGTTCCGAACGCTTCATGCTCGTGGGGCCTGAACGTGTCTTCTATGCGGGCCTTCTCGGCCGGCCGAAACGGCGCACCCTCGGGTCATTCATCGTTTTTGCGAGCATGCAGGGGGGGTTGAGGCTTTCGGTCGCAGGCGAGCCCGACCGTCTGGTCGAGGCGGCCGTCATGCCGGCCTATCGCGAGCACAGCATCGAGCCGGAACATCCATCGGTCATCGGCGTCCTCGTCGAGCCGGATTCGGTCGACCCCGCGGCTCTGGACCGCATGGCCGCCGAACTCGGTGCCCTCGCGGAGGGGGACCTCGCCGACCGCCTGCGGGCCGCCCATCGGCGCCTGCGGGCGATGCCCCTTAAGCACCGGATGGGAGCGGCCGACTTCGACACCGCGGTCTTTGGCGCGCCTCTGGCGCCCCGTGTGCTCGATCGCCGCATTGCACGCGTTCTCGCGGCCCTGCGCGACCAGCCGGGGGAGGCCTTCACCGCCGCCGACTGCGCCGCGATGGCGAACCTGTCGGTCTCCCGCTTCCTGCATCTGTTCAAACAGGAAACGGGCATCGCCTTCCGCGCCTGCCGGGCCTGGAAGCGGGCGCGGCACCTCCTCAACTTCGCCAACGAGACCATCAACATGGCGCATCTGGCGCTCGACATCGGTTATCCGGACTCGACCCATTTCTCCCACTCGATCCGCCGCTTCTACGGCCTCAAGCCGCGCGCCATTTTCTCCGGCTCGCGCCAGCTGGAGATCTTCCGCAGCGAGGCGGCCGCGAGCGCGTGACCAGTTCACGCAAGCAGGGCGTGCCACGGAGCCCTTAGCCTTGCGGGCATCAGACCGACGATAGGGACAAGGCGCCATGCTGTTCACGGCCGAGCACGAGGAGGTCAGGCGCAGCCTGCAGAGGCTGATCGCCACCGAGATCAACCCCTATGTGGACGCGTGGGAGGAGGCCGGACGCTTCCCCGCCCACACCGTCTTCAAGAAGCTGGGTGAGGCCGGCTATCTCGGCCTCAACAAGCCGGTCGAATATGGCGGCATGGGCCTCGACTATTCCTACGCCCTGCTGATGGCGGAGGAGGTCGGCGGCATTCACTGCGGCTCGGTGCCCATGGCCATCGGCGTGCAGACGGACATGGCGACGCCGGCGCTCGCCCGCTTCGGGTCGGACCATGTGAAGGCGGAGTTCCTGGCCCCCGCCATCGCCGGCGATCACGTCGCCTGCATCGGCGTTTCCGAGCCGGGCGCCGGCTCCGACGTCGCCTCGATCAAGACCACGGCGCGGTCCGACGGCGACGACTACGTCATCACCGGCGGCAAGATGTGGATCACCAACGGCGCCCAGGCCGACTGGATCTGCCTCCTCGCCAATACCGGCGACGGCCCGGCCCATCGCAACAAGTCGCTGATCTGCGTGCCGATGAAGGAGAAGGGCGTCACCGTCGCCCGCACCCTCGACAAACTCGGCATGCGCGCCTCCGACACGGCGCAGATCTTCTTCGACGAGGTCCGGGTCCCCAAGCGCAACCGCATCGGCGAGGAGGGCAAGGGCTTCACCTACCAGATGATGCAGTTCCAGGAGGAGCGGCTGTGGGGCGCCGCGGCGGGGCTGAAGCCGGCCGAATGGATCATCGACCAGACCATCGAATACACCCGCGGCCGGCAGGCCTTCGGCAAGTCCATCCTCGATAACCAGGTCGTGCATTTCCGCCTCGCCGAGCTGAAGACGGAAGTGGAGATGCTGCGCGCCCTCATCTACCGCGCCGCCGAGATGATGATCGCTGGCGAGGACATGACGACGCTCGCCTCCATGGCCAAGCTGAAGGCCGGCCGCATCGGCCGCGAGGTGGCGGACGCCTGCATGCAGTACTGGGGCGGCATGGGCTACATGAACGAGACCCCGGTGACGCGCTACTACCGCGACGCCCGCCTCACCTCCATCGCCGGCGGCGCCGACGAGGTCATGCTGTCCATCATCTGCAAGGCCATGGGCACGCTTCCCGGCATGAGCAACCGCCAATGATCCTCTATCACTGCCTCTCCGCCCGCTCCTTCCGACCCCTCTGGACGCTGGAGGAGATGGGCCTCGCCTACGAGCTGAAGGTGCTGCCCTTTCCGCCGCGCGCCTTTGCCAAGGAGTATTTCGACGTCAATGTGCTGGGCACCGTGCCCTTCCTGATCGACGGCGATACGCGCATGACCGAGTCGGCGGCGATCTGCGAATATCTCGCGGTGCGTCACGGTCCCACGCCTCTGGCGGTCGCGCCGGCCGAGCCCGACTATGGGCTCTGGCTTAACTGGCTGCATCACAGCGACGCGACGCTCACCTTTCCGCAGGCTCTGGTGCTGCGCTATTCCCGCTTCGAGCCGCCGGAGCGCCGCCAGCCCCAGGTGGCCGAGGACTATGCCAAGTGGTTCCTCGGCCGGCTGCGCATGCTCGACGCCCATCTCCTGAAATATGACTGGCTGGCGGGCGGCCGCTTCACGGTCGCCGACATCGCCGTCGGCTATGCGCTGATGCTGGCCGAGGTGCTCGGTCTGTCGCGGGAGTTCCAGCCGCAGACGTCCGCCTACTGGGCGCGGCTGAAGGAGCGCGACGGCTACCGCCGTGCCCTGGCTGTCCAGGACGAGGTGGCGGCGCAACAGGGCGTGAAGCCGATCTTCTGACGCGCCGCACCGGCGCGAGAGGCGGGGTCCGCGACCAGCCACTCCGCACAAGACGATCCCCTCGCAGCGGGCCAGTGTGACGGCCAGTTCACAGGGGACATACCTCTCCATGGCCGTGATCGAGAGCCGCATCTCTCCGACGAGCGAGACCTTCCGGGACAATCGCGCCGCTATGCTGGCGCTCATCGCGCGCCAGTCCGGCCTCGAGGAGCGCGCCCGACGCGCCTCGGCCTCCGCCGGCCCCCGTTTCCACGAGCGCGGCCAGCTCCTGCCGCGCGAGCGCATCGCGCTGCTCCTCGATCCGGGCGCGCCGTTCCTGGAACTCGCCACCCTCTCCGGCTTCATGATGGACGTGCCCGACGCCGAGAAGAGCGTGCCGGGCAGCGGCGTCATCGCCGGCATCGGCTTCGTCGCGGGCGTGCGCTGCATGATATCGGCGTCCGATTCCGGCATCGATGCCGGCGCGCTACAGCCCATGGGCCTCGAGAAGCAGTTGCGCGTGCAGGAACTGGCGCTGGAAAACCGCCTGCCCTTCATCCAGTTGGTCGAGAGCGCCGGCGCCAACCTGCTGCGCTACCGGGTCGAGCATTTCATCCATGGCGGCCAGATCTTCCGTAATCTCGCGCGTCTCTCGGCAGTGGGCCTGCCGGTCATCACCGTCACGCATGGATCCTCGACCGCCGGCGGCGCCTACCAGACGGGGCTGTCCGACTACATCGTCATGGTGCGCGGCCGCACCCGCGCCTTCCTCGCGGGACCTCCGCTGCTGAAGGCCGCCACCGGCGAGATCGCCACCGAGGAGGAACTCGGCGGCGCCGAGATGCACACGACCATCTCCGGCCTCGGCGACTACATGGCGGAGGACGACCGCGATGCCCTGCGCATCGCCCGCGAGATCGTCGCCGCGCTCGGCTGGGACCGGGATCAGCCGCGGCAGGTGGCATCGACCTTCGACGGGCCACGCTACGACGCCGAGGACCTTCTTGGCATCATGCCGGCGGATCTGAAGCGCCCGGTCGATATGCGCGAGGTCATCGCCCGCATCGTCGACGGCTCGAACTTCCTCCCCTTCGGCGAGGACTACGGCCCGGCCACCGTCTGCGGCCACGCGGCGATCGAGGGATTTCCCGCCGGAATCATCACCAACAACGGTCCCCTCGATCCGGCCGGCGCGAACAAGGCAACGCATTTCATCCAGGCCTGTTGCCAGTCGGGGACGCCGATCCTCTATCTCAACAACACCACGGGTTTCATGGTCGGCCGTGCCTATGAGGAGGCCGGCATGATCAAGCACGGCTCCAAGATGATCCAGGCGGTGACGAACGCCACAGTGCCGCAGATCACCCTCTACTGCGGCGCCTCCTATGGCGCCGGCAACTACGGCATGTGCGGCCGCGGCTTCCATCCGCGCTTCTGCTTCTCCTGGCCGAATGCGCGCACGGCGGTGATGGGTGCCGAACAGGCGGCGGAAACCATGGCGATCGTCGCGCGCGCCGGAGCGGTCCGCCGCGGCAGGGAAGCGGACGAGGCCCAGATCGGCGCGATGAAGGCGCAGATCACCGAGCTGTTCGAGAGCCAGATGGACGTCTTCACGACGTCCGCGCGCCTGCTCGACGACGGCGTCATCGATCCCCGCGACACCCGCGCCGTGCTGGCCGAGGCGCTGGCGATCTGCCGGGAGGCGGAGCGACGCAAGCCAGTACCGATGCAGTTCTCGGTGGCGAGGCCGTGATGACGACCGCCACACCCTTCCGTACGCTGCTGGTCGCCAATCGCGGCGAGATCGCGCTGCGCGTCATGCGTACGGCGCGCCGCATGGGTCTTGGCACCGTCGCCGTCCACTCGACGGCCGACGCAGCCGCAGCTCATGTCGGCTACGCCGACCGGGCCGAATTGATCGGCGGGCCGCTGCCGGCCGAATCTTATCTGAACATCCCGGCCATCATCGCTGCGGCGAAGCGCGCGGGCGCCGATGCGATCCATCCCGGCTACGGTTTCCTCGCCGAGAATGCCGCCTTCGCCATGGCCTGCCGCGAGGCGGGGCTGGTCTTTGTCGGTCCCTCGCCGGAATCGATCGAGGCCATGGGCCACAAGGCCGGCGCCAAGACCATCATGCAGGCGGCCGGCGTGCCGACCGTCCCGGGCTGGCAGGGTGACGACCAGAACGAGGAAGGCCTGGCGGCGGAAGCTGGGCGCATCGGCTTCCCGGTGATGATCAAGGCAGTGGCCGGCGGCGGTGGGCGCGGCATGCGCCTCGTCACCGAGGCCTCGCAGTTCCCGGCAGCGCTCAGAAGCGCGCGATCCGAGGCCGCCAACGCCTTCGGCGACCCGACAGTCCTGCTCGAACGAGCGGTGGTGGAGCCGCGCCATATCGAGGTTCAGATCTTCGGCGATCGCCACGGCAATGCCATCCATCTCGGCGAGCGCGACTGTTCCGTGCAGCGCCGTCATCAGAAGCTGGTGGAGGAGGCGCCCTCTCCTGCCGTTTCGCCGGAGCTTCGCGCCCGCATGGGCGAGGTGGCGGTGAAGGCGGTGCAGGCGCTGGGATACGAGGGCGCCGGCACCCTCGAGTTCCTGCTCGACCGCGACGGCGCCTTCTACTTCATGGAGATGAACACCCGCCTGCAGGTGGAGCATCCGGTCACCGAAGCGATCACCGGCCTCGACCTCGTCGAATGGCAATTGCGTGTGGCGGCGGGCGAACCCCTGCCGCTCTCCCAGCACGAGATCCGCTTCGCCGGCCATGCCGTCGAGGTCAGGCTCTGCGCCGAGGACCCGGAGCAGGACTTCGGGCCGCAGGCGGGGCGCTTCGGACGCTGGGCGATGCCCGAAGGCATCCGCGCCGACACCGCCATGTCGGTGGGCGCCGAGGTGCCGCCCTACTACGACTCGATGGTGGCCAAGCTCGTCGCGCATGGAGAGACGCGCGACGCGGCGCGTCTTGCTCTGGCGAGCGCGCTCGACCGCGCGGTCGCTCTCGGCATCGCCACAAACCAGGGTTTCCTCGCGAGGGTCCTCACCCACCCGGTCTTTGCCCGGGGCCAAGCAACGACCGGCTTCATCGCGGCCCATGCCTCGGAACTCGCACCACCTGCCGACGAGACCCTGCCGGACGCGGTGATCGCCGCGCTGGCACTGTTCGTGACGGCGGCCGATCCGCGCCACCGGTCGGCGTCGCGCCACCTTGGTCCGCCCCTGCCACTCCCGATGGTGTTCGAGATCGCCGGCGCCCGCCACACGGCCGCGATCCACCGTGACCGCGACGGCAGCTATCACGTCGCCTCTGGCGATGGCCGCTTCGTGCTCACCGTCGACGCGGTGACGGACGACGTCATCCGCCTGCGGCAGGACGGCTCGGGGCGCACCCTGCCCTGGCTGCGCCGCGGCGACGATCTGTTCCTGCAGCGCGGCGCCGACCAGATCATCGTCCGTGATCTCACCCGCGCACCTGCACGGCGCACCAGGTCCGACGGCTTGGACGGCCGGGTTCTCGCCGCGATGAACGGCCGCGTCGTCGCCGCGCATGTCCAGCCCGGCGAATCGGTCGTGGCGGGACAGCCGGTCGTGACGCTGGAAGCCATGAAGATGGAACATGTCCATGTCGCCGCCGTCGCCGGCGCTGTCGGAGAGATCGCCGTTGCCGTCGGCGATCAGGTGACCACCGGCCGGCTGCTCGCCACCGTCGACAAGGCCGCCGGCTGAAGGAGCGAAGCGATGACCGATGCCGTCCTGACCGCGAAATCCGGCCATGTCCTCACCATCACCATCAACCGGCCCGACAAGCGCAACGCCATGAATGCCGAGGTCGTCGCCGGCATCGCGGCGGGCTGGCGCGCGGCCCATGACGACCCGGATGTCCGCGCCATCGTGCTGACCGGTGCCGGCGACAAGGCCTTCTGCGCCGGGGCCGATCTCGGCGGCGGCCAGAGCTTCTTTCAGGACGCGTCGAAACCCAACAGCGACTATGCCGACCTCCTGCGGCTTGCCCAGAACGCCACCAAGCCCTCGATCGCCCGCGTCAACGGCACCTGCATGGCCGGCGGCATGGGCCTTCTCTGCATGACCGACATGGCGGTCGCGGCCGAGGACGCGGTGTTCGGCCTGCCGGAGGTGAAGGTCGGCGTCTTCCCCATGCAGGTACTGAGCCTCCTGCAACTGACCGTGCCGCGTCGCCTCGTCGCCGAATGGTGTCTCACCGGCGAGCCGTTCACGGCAACGGAGGCGAAGGCGGCAGGATTGGTCAATCACCTCGCGGCGGCGCAGGAACTGGACGCGAAGGTCGACTGGCTGATCGGCAGGATCGTCGACAAGTCTCCTGCCGCGATCCGGCGGGGCAAATATGCGATGCGCGCCATCCACGCCATGAGCTTCGACGAGGCCATCGCCTATACCGAGGGCCAGATTGCGCTGACCGCCGCCACCGAGGACGCGAAGGAAGGCATCCGCGCCTTCCAGGAGAAGCGCAAGCCGGTGTGGACGGGCCGATGAGCGCAGCGGCTCAACGCAAGACCGCATGTCCCGGCGCTGAAACCATGGCCTCCTCGATCATGGACAAGGCTCCCCGATGAGCGACAAGGCCATCATCACCTGCGCCCTCAACGGCGTGCTGACCGACCCGAAGCAGCATTCGGTACCGGTCACGCCGTCCGAGATGGCGGCTGAGGCGAAGCGCGCCTATGACGCCGGCGCCTCGGTCATGCACATCCACCTGCGCCAGCAGGGCGAGGGCAAGGGGCACCTGCCGTCCTGGGACCCGAAGCTGTCCTCCGAGGTGCAGGCGGCCATCCGTGCCGCCTGCCCCGGCGTGGTCATCAATCACACCTCCGGGGTCGTCGGACCCGACTATGCCGGGGCGCTCACCTGCATCCGAGATACGAATCCGGAGATCGCCGCCTGCAATGCCGGCTCGCTGAACTACCTCAAGGTCAAGGCCGATGGGACATGGGCCTGGCCGCCCATGCTGTTCGACAACCCGGTCGAGAAGGTGAAGGCCTATCTCGACGCCATGGTCGGCACCGGCACGCTTCCCGAGTTCGAGTGTTTCGACACCGGCATCGTCCGCTGTGTCGGCATGTACCGCGATGCCGGACTGTGGACAGGACCGCTCCAGTACAACTTCGTCATGGGGGTCGAATCCGGCATGCCAGCCGACCCGGACCTCCTGCCGATCCTCCTCAAGCTGAAGGCGCCGGAGGCCAACTGGCAGGTCACCGCCATCGGCCGTGCCGGCATCTGGTCGCTGCACCAGCGTTGCGCCGAACTCGGCGGCCATATGCGCACCGGCCTTGAGGACACGTTCTACCGCGCCGACGGCAGCAAGGTGACGTCCAACGGACCGCTCATCGAGGCGATCGCCGGCCTCGTCCGCGCGGCCGGGCGCACGGTGGCGAGCCCCGCCGAGGCGCGGTCCATTCTGAGGCTTGCGGCCTGAGCCGATTGGGGCAAGGCTTCAGGTCCGAACGTGCATGCGAGCCGGAAAACCGGCCGTGAAAAAAAGTCAGAGGAAACGCCGTCCAGGGAGAGGGCAGGTGCAGTTCATCCAGCTGGTGATCAGCGGGCTTGCGCAGGGGTGCATCTACGGCCTCATCGCGCTCGGCTTCGTGCTCATCTACAAGGCCACCGAGACGGTGAATTTCGCCCAGGGCGAGTTGCTGATGATCGGCGGCTTCGCCGGCCTGTTCGCCGCAACCACGCTGGGCATGCCCTACTGGGCGGTGATCATCGTCGCCATGGCGGTGACGGCCCTGATCGGCTTCCTCAACGAGCGCATCATCCTGCGCCCCATCCTCGGACAGTCCGCCGTCGCCATCGTCATGGTGACCATCGGCTTCGGCTACATGGCGCGCGGTCTCGTCACCATGATCCCGGTGATCGGCACCGACACCCACACCCTGCCCGTGCCTTTCCGCGGCGAGGTGTTCCGCTTCGGTGGCCTCGTCATCTCGGCCGAGCATATCGTCATCATCGCGGTGACGGTGGTGCTCTGCGCCCTTCTCGCGGCCCTCTTCCGCTACACCAAGATCGGCATCGCCATGCAGGCGATGAGTCAGAACCAGCTGGCGGCCTACTACATGGGCATTCCGGTGAAACGGCTCTCCAGCCTCATCTGGGCGATCTCGGCTGCGGTCGCCGCCATTGCCGGCATCCTCCTCGCGCCGCTCACCTTCATCCATGCCAATATGGGTTTCATCGGCATCAAGGCCTTCCCCGCAGCGGTGATAGGCGGGTTCACCTCGCTCCCCGGCGCTATCGTCGGCGGGCTCATCATCGGCGTCGTCGAGCAGCTCGCCGGCTTCTACCTGATGGAGGGCTTCAAGGACGCCGCGCCCTTCCTCGTCGTCCTCGCCATGCTCGTGCTCAAGCCGAACGGCCTGTTCGGCGAGCGTCTGGCCAAGAAGGTCTGAGGCCATGCGCTTCATCTTCAAGACCCGCTATGAGCAGGACATCGAGCTCGTTCAGCATGGTGGCCAGGTCTTCTGGTACGGCCTGCTCATGGCGGTGCTGCTGGTCGCCCCGATGCTCGTCTCGCCCTATGTGCTGACCCAACTCTCCCAGGTCTGCATCTACGCCATCGTCGCGCTCGGCCTGATGCTGCTCGCCGGCTTCACCGGCCAGCTTTCGCTCGGCCATGCCGCCTTCATGGCGGTCGGCGCCTATACGCAAGGGGTACTGGTGACGGCGGGCGTGCCGTTCTTCGTGGCAATCCTCGCCGCCGGCGCATTCGCGGCGGTCGTCGGCATCATCGTCGGCCTGCCGGCGCTCAGGGTGAAGGGGCTCTATCTCGGCATCGCCACCCTCGCCTTCGGCACGATCATCGAGGAAATCATCGCCCGCGCCGAGCCGGTCACCGGCGGCAATGCCGGCCTGATGGTGCCGCCGGTGAGCCTGTTCGGCTGGCGCTTCGCCGACGGGCCGAGCTTCTACTATCTCTGTCTCGCCTTCGCCGTTGCGGCAACGCTGATCATTGTCAACCTGCTGCGTTCGCCGACCGGGCGCGCCTTCGTCGCCATCCGCGATTCGGAGATCTCGGCCCAGTCGATGGGCGTCAACCTCGCCTTCTACAAGACGCTGTCCTTCGCCATCTCGGCGGCATTTGCCGGCGTCGCCGGCGGGCTTTACGCCCACAACATCCGCTTCCTGTCGCCCGACCAGTTCACCGTGGTGCAGTCGATCGAACTCGTCATGATGGTGGTGATCGGCGGCCTCGGTTCGGTCCACGGCGCCATCTACGGGGCGGCCTTCCTCATCGCGTTGCCGCAGGCGATCAACGCCGTGAAGCCCTTGCTGCCGGCCTTCCTCTCCGAAGCCACCGGCCTGCAGCCGACCGTGTTCGGTGCCGTGCTGATCCTCGTGGTCCTGTTCGAGCCGCTCGGCATCTACGGCGCCTGGCTGAAGACGCGCACCTATTTCGACCTCTTCCCCTTCTACCGGAAAGGCATGTTCCGCCGGCAGAAGGCCTTCCAGAAATCGGACCGGCTGAAATGAGCGCCCCCTTCTTCCAGGCCGACGCCATCTCGGTGCAGTTCGGCGGCCTCAAGGCCGTCGACGGGGTCAGCTTCACCGTCGACAAGGGCGAGGTCTTCACCATCATCGGCCCCAACGGCGCGGGGAAGACCACCGTCTTCAACATCATCAGCCGCATCTACAATCCGACCGCCGGGCGCGTTCTGCTGGAGGGCGAGGAGATCACCCGGCTTCCGGCGCACCGCGTCGCCGGCCTCGGCATCGCGCGCACCTTCCAGAACATCGAGCTGTTCGAGCACGCGACCGTGCTGCAGAACCTCCTGATCGGCGCCCATGTGCACCGCACGACGAATCCCTTCGCCGAGGCGCTGTTCCTGCCCTCGGTGAAGCGCGCGGAGGTGGCGTTGCGCGAGAAGGTGGAGGAGGTGATTGACCTCCTCGATTTGGCCGTCCACCGGGACGCGACCGTTGCTGGCCTGCCCTATGGCGCGCGCAAGGTGGTCGAACTCGGCCGGGCGCTTTGCACCCGTCCGAAGCTGCTCTTGCTCGACGAACCCTCCTCCGGTCTCAATGTCGAGGAGACCGAGGACATGGCTTTCTGGATCGAGGACATCAGCCGCGACCTCGACGTCACCGTCATCATGGTCGAGCACGACATGACCCTTGTCTCCCGCGTCTCGGACCGGGTCATGGCGATGAACCAGGGCCGCGTTCTCGCCATGGGGTCGGCCGTCGAGGTGCAGCGCCACCCGGCCGTGGTCGAGGCCTATATCGGTACGCCGGCAGAGGCGACCGAGACGGTCGAAAGGGCCGCCTCATGAGCGACGCGATCCTGACCCTCGCCAATGTCGAAGCAGCCTACGGGGCGGTGAAGGCCATTCGCGGTGTCTCCCTCGCGGTGCCGAAGGGCTCCATCGTCACCGTGCTGGGGGCCAACGGCGCCGGCAAATCAACGATCCTCAAGACCATCTCGGGGATACTCGATCCGCAGAAGGGGTCGATCGTCTTCAAGGGCGAGAACATCGAGCGGCGCGATCCCGCCGATATCGTCCGTCGCGGCCTCAGCCACGCGCCCGAGGGCCGCGAGGTCTTTCCGCTCCTCTCCGTGCGCCACAACCTCCTGATGGGCGCCTACACCCGCTCGGACAAGGACGAGGTCGCCCGCGACATCGAGCGGATGGAACGCTACTTCCCGATCCTGAAGGAGCGCGCCGACCAGGACGCGGGCCTCCTGTCCGGCGGCCAGCAGCAGATGCTGTCGATCGCCCGCGCCCTCATGTCCCGGCCCGACCTCCTGCTCCTCGACGAGCCCTCGCTGGGCCTGTCGCCGAAGCTGACGCAGGAGATCTTCGCCATCGTGAAGCGGGTCAACCGCGAGCAGGGCGTGACCATCCTCCTCGTGGAGCAGAACGCGGCGCTGGCTCTGGCGACGGCCGATTTCGGCTACATCCTCGAGCTCGGCCGCATCGTCATGGAGGACAAGGCGGCTGTGCTCGCCGAGAAGGACGACGTCAAGGAATTCTATCTCGGCCAGAAGGAGGCCGGCGTGCGCGGCGAGCGACGCTGGAAGAAGAAGAAGATGTGGCGGTGAGGACGATGGGCATGTTCGACATCTGGCCAAACCAGAACATCGCCCCGGCTGCCATCCCGCCGGGCGAGACCGTCTCCGCCGTCTTCGACGCCGCCGTGCGCCAGCGCGCCGGAAGGGTGGCCGTCCGCCAGAAAGACTTCGGCCTCTGGAAGGAGACGACCTGGGCCGAGATGGGTGCGATCGTGCGCGAGATCGGCATGGGCTTCGTCGCCCTTGGCCTGAAACCCGGCGAGGTCGTCTCCATCCTCGCCAACACCCGGCAGGAATGGTCCTTTGCCGACTATGCGATCATCGGGGCCGGTGGCGTCTCCAACGGTATCTACCCGACCGATGCGCCGACGCAATGCGAATATCTGCTCACCGACTCGTCCTCCCGCTTCGTCGTGGTTGAGGACGAGGAGCAGCTCGACAAGATCCTCACCGTGCGTGCCGACGTGCCCTCGCTCGAGAAGATCATCGTCGTCGAGACCGAGGGCCTCGTCCATTTCGCCGATCCCCAGGTCATGACCCTACATGACCTGCGCGCGCTCGGGCGCAAGGCCGACGCCGCCGATCCCTCCGAATGGGGCCGCCGCCTCGTCTCGCGCGCGCCCGACGACCTCGCGATCCTCGTCTATACCTCGGGCACGACGGGCAAGCCGAAGGGGGCGATGATCACCCATCGCAACATCCTCTCGGCCATCGCCGTCATCTCCAACGAGTCGATCCGCCAGAACGAGGACGACCAGCGCATGGCCTTCCTGCCGCTCTGCCACGTGGCGGAGCGGGTCGGCGGTCAGTTTCTGGCGCTCTATTCGGGGGCGACGCTGAACTTCGTGGAGAACCCCGAGACGGTGCCCGACAATGTCCGCGAAATCGCCCCGACCATCTTCTTCGCCGTGCCGCGCATCTGGGAGAAGTTCTACTCGGCGGTGATGATCCGGTTGAAGGAGGCGACGGGTATTCAGCGCGCCGCCTATGGCTGGGCCATCGCCCAGGGACAGGCCGCAGCGGACCTGATGATCGACGGCAAGGAGATCCCGTTCGGCCTGCGCCTCAAAGTGCTGGTCGGCCGCTGGCTCGCGCTGGACAATGTGCGCAAGGCGATCGGCATCCATCGCTGCCGCTTCCTCGTCACCGGCGCGGCGCCGATCTCGCCGGACCTCATCCGCTGGTACCTCGCCCTCGGCGTGCCGATGCTGGAGGTCTGGGGCATGACGGAGACGTCCGGCGCCGGCTCCGTCGTCCCTGTTGAGAAACTGAAGCCCGGAACGATCGGGCGGCCCACCAGCGCCATCGAGATGAGGATCGGCGAGCACGGCGAGATTCTCGCCCGCGGCCCGACCATCATCAAGGGCTACCTCAACCAGCCCGAGAAGACTGCCGAGACGATCCGCGACGGCTGGCTCCACACCGGCGACGTCGGCATGGTCGACAATGAGGGCTTCTTCCGCATCACCGACCGGATGAAGGACATCATCATCACGGCCGGCGGCAAGAACATCACGCCGTCGGAGATCGAGAACGAGCTGAAGTTCTCGCCCTATGTCACCGACGCGGTGATCATCGGCGACAAGCTGCCCTATCTCACCGCCCTCGTGATGATCGACCAGGAGAACGTCGAGAAGTTCGCCCAGGACAACGACATCCCCTTCTCGAACTACGCGAGCCTGTGCCGCGCGCCGGAGGTCATCGCGCTTATCCAGTCGGAATTCGACCGGGTGAATGCGAAATTCGCCCGCGTCGAGCAGGTGAAGAGCTTCCGCCTTATCGAGCAGCGCCTCACCGCCGAGGACGAGGAACTGACCCCGACCATGAAGCTGAAGCGCAACCTCGTGCAGAAGAAATATGCCGACCTGATCGCCGGCATGTACCGCAGCGCCGCCGCCTGAGACCGCTACCGGCGTCCCGGGCTTTGGATTAGCATTCGTTCAGGGCTGCGCCAGCGGCCGCATAGAAAAGCCCCGGATCAACCGGGCTCACCAGACGGAGGAAACCATGAAGTCGACATCTACCGCATGTCTTGCGCTGGCCGCGACGCTCGTCGCCGGCGCGGCGCTCGCCCAGACGCAGGGCGTCACCGCCAACCAGATCACGCTCGGCTCGATCCAGGACCTGTCGGGTCCGATCGCCGCCTATGGCAAGCAGACCCGCAACGGCCTGCAGCTCTACTTCGAGGAACTGAATGCCCGCGGTGGCATCAACGGCCGGCAGGTGCGCCTCATCGTCGAGGACAGCGCCTACGACCCGCGCAAGGCGCTGCTCGGCGCGCAGAAGCTCGTGAATTCCGACCGCATCTTCGCGATGATCGGCCACATCGGCACGGCGCAGAACATGGCGGCCATGCCGGTGCAGTTCGAGCGCAACGTGCCGAACTTCATGCCGGTCACCGCGGCGCGCGAGATGTACATGCCGCCGACGCCGCTGAAGCTCGCCTTCGCCGCCTCCTATTTCGATCAGGTCCGCACCATGCTGCCCGAACTGATCAAGGAGAAGAGCGCCAAGCGGGTATGCGTCGTCTATCAGGACGACGAGTTCGGCCTTGAGGTCATGCGCGGCGGCGAGGCGGCCCTCGGCGTCGTCAACCAGACCTATGTCGAGCGCACCACCTACAAGCGCGGCGCCACCGAGTTCTCCTCGCAGGTCGCGCGCATGAAGGCCGCCAACTGCGATCTCGTCCTGATGGGCACCATCATCCGGGAGACGGTCGGCGTGCTGGCGGAGGCCCGCAAGATAGGGCTCGAGGCGACCTTCGTCGGCACGTCCGCGGCCTATACCCATCTCATCCCGGCGCTCGGCGGCCCGGTTGCCAACGGCTTCTACGCCATGATGACCACTGCCCATCCCTATCCGGATGACCCGAGCCCGCAGATCCGCGACTGGGCCGCCCGCTACAAGGCGAAGTTCGGCGAGGATCCCACGGTCTTCTCCGCCTATGGCGTGCAGATCGCCGACGCCTTCACCCAGGCCGCCCTCAAGGCCGGGCAGGACCTGACGGTGGAGAGCTTCATCCGCGCGGTGGAGACCAACCCTCCCTCGCAGGTGCCCTTCGAGACGCGCGGCTGCAACATCACGCCGCAGAACCGCCTGTGCAGCAACGACGCGCGCCTGTCGCAGGTGCAGAACGGCCGCTGGGTGGTGACCCGCGGCTGGGTGCAGGGCGCGACGCCCTCGACGCATTGACGGCCAGAAGAGCAAGGCCGCCGGCATTCGTGCCGGCGGCTTTTTCGCGCAGCACGACTGCAGTATTCCAGCGGGAGGCCGCCATGGCGCACCCCTTCTACACCGCCGAGCACGAGGCGTTCCGCGACCAGGTCCGCCGCTTCGTGGCGCGCGAGATCGAGCCTTTCGCCAGCCAGTGGGACGAGGCGGAGGTGTTCCCGCGCGACCTCTACCGCAGGGCCGCGGAGATGGGTCTCATCGGCCTGGGCTTTCCCGAAGAGCATGGCGGCGTCCCGGCCGACCGCTTCATGTGGATCATCGCGACCCAGGAACTGGCGCGGCCCGGCGCCGGCGGCATCAGCGCGAGCCTGATGAGCCACGCCATCGGCACGCCGCCCATCGTCAATGCGGGATCGCCGGAGCTGAAGGCGCGGGTCCTGCCCGGCATTTTTGCCGGCGAGACCATCTCGGCCCTCGCCATCACCGAGCCGGGCGGCGGCTCGGACGTCGCCAATCTGCGCACTACGGCCCGTCGCGACGGCGACCACTATGTCGTCAACGGCGAGAAGACCTTCATCACCTCGGGCATGCGCGCCGACTGGTACACCGTTGCGGTGCGCACCGGCGGCGAGGGACCCGGCGGCGTCAGCCTTCTCCTCATCGGGCGCGACAGCGACGGCTTCACCCGCACGCCGCTGAAGAAGATGGGCTGGTGGGCGTCCGACACCGCGACGCTTCATTTCGACGACGTGCGCGTTCCCGCCGGCCATCTCCTCGGCGCCGAGGGCGAGGGCTTCAAGATCATCATGCGCAACTTCAACCACGAGCGCCTGACCATGGCCGCCGGCTGCATCGCCATGGCGCGCGTCTGCCTCGACGAGGCGACGGCCTATGCGAAAGAGCGCGTCACCTTCGGCCGGCCGCTGACCCAGCACCAGGTCATCCGCCACAAGCTGGTCGACATGCACCAGAAGATCGAAACCTCGCAGGCCTGGCTCGAGATGCTCACCTGGCGGCTTGAGCAGGGCGAGAACCCGGTCGCCGACATCTGCCTGCTGAAGAACCAGGCCACCCAGACCATGGCCTTCTGCGCCTCGGAGGCGGTCCAGATCTTCGGCGGCGCCGGCTACATGCGTGGCGCCAAGGTCGAGCGCATCTACCGCGAGGTGAAGGTCAACGCCATCGGCGGCGGCACCGAGGAGATCATGAAGGATCTCGCCAGCCGCCAGATGGGTCTGTGACCGCCTCCCGCAGCCCGGACGGCCTCTCGCCGGCCGTCAGTGATGGTGGTGTTCGCTGGCGCGGTGCGGCCTCCGAGATTTCCGACGCTGAAATCGAGTTCCACTCGGCCGGCCCTCTCGAACTCCAGCGTGACCTTCACGCTCTGCCCTTCGGCGAGCGGCGACCTCAGGCCCATGAACATCACATGCAGGCCGCTTCAGTTCCACGGTCCGGCCCGGCGCGATAGTGAGACCCCGCGGCAGGGCCCGCATGGTCGTGACGCCGTTGGTCGTGGCCATCTCTGTCAACGGAAGGCAATGGGAACGGTAAGAGCCATGGTCTCCGGGGCATATTCCGGCGGAAGAGGCGGGAACGGAGCGGCGCGGCGCACCATGGAGAGCGCCGCCTGGTCGATGGCGGCATTGCCGGACGATGAGGCCAGCGCCACGCCCCCGGCCGCGCCGGAGCGCTGGATGGCGAAGCGGACGACGGCGCGTCCCTGCTGGCCCGATCCGGCAGGCTTGGCGCGGTGGAGCTGCGCGATGACGCGGGCAAGATAGGTCGGCGGCGGAGACGAGGTTCGCGCCGATTGCCGGGACGTGACGCCGCGACCGGCCGAGGCTGCCGAAGGCGGGGTCACGGGGCGCGGGGTCAGCGGCCTGCGCGGCGCCTCCCTGACCATCTCCTGTCGTCGCGGTTGCGGTTGCGAGCGTGCCTCGTGGCGGGGCCGCTCCTCGACCGTCCGGCGCGGCGGGGCAGGCGGTGGCGGCAGCAACTCGGCCGGCAACGGCAGTTCGGACAGCGGCGGCGGCGCGATGACGATGGGTGTCGGCTCGACGGCTGCAACTACAGGCTGCGGCCGCAGTTCATCGGGCAACGCCGCCTGCGGCTCGGGTGGCGGAGGAAGCTCGATCGGCTGCGGTTCCTCTGCGACCGGCTCGGGAGGCAGCAGTTCCGGTGGCAGCGGCAAGTCCTTGAGCGGCGGTGGCTCGATCTCGACGGGAGGCGTCTCTGTGGCGGCGACCTCCTGTGGCGGGGCCGCAGCGGCAGGCGGTGGCTCTGCCTCCGGCTCGACCATCTCGATCTCGATGGCGGGAAGATCACCGCGCGGAGGGCTTGGCGTCGGATAGGTGAGGAATGGAGCGACGAGCGCGCCATGGAGCGCGAAGGAGGCGATGGCGGTGGCAACCGTCCGCAGCCGGCCCGCCGCAGCCGTCGAGATGGTGACGCCTGCGGGCACAACTGACAGGGGCGGTGCGGCAGTAGTTTCGCCCGACGCCGGCAGAACGACCGGCGGCGGCGTCGAGGTTGTGGGCCAGTTGAGCGCGACAGCCGGCGCCACCGCGCCGGTGGGCGCGGGTGGGTCGAGCATGGCGATGTCGCTGTCCAGGGGCATGGACCTGCCGGGAATCTGTCGGTTGGACAAGGAGAGGCGGACTGGGACCCGGAAGCCCCAAAACGCAACGCTATAACATCAGAACGTGAAGCGGACGCCACCATAGATGCTCCCGCCGGCGCCAGGATAGAAGGTCGCGGTCGTGGCCGGATTGTAGAGCACTACAGGTCCGAAATCGGCGACATAGCGGCTGTCTGCGATGTTGCGCACATAGACGAATGCCTCGCCGCCGTTCGACAGCCTGGCGCTGGCGCCGACGCTGAACAGCGCATAGCCGGGTACGCGGAACGTGTTCGCATAGTCGACGAAGGCGCCCTGCGGAACGATGTCCAGAACTGCTTCAGCGTCAGGCGGTCGTCATTGCGGTCAGGTTCCGCGACAGGTCGGCGAAGGGCAGCCGCGCCTAGCCTATTTGATTCCCGCGCGCATGAAGCTCTGCACGAACTGGCGCTGGAACAAGAGGAAGCCGATCAGCAGCGGCGCCGAGGTCATCAGGGTCGCCGCACAGATGATGGCCCAGTCGATGCCCTGGTCGGTCGAGGAGAAGACCTGAAGGCCGACCGTCAGCGGGCGGGATTCCACCGAATTGGTGACGATCAGCGGCCAAAGGAAGTTGTTCCAGTGATAGCTGACCGAGACGAGGCCATAGGCGATATAGACCGGCCGTCCCAGCGGCACATAGACCCGCCAGAGCACCTGCATCGGGCTCGCGCCTTCGACCCGCGCCGCATCGTCCAGTTCCTTCGGCACCATTTTGAAGGTCTGGCGCAGCAGGAAAATGCCGAAGGCCGAGGCCACATAGGGCAGGCCGATGGCGGGAATGGAATCGAGGATGCCGAGGCGGCTCATCGTCTTGTAGTTCTCGACGATCAGCACGTCCGGCATGATCATGAGCTGCGCCAGCACCAGCGCGAAGACGATCGTCGCCCCTGGAAATTCGTAGCGGGCGAAGGCGAAGGCGGCGAGCGTGCAGAGGACGAGCTGGCAGACCAGCACTCCGCTCACCAGCAGGAAGGTGTTGAGGAAGTAGCGCGCGAAAGGCGCCGCCTCCCAGGCCCGCTTGAAATTGTCGAGCGTGAGCGGGGCAAAGAGCTCGAAGCGGGTCGAGAACTCGGACGGATGGAAGGCCGTCCATACCGCATAGGCGAGCGGCGCGATCCAGATCAGCGCCAGCAGCCAGGCGCCCGCCGTCTCGGCCACCTTGCCCCATCCCCGCGGTGCATAGACCTCGCTCATGCCGCGCTCACCGGTAATGCACGCGGCGTTCGAGCACGCCGTACTGGATGAGCGCGAGGAGCCCGAGGATGGCGAGAAGCACCACGGTCAGCGCCGCCGCATAGGTCGTGTCCCAGAACGAGAAGCCGACCTGATAGATGTAGAATAGCAGCAGGGCGGTGGCGTTGTCCGGTCCGCCGCGCGTCATGACGAAGATGTGGTCGATGGTGCGGAAGGCGCCGATGACGGCGTTGACCAGCACGAAGAGCGTCGTCGGCATGAGCAGCGGGAACTGGATGCGCCGGAAATAGGTCCAGCGCGAGGCGCCCTCCAGTGCTGCCGCCTCGGCAAGGCTCGGCGAGATGGTCTGCAGCGCCGCGAGATAGAAGATCATGAAGAAGCCGGCCTCCTTCCACACCGCGACGACGGTGACGGCAAAGAGCGCGGTCTCGTTGGAGCCGAGCCAGTTCGGGCCGTTGATGCCGAAGGCGCCGAGGATCTGGGCGAGAAGCCCGTATTGCGGGGTGTAGAAGAACAGCCAGATGTTGGCGACCGCGATCATCGGCAGCACGGTCGGCGTGAAATAGGCCATGCGGACGAGGGTGCGGCCGGCGATGCGGTCGTTGACCCAGACGGCCATAAGCAGGGCAAGCGCGATCGAGGTCGGGATCGTGCCGAGCGCGAACCACAGGTTGTTCCACATCGCCTGCCAGAAGATGGGGTCGGCCATCATCTGTTCGAAATTGGCGGGTCCGACGAAGCGCGACGGCCGGCGCGGCCTGGGAGTCGAATAGACGCTGTCAATGATCGTGCTGACCGCCGGCCAGTGCGTGAACAGGATGAGCAGGGCGAGCGAAGGCCCCAGCATCAGCCAGGCATGGATCCAGGTGCGGCTCTGGGACGAACGGTGCTGCAATCGGCTCACGGCAGGTCAGGCGGGCGGCCGCAGGAAACGGCCGCCCGGCGTGTCATCAGCGGTAGGGACGCAGGATGCGCTCGGCCTCGGCCTGCGAATCCTTCATCGCCTGCTCCGGCGTCTTGGTGCCGTTCAGCGCGGCCTGCAGGCCGTCGTTGAGGGCCTTGGTGACGCGCTGGTTCTCGTGGGTCGAGAGCTCGGCGATGGCATACTGGAGCTGGTCGCGGGCGACCGCCGCAGCCGGGAAGCCGGCGACGTATTCCTTCATCATCGGCGTATCCCACGAGTCCTTGCGCACCGCGACATAGCCGGTGTCGATGCCCCACTTGGCGGCGCGCTCGGGGGTGGTGATCCACTGGATGAACTTGAAGGCGGCCTCCTGCTCGGCGCGCGAGGCCTTCTTCGACAGATAGAAGTTGCCGCCGCCCGTCGGGGTGCCGCGCCGCTTGCCCGCCGCCAGCATGCCGACGCCGAAGGGGAACTTGGCGTTGGTGCGCACATTGGTGAGGTTGCCGGTGGTGGTCCACATCATCGCGCACTTCTTTTCGAAGAAGTCGCGCGGCGTGGTGCCCCACTCGACGATGCCGGTCGGATGCACCTTGTGCTTGCGGGAGAGGTCCACCCAGTACTGCAGCGCCTCGATGACGCCGGGGGCGTCATAGGCGGTGCGGGTGCCTTCCTTGTTCATCAGCACGGAGTCCGCCTGGATGGCGAGCGCCTGGAACAGCCAGTAGGGGAAGCCGGAGGAGGGGATCTGCAGGCCCCACTGGGTGGTGTTGGCGCCGTCACGCTTGGTCAGCTTCTCGGCGAAGGCGACCTGCTCGGCCCAGGTCTGCGGCGGCTTCTCGGGGTCGAGGCCGGCCTCCTTGAACAGGTCCTTGTTCCAGTAGAGCACGATGGTCGAGCGCTGGAAGGGAATGCCCCAGGTCTTGCCGCCGGTCTGGCTGTTTTCCATGAAGCCGGGGAAGAAGCTCGCCAGCCACGCCTTGTCGGCGTCGGTCTTGATGAAGTCGTCGAAGGGCGTGATCGCGTCCTCGTCAATCAGCGTGAACATGTCGGTCGACAGCAGCACGGAGGTGACCGGCGGCGTGCCGCTCTTGTGCGCGGTGATCGCCTTGACGATCGTCTCCTGATAGGTGCCGGCATAGATCGGCTTCACCGTGATCGCCGGGTTCTCCTTGGAGAAATCGGCGGCATAGGTGTCGATCAGACGGGTGATCGGGCCGCCGACGGCGACCGGGTAAAAGAACGAAACCTCGACCTTGCCCTGCGCCAGAGCAGGGGCGGCCAGGAAGGAGCCGCCGAGCGGCGCTGCGGCCAGCGCGCTGCCGGCCTTCAGGATCGTACGACGGTCGATGGTCGTGGTCATGGCAGTTTCTCCCTGAACATTGTTGTTATGCGCCGGCTCATGATAGCCGCTTGCCGGTGGCCGTGTCGAAAAAATGCTCATGGTCGCTGTCCCAATCCAGGCCGATGGTCCGACCCTCATCGAGCCCGATCTTGCCGGGCACCCTGACGATCAGCGGCTGGTCCGCGACACGGGCTTCGACGAGGCTGTCCGCCCCGAGGTATTCGACCGATGTGACGGTTGCATGAATTCCGTCATCGCTGAGCCGCATGTGCTCCGGGCGGATGCCGAGCGACAGTGTGGACGGAGCATGGCCCGACGGCGCGCGGGCTTCCAGCGCCGGGCCGAACGCCGACAGCGGCACCACGTTCATCGGCGGCGTGCCGACGAAGCGGGCGGTGAAGATCGTCGCCGGGCGGTTGTAGAGCTCCTCCGGACTGCCGTGCTGCTCGACATGGCCGGCGCGCATCAGCACGACACGGTCGGCCATGGTCATGGCCTCCACCTGGTCGTGGGTCACGTAGATCATGGTCATGCCGAGCCGGCGCTGCAGGC
The DNA here is from genome assembly GCF_053471285.1 of Phreatobacter aquiterrae. Lineage (NCBI taxonomy): Bacteria > Pseudomonadati > Pseudomonadota > Alphaproteobacteria > Hyphomicrobiales > Phreatobacteraceae > Phreatobacter > Phreatobacter aquiterrae. The sequence goes on along the minus strand of NZ_JBJPHW010000003.1, from coordinate 179,678 downwards.
CGCGGATTTCGCGCCGCATCTCGAGGCGCAGCTGCGCATCGAGGTTGGAGAGCGGCTCGTCCATCAGGCAGACGGGGGTCTCCGCGACGATGGCGCGTCCGAGCGCCACGCGCTGCTGCTGGCCGCCGGAAAGCTGCGAGGGCTTGCGACCCAGCAACTGCGTCAGTCCGAGAATGCCGGCGGCCCTGTCCAGCCGCCTGAGCCGTTCCGCCTTCGGGACCTTGCGCACCTCGAGACCGAACAGGATGTTCTGGGCGACGGTGAGGTGCGGAAACAGGGCGTAGCTCTGGAACACCATGGAGACGCCGCGCTCGGCGGGAGCGGCCCGGGTGACGTCGCGGTCGCCGATGCGGATTGTCCCGCCGGTGGTGTCCTCGAGCCCTGCGATCAGCCGCAGGGTGGTCGATTTGCCACAGCCCGAGGGGCCGAGAAGCGCGACGAGATGCCCGGGCTCCACGGTGAAGGAGACATTCGCCACCGCATTCTGCGTGCCGAAGGCCTTGCTGACATAGTCCAGAGAAACCTCGGCCACCTGTCCCCTCGCATGTCCTCGCCCGCCGGTTCAGCGCCGGACGGGAGTTGAGCCATAGCGAAAGGCGCGGCCGGCTCCAAGGCCTTCCGCCCCCGCTGCGCCGCCTTGCCGTGCCTTTCTGCGATACTGTTCCGGCTCAGGGTCGACGGTCAGGCCGCCACGCAGCCATTGAGCAGCGCGCGGGCCTCTGCCGGATCGATCCGCCCCATCTCCGCGATCAGCACGAGCCGCACCGCCTCTCCGTCGGCAGCCCCTGGCGCATGTCCGAGGGTCGCCCTGTCGCCGACGAGCTGGAACAGCATGGGCCTGCCTGGCTGCTCGCGAAAGGTGACGAAGCCCTTGGCGCGCACCAGTTTCGGCGCCAGCCGGCCGATCGCCGCCTGGAAGGCGCCCATCGTCAGGGGGCGGTCCGAGGTGAAGGCCAGCGTCTCGAAGCGCGGCGTGGCGAAGCGGGTGCGCGCCATGGCCTGCGGGTCGGGCGCGATCGGTTCGTGACCGCCGCCGGCAAAGGCGAGTTCCGGGGCGATGCGCCCCTCCACCACGGGAAAGATGACCCGCTCCGGCTTTAGCGCGGCCACGGCGACGCGCGCCCGCGCCAGATGGGTCTCATCGACCAGATCGGCCTTGTTGAGGACGACGATGTCGGCGCTGGCGATCTGCGAACGGCAGAGCCTGTCCTCGAGCAAGGCCGCATCGTCGGCGAGCGCGCGGGCGTCGGCCACCGCGATCACCGTCTCCAGCGCCGCATCCTTCCAGATGACGGGGTCGAGCAGGTTCTGCACGATCTCGGCGGGATCGGAGACCCCGCTCGTCTCGATGACGATGCCCTCCGGTGGCGGCTCCCGCTTCAGGAGGCTCGACAGGGTGCGCAGCAGGTCGCCCTGCAGCGAACAGCAGATGCAGCCGTTGGCGAGGCTCACCACCCCGTCGGCATTCTCCGCGATGAGGTCGGCATCGATGTTGATGGCGCCGAAATCGTTGACGACGGCAGCGAGCCGCCGCCCCCCATTGGCGGTGAGAAGGTGGTTGATCAGTGTCGTCTTGCCCGCCCCGAGAAAGCCGGTGACGAGGATGACGGGAACCGCCACGGCGGCCTCAGGCCCCCTTCACGGGGCGCCGCACCGGCCGGCCCGGCCGCGCGGCCCTCACCAGCTCGCCCCCCGCGATGACTACCTCGCCGTTGACGAGGACATGGCGCATGCCCTCGGACGCGCGGTTCATCGCCTTGAACTCGGCCCGGTCGGTCAGCGTGTCGTAGTCGAAGACGACGATGTCCGCGTCGGCGCCGACCTTCAGGCGGCCCTTCGACCGCATCGCCGGAGTGCTCTCCTCCAGGATCTGCGCCGGAATGAGGGTGCATTTCGCGAGGCCGTCGATGAGGGGAAGCATGTCGCGCTCGCGCACGTACTGGCGCAGGAAGCGGGTGAACGTGCCCGACGAGCGCGGGTGCGACGAGGTGCCCTCCGGCAGCGGCCAGTCCTCGCCGTCATAGACGGAGCCGTCCGGATTGGTCCACGGCATGGCGTCGGAGGCGATCGCCCCACCCGGATAGAGCACCGAGACGTCGAGCAGGTCGCTGTGGCGCGGATTGGCCTCGACGTCGAGGAAGTGCCAGAGCACGAGCGAGCCCGGGTCCTGCGCCTGTGCCGCCAGCAACTCGTCGCGGTTGTGGAAGGTGCGCCCCGTATCGACCATCTCAATGGACTCGTAGGGTCCGCCGGTGCGCTCGCGGAAAGCCGGGTCGGCGAAGAAGGTGGCGCCCAGCACGGTCGAGCCGGTGCCATAGGGATAGGCCTCGACGGTGATCTTCAGGCCGAGGTCCTGCGCCTTCCGGATCAGCGCCGCCGCCCGTTCGACGTCCTGCAGGCTGGTGCTGTTGAAGTGGCAGATGTGCATGTGCGCGCCGGTCGAGCCGGCATAGCCGACGAGCCGCGTATAGGCCTCGATCGAACTCTTCGGGTCGATGTTCGAGGCATAGGCGACGTGGGTATAGGTCGGCACGGCATATTCCGCGGCGAGCGAGCAGACGGCCGACATCTCCTTCACGCCGGCGCCGGGCGCATAGGCGTTGAGGATGCCGATGCCGATGCCGCCCTCGTCGAGCCCCTGGCGGATGCGCCTGAGGATCTCGGCCATCTCCGCGTCGGTCGCGACGTTCTCGATCCAGCGCTTGTCGTTGGAATTGCGCCCCATGAAGCCGAGATTGGCCTCCGGCTCGGCGCCGATCATCGCGGCGATGCGGGCGAAGACCCAGTTGGCCGCGGTGCCGTAGTTGAGGACCCGGCCGTTCCTCGCCTGGTTCTCGTACCACAGTGCCACCGGCAGAACGCCGGCCTCCAGTTCCAGTGTCGTGGTGACGCCGTCGAAGGCCTGCATGCGGTCGGCGGCGACCGTCTGGCCATGGGCATGAAGGTCGATGAAGCCGGGGGCGACGACGAGGCCTTTCGCGCCGATCTCGCGGCTGCCGTCGCCACGGACCGCGCCGATAGCTGCGATGCGGCCGTCCTTCACGGCGACGTCGCAGACGGCGTCGAGGCCGCTTTCCGGGTCGATGACTCGCCCGCCACGGATGACGCAATCGAAGGGACCGGCGAAAGTGGAGGCAAGGGTCATCACGAACTCGATGCAAGGCGTGGACAGGCGCGGGGGGCGGGAACAGCGCGGCGGCGATCTTAAGGGCGGCTTCACCCAAGTCGAGACGGCGCGGCGGGCATCAGCCGCGCGGCATCCGCATCTCCGGCTGACGCCGTTTTGCCCCGGTCGGGAACCTTGTGATCGCCCGCGGGCTTGATCCCCGGCCAATCTCCGCCACCCTTTACCCAATGTGCCTCACCTCCCGCTCCGGATCTCCGATGCTTCGCCTGATCCTCGCCCTCGTCGCCATGTTCGCCGCGCCTGCCGCCGCGCAGGAGTTGCGCGGCCATGGCGGGCCGGTGCGTGCCCTCGCAGTCGCCCCCGACGGGCGCATCGCCCTGTCAGGCTCGTTCGATACCTCTGCCATCCTCTGGGACATCGAGCGCGGACTGGCGATGGCGGTGCTGCGCGGCCACGAGAGCTCGGTGAATGCGGTGCTGGCGCTGCCCGACGGCCGTTTCGTGACGGGCGGGGAGGATGGCCGCATCCTTCTCTGGCGCATCGGAAAGGCTGAGCCAGAGGCGCGGATCGAGGGCCATTCTGGGCCCGTTGCAGGGCTCGCCCTCTCCCCGGACGGGCGGTTGATGGCCTCCGCGTCCTGGGACGGCACGGCGCGGGTCACACCGCTTGGCGGTGGCGAGGCCCGCGTCTTCACCGGGCATGCCGGCCCGCTCAACGCCGCCGCCTTCACGCCGGATGGCGGTGCGATTGTCACCGGCGGCCATGATGCGACGATCCGCATCGCCCCGCTCGGCGAGGGTCATGCCCGCAGCATCGCCGTCGGTTCGCCGGTGGCGGGCCTCGTCGTCGCGGCCGATGGCGAGATCATTGCCGGTGGGGCGGACGGCTGGCTGCGCTTCTTTGCCGCCGACGGAACCCACAGCGGCGAAGTGGTCGCAGCCGAGACGCCGATCGTCGCGGTGGCGCTCTCACCGGATGGCCGCCGCGTCGCGGCAGCCGGCATCCGCGGGTCGGTCGCGCTGGTCGACCGCCAATCCCGCACCGTCGAGCGCGTGCTGGTCGGCCCCGGCCTGCCGGTCTGGTCGCTCGCCTTCCGTCCCGGAACGGAGGAACTGATGACCGGCGGCGGCGATCGCCTCGTGCGGCGCTGGCTCGCCGCCACGGGCGAGCATCTCGGCGCCGTCGTCATGGCGCGCCCATCGGAGGCGCTGACGCGGCTCGCAGATCATCCCGGGGCCGAGGTCTTCCGCGCCTGTTCGGCCTGTCACACGCTGGATCCGGACGGCGGCAACCGCGCCGGCCCGACACTGCACGGGGTCATCGGCCGGAGGATCGCCACCGCGCCCGGCTACGACTACTCGCCGGCGCTGCGCGGCATGGACATCGTCTGGACGAAGGAGACGATCGCGAAGCTGTTCGAGGTCGGCCCCAATACCTACACGCCGGGCACCAAGATGCCGGAGCAGCAGGTCACCGACCCCGACGACCTGAAGGCCCTCGTCGATTTCATCGCGCGGGCGACCGGGGCGGAGTAGGAGTAGCGGCGGACCTCAGTTCAGCCCGTCCTTGCCCGCCGCCTTTTCGGCGAGATAGTCCTCGGCGGTGCGCACGCGCGGGCGCTCCTGCGCCGCGTAGGGGTCGAAGCCCTCGTTCACCACACGCTCCACGCGGCAGTCCTCGCACATGAACAGGGCCTCCCGCCGCGCCGCATTGGCGCCGGTGAACATCCAGTGCCCTTCCAGCTTGGCAGCGATGCGCTCGATGGTGGATTTCGTGCCGAAGGCCTTGCCACAGGCGGTGCAGTGGAACGGCTCCTCCTCCTTCACCACCCGCTTCGGCTCGCGCCAGGCGACGAAATCGAGCTGCGGAATGAGGGCGATGGCGTCCTCCGGGCAGGTCTGCTCGCACAGCCCGCACTGCACGCAGAGGCTCTCGGTGAAGCGCAGCATCGGCTTGTCGGGATTGTCGGACAGCGCCCCGGTGGGGCAGGCGGAGACGCAGGCAAGGCACAGCGTGCAGGCCGCGACATTGACGTCAGCCTTGCCGAAAGGGGCACCCTTCTCCAGCGCGATCCGGTCGACGGGAGCCGGAGCCGCGGCGTGCAGTTCGACGAAGGAAAGCTCAAGCAGGCCGCGCTTGGTTCCCATCGGCAGGAAGGCGGAGGGCCTCGCGGCGGGCTTTCCCGCAAAGGGCCGGGCGAGGGCCACGGCCAGCGCATCGGGATCGTCGGTCTCGACCAGGCGCACCAGGTCGTCGCCGTAGCCGAGCCCCGCGGCGATGGTCCGCGTCGTGTCGAGGGTCCGCGTCAGGCCGAGCAGGTCGTGCTTCGGCTTCGCCCGCCCGAGGATGGCGATGCCCGTCGCGCCATAGGCCAGTGCGCTGGCGAGGACCTCCGGGCCGACTTGCGTGATTTCATTCACCTGCAGCGGCAGCACGTGTGCTGGCAACCCGGCACCGAAGCGCGCCATTGCGTCGATGAGCGGCAGGCCGTGGTCGCCGTCGTGGACGAGCACCACGGCGCCCGCGCCGCCGGCCGCCGCATAGGTCGTCAGCAGGGTACGCAGGCGGCGGATAAGGGCATCCACCGGCGGCAGCGCATAGGCGGCGGCTCCGGTCGGACAGGCGGCGGCGCATTGCCCGCAGCCGGCGCAGATGGCCGGGTCGATCGCGACATGGTCGCCGTTCGGCGTGATGGCTCCCGTCGGGCAGAGGTCGAGGCAGCGCGTGCAACCGGTGATCTTGTTGCGCGAATGGGCGCAGAGATCGGCCGTGAAGGTGACGAAGCGTGGTTTGTCGAAAGTGCCGACGAGGCCGCTCGCCTCGCCGATGAGCTTTTCGACCGCAGCCGCGTCGCGTGGATCGGCGCGCAGATAGCCCGGCCTGAGCTCCGGCGTCGGAAACAGGGCCATCCCTCCGGACAGGTCGATGACGAGATCGGAGGTGGATGACGCCCCGTTGCGGGGCGCCTGCCACAGATAGGTCCGCCGCGACGACGGCGAGGCGAGGGCGTAGTCGTCGACGTCGACAGAGAAGGCGCCGAGATGGCCGTGGGCGGCCGTGATCGTTCCCTTGACCACGGGAAAGGCGGTCTCCCGCTGCGGTGTCACGTCGCCGGGACGTGTGAGGAGAACGGTGACGTCCAGCGTGTCGGAGAGCCGGCGTGCGACCTCGATGGCGACCTCGTCGCGGCCATAGACCAGCGCGACGCCCTTGGATTCGAGCGAGACCGCCTGGATCGGCGGCATCTCCTCGGCCGCGGCCGCGAGGAGCGCCGCCGTCTTCGGACCGGCCTGCCTCGCCTCGACGGACCAGCCGGCCTGTTCGCGCACATTGGCGAAGACGAGGCGGCCGCCAAAGCCGAGATCCTCGGCGACCTCCGAGAAGAGCGGCGCCTCCTGCGTGCAGGCCACCGTGACGTCGGTCTCCTGGCCGAGAACGGCCTTGAAGAAATCGAGTTCCTTGCGGCACAGCTGGTCGGCCGTACGGACCTTCGTCCGGCAGGCCTTCGCCACCGTTTCCCCATGCAGCGGCATGGTTTCCTCGCAGGAGCAGAGGAATGTGGTGCCTGCCGTCATTGTGCTCTCCGGTGTGCGGCTCTTTCCGCCGCGCGTCATCCTCATATATTGGAAGCGGTCAAAAGAACCAGACCGGGCCGCCGTCGCGCCCCGAACCCAAGGACTCCATGGCCCTCGTCACGCTTCGCGCACCGTCGACCCTCGATCTGCCGCCCGGTTTTCGGGCCGTGGCCCTGCGCGAATCGGGCGACGCCTTCGCCCATGCCTGCCGCACGGCCGCCGAGGAGGGCGCCGGCACGCTGGTCTGGGTGCGACGTTTCGACCTCGCCGAATTCGCCGTCATTCTTGAGCCGGAGGCGCCGCTGGCCGAGGCGCGCAAGGCCTTCTTCCTCGGCATGAACGCCACCGCCGACGCCATTGCGGCCCTCTGTCCGCCCGAGCGCAGCGTCTCATTCGCCTATCCCGACGGAATCCGGTTCGACGGCGGCCTCGTCGGCGGCGGCCGCCTCGGCTGGCCGAAGCGCTGCCGCGAGGACGAGGTGCCCGACTGGCTGGTCTTCGCGGCCTCGATCCGCGTCGCCTTCTCCGGGCTCGTCGAGCCGGGTCACGCGCCGACCGCGGCCGCGCTGGACGAGGAGGGCTTCGAAGGCGTCGGTCCCTCCATGCTGATCGAGAGCTTCGCCCGCTTCTTCCTGCGCCTCGTCGATGTCTGGCAGCATCACGGTTTCGACCCGATCCTCCCCGACTATTGCGCCAGGGTCGATAAGGATCGCCCGGGCGACAGCCTGTCGCTGTCGCCTGCCGGAGACCTCGTCATTCGCCCGGCTGTGGGCGACCTTGAGCGCCGGATCGCATTTCTCGATGGCCTGAAGGCCGCCGCCTGGCTCGACCGCGAGACCGGAGGGCCGAAGCTGTGAAGATGCTGCGGACCATCCGGCTCGATCCCTCCGACACCTTCGTCTTTCCGCATGCGGCCGAACCGGGCGAATGGGCGGTCACCGGTTCCTTCCTGTTCTGGGGACGTGATGTCGCGGCGCTCGCAGGAAAGGAGCGCGCCGCCTTCCGCTCCGGCTTCGTCGGCGTGGCCTCGCTCGGCTTCTCGACCCTCGTGGTCGCGCAGCCGATCCGCCCCGAGGAGCAGGCTGCGGCGGTGGACAGCCTCGCCCGTCACCTGATGGACCGCCTCGGTGCGCCCGACATGGATACGGCCCGTGCCGCCGCGTCGGAGGAGATCGCCTTCGCCGCCTCGCTGGCGGAGCACGACGAGGGCACCCTCGTCGCCATGCATCGCGCCTTCGAGGGCGGCGAGATCCGCGAGCAGTTCCGCACCCTGGCAGCGCGCGAGAAGTCTGCCGGCGCCGACAGCCTGCACGCACAGGCCCGTGCCTTCACCTTTCACGAGGTGGTGGACGATGACGCCCCGAACGAGCGGGTGGACCTGATCGACATGATGGCGGCGCGCAAATGACCACCGACACCCGTACAGTCACCGAATTCTGGGTCTCGTCCGGCCACCACATGACGCGGCGGGTGGACGGCGGCGGCCTCGCGGTCAGCGACGAGATGATCCTCGCCTATCTCGCGCGCCCCGAACTGGTGCCGCCGGAGGAGGCCTGCGACGCCGAGCGGGAGCTGCACGCCCTGCTCATGGCCGAGCCGCGGCGTCCGGTGACCGCCGCCATGATCGCCGCCATCAGGGACGAGGACGCCCGCGAGAACTGGCAGTTCATGACCGGATTCCGCGACCGGCTCATGGCCCATCCGAGCATCGAGGCGGCCTATCTCGCCATCGTCCGCAAGGGCGCGCAGGGCGTCCCGCCGCTCTTCCTCAATCAACTCGTCCACCTTATCCTGCGCAATGCGCTCGACGGCTGCACCGACCCCTTCGTGTTGCGCGCCGCCGAGCTCCTGTTCCGCCCGCAGAAGGGCTCGCTGAAGGACGGGGCCCTCCTGCTCGCCGACCAGGAACTGATCGAGGAGTTCGAGGCCGAGCGGAAGGCGCTCCTCCACACCGCGCCGCTGGCCGCCATGATGGGTCAGGACGCCATGGGGGACCTCGAGGTGATGACGGACGAGACCGCGCCCTCCTACTGGTCGCGCTCGGACGCCTTCTCGATGGTGTTCAATCTCGGCGGCGATCCGCGATCGCGCGACGCCTTCTGCCGCGCGCTGGAAACCTGGATCGCCCACATGCTGGGCGTCGAGACGCGCATCGCGGCCATCGAGCGCATCGAGGATGCCGACTGGCGCTGGTTCGTCGGCCTCGATGCCGAGGCCACCGCCATCGGCAACCGGCTGTGGCGCGGCGAGGTGATCGACCCGGCCGACCAGAGCCGTATTTGCGGCCTGTTCCGTCTCGATTTCGCCGATCCGCGCATGGTCGACCCGAAACTCGCCGGAAAGCCGGTCTATCTCATCATGGCGTTGACCGGGGACATGATCCTCAGGGTCAAGCCGCAGAACCTGATCGTCGGCCTCCCGCTCGTCGGCCGGCAGGCGGCCTGAGGAGAGACCAATGCCCGTGCAGCACCTCACCGTCGGCATCGTCGCCGTGAAGCGCAAGCTGAACAATCCCTGGGTCGATTTCGAATGGCTGCCGGAGGCGGTGCTGCCGGGCCTTCCCGCCGTCGAGCCCGGCACGCGGATCGGCGCGGAAGGCTCCGTCGAGCGCTGGTATCTCGGACCAGTGGAAATGACCTTCCATTCCGGCGAAACGTCCCACTACCGCGACAATCTCGTCTCGGGCAGGCCGGCCGTCTGGGTGGCGCTGCGCGAGACCGCCGAAGGTGCCTGGCAGGTCGCCGGCGCGACCGTCGACCCTTATGAGGGAGAGGCCTTCGTCGACGTGGTGACCGACAAGGTGGAGGCGCTCGCCATGCCGCACGAGATCGCGGTCGAGCTTCAGGCTTTCGTCGACGCCCACCACGTCGAGCAGGCCTTCTTCAAGCGCAAGCGCGACCGCAAGGATCCCCATGCCGAGCCGGACTATGGAATCGGCCATCCGGCCCGACAGCCGGGGAGGCGGTCGTGAGCGGCGGGCGCGAGGGCTTTCTCTCCCGCTGGTCGCGGCTGAAGCGCGAGCCCGACCCTCCAGCGGCCCAGCCGGACCCGTCGGCCGACGTGCAGGCGACGCCCTCGCTTCCCGATGGCAAGGCGCTGGACGACCTCATCGCAGAACTGCCGCGCCTCGAGGACCTCGTGCCGGGCCAGAGCCTGACCGCCTTCATGCAGCCCTGGGTTCCCAATGGCGTGCGCAACGCGGCGCTCCAGCGCATGTGGCTGCTCGACCCGGCTATCCGCGACCATGTGAGCCCGGCGCTGGACTATGCCTACGACTACAACACGCCCGGCGGGGCTCCCGGCTTCGGCACGATGGAGACCTCGCAGGACGCCATCCGCGAGGTCGCGGAGATGTTCGACCGCGCGCTCGGAAAGACGGCTTCGGAGACACCCACCGAGACCCGCGCCGACCTTCACGACAATTTGTCGCAAGCGGCGCGTGAAATGCCTGCCGCTCCGGGTTCTGTTGCAGCGCAACAGGGCGATGCCGGCCCCATTCCGGCGCAGAAACAGGATGCGGGATTTTCGGCTGAAGACCTGCCTCAATCAGGGCTTCTGCCGCGGGAGCCGGCAAGCGAAGTCCATGTTGCGACGCACAATAATCCAAGCGAACCGAAGGACTTGCGCCCGGTGGGCCGTCGTCACGGCGGGGCTCTTCCGGGCTGAGGCGCCAGAGTTTCGCCTTGTCTTCGCGGGTCATAGCTTGTAGCTATTCTAAGGCAAATGTGGGAAGGCTATGACCCCAAGGCGCGCTCACAAGCGCCAGGTCGGATGCCAGAGGCGGGAGTGACCGCGGCAGTGCGTGAACGGGGACTTGAGGAGGCGATCAAGGCGGTCGGCGGGGTTGGTGCCCTGGCGAGGGCGCTCGGCATTTCGCAGCCTTCCGTATCGAGCTGGAACCGCGTCCCGTCCGAGCGGGTCATCGCCGTCGAGAAGGTGTCCGGCGTCGGGCGCCACGTGCTGCGGCCCGACCTCTATCCCGAGGCGCGGTCAAGCATCGCCGTCGCTATGGAGGCGGCACAGGAGAAGTCCGGCGCCGTTGACGAGATGGACCAGCTCCGCGCCGTCGAATACGGCCTTCTCGCCCTTCTCCTCTTTCGCGTGCCAACCGCCGACGTCCTGCGGCAGGTTGCCGACCTGAAGGGCGATGCCTCGCCGCTCGGCATGGCGCATCTGGCGCTGGCAAGAGCCGCCTCCGAGACCGACGTGGATGCGGTCGGGCGCGAATTCTTCGATCTCTTCGTCGGCGTCGGGCGCGGCGAGCTCCTGCCCTACGCCTCGTACTATCTCACCGGCTTCCTGCACGAGCGTCCTCTCGCCGCAGTGCGCCAGTCCTTCGTCGATCTCGGCATCGTCCGTGAGGACGATTCGCGCGAACCGGAAGACCACATCGCCCTGCTCTTCGACGTGATGGCGAATCTCGCCCGACGCGAGATCGGCAGCGGCTACGACACCGAGAAGGCCTTTTACGAGGCGCATCTGAAGCCCTGGGCGGGGCGCTTCTTCTCGGATCTGGAATCCATGCGGAACCGACCCTTCTACGCCGCCGTCGGCGCGGTCGGCCGCCTTTTCATGGACATTGAAAACGAGGCTTTCTCCTTCGACGCCTGACGGCGCGAGGGACGGAATGGAGGACACGACCATGTCGGGTAATGCCAGGAACCAAGGAAACGCCGCCGCTCCGGCCCGCCGCGATTTCCTCAAGGCGATGACCGGGGCCTCGGCCGCCGCTGCTGTGGTTGTGGTCGGCGCCGAGCCAGCGGAAGCCCAGGCCAACACGCGCGAAAGCCGCGACGAGCGCACCAAGGCCCGTTACCAGGCCAATTCCGCGCATGTCCAGGCCTTCTATCGCACCAATCGCTACTGAGGACGCCCCCCATGCTCATCAAGCGCAAGTCCCAGGACGCCGCCCGCACCCGCCTCGCGGGCCTCGCCGGTGGTCTGACCTCCGGCGTGATGGATCGTCGTACTTTCCTCGCCCGCTCGGGCCTCACCGCCGCCGGCGCCATCGCCGTCGGCTCGCTGACGCTCGGCGCGGTGCGCCGGGCGGAAGCCGTCGCCGCGCCTCAGCCGGGTGTCGCCATCACGGTGAAGAAGAACCTCTGCACGCACTGCTCGGTCGGCTGCACCATCCGCGCCGAGGTACAGAACGGCGTCTGGACCGGCCAGGAGCCGGCCTGGGAGAGCCCGATCAACCGCGGTACCCATTGCGCCAAGGGCGCCGCCTCCCGCGAGCTCGTCTTCGGCGAGCGCCGCGTGAAGTATCCGATGAAGCTCGTCGGCGGCCAGTGGCAGCGCCTCTCGTGGGACCAGGCGTTCAACGAGATCGGCGACAAGATGATGGAGATCCGCGGCAAGTCCGGCGCCGACTCCGTCTACATGCTCGGTTCGGCCAAGTTCACCAACGAGGCAGCCTACCTGTTCCGCAAGTTCGCCGCCTTCTGGGGCACGAATAACGTCGACCATCAGGCCCGCATCTGCCACTCCACCACCGTGGCCGGCGTCGCCAACACCTGGGGCTACGGCGCCCAGACCAACTCCTACAACGACATCCGCAATTCCAAGACCATGATCATCATGGGCGGGAACCCGGCGGAGGCGCACCCCGTGTCGCTGCAGCACGTGCTGAGCGGCAAGGAGCTGAACCGCGCCAACATGATCGTCATCGACCCGCGCATGACCCGCACCGCGGCCCATGCGACGGAATATGTGCGCATCCGTTCCGGCACCGACATTCCGGTGATCTGGGGCATCATGTGGCACATCATCAAGAACGGCTGGGAGGACAAGGACTTCCTCGCCAAGCGTGTCTACGGCATGTCCGAGGCGCTGAAGGAGGTCGAGAAGTGGGACCCGAAGACGGTCGAGGACGTGACGGGTGTCCCCGGCGCCCAGCTTGAGCGGGTCGCCAAGCTCTTCGCCACCGAGAAGCCCTCGACCCTGATCTGGTGCATGGGCGCCACCCAGCACACGGTCGGCACCGCCAACGTGCGCGCCTACTGCACCCTGCTGCTGCTCACCGGCAATGTCGGCGCGCCCGGCACCGGCGCCAATATCTTCCGCGGCCACACCAACGTGCAGGGCGCGACCGATCTCGGCCTCGATGTCGGCAACCTGCCGCTCTATTACGGCCTGGTCGAGGGCGCCTGGCGGCACTGGTCGCGCGTCTGGGAGGTCCCCTACGACTATTTCGTCTCGCGCTTCGACGACGTGCCGGCCAAGGGCGGCCGCGCGGCCCGCACCGGCAAGCAGAACATGGAGGTGTCGGGAATTCCCTCGACCCGCTGGTTCGACGCGACGCTGCTGCCCGGCGAGCAGGTCGACCAGAAGGACAACATCAAGGCCATGTTCATCATGGGCCATGGCGGCAACACCATTCCGCGCGTGCCCGGCGCGGTCGAGGGTCTTGGGAAGCTCGACCTGCTCGTCGTGGTCGATCCGCATCCCACGAACTTCGTCTCGCTCGGCAACCGGCGCGACGGCACCTACATCCTGCCCGCCTGCACCAACTTCGAGTGCGACGGGTCGCGCACGGCCTCCAACCGCTCCATCCAGTGGGGCGAGAAGGTGGTCGAGCCGATCTTCGAATCGGCCAACGACTACTGGATCATCTACAAGTTCGCCCAGAAGCTCGGCTTCGCCAGCGAGATGTTCAAGAATATCAAGCTGGTGAAGGGCAAGTTCGGCGACGAGCCGGAGGCCGAATCCCTGCTCCGTGAGATCAATCGCGGCGGCTGGTCGACCGGCTACACCGGCCAGTCGCCGGAGCGCATCAAGGCGCACATGGCGAATCAGGACAAGTTCGACATCGTCACCCTGCGCGCTCCGAAGGAACTCGCCGACATCGGCGGAGACTTCTACGGCCTGCCCTGGCCGTGCTGGGGCAAGCCGGAGGTGCGCCACCCCGGGACGCACATCCTCTACAACACCAACGTCAGGATGATGGATGGCGGCGGAGCCTTCCGTCCGCGCTTCGGCCTCGAACGCAACGGCGAGACGCTGCTGGCGCAGAACTCCTGGAATCTCGACTCCCCGATCCAGGACGGCTATCCGGAATTCACCTATGCGATCTTCCAGCGTCTCGGCTGGGACGCCGACCTGACGGCGGAGGAGAAGGCGCAGATCGAGCGCCAGGGCGGTGCCAATCCCGGCGCAGTCAGCTGGGCCACCGACCTGTCGGGCGGCATCCAGCGCGTCTGCCTCCAGAGGAACGTCGTGCCGTTCGGCAACGGCAAGGCCCGGGCCATCGCCTGGAACCTGCCCGACCCGGTGCCGATCCATCGCGAGCCGATCTACACGCCGAGGCCCGACCTCGTCGCCAAGTATCCGGCCCGCGCCGACGAGCGGAACCTGCGCATGCCCAACCTCCACACGACCTATCAGAAGGGCGCCGTGGACAAGGGCATCGCCCGCCAGTTCCCGATCATCCTCACCTCCGGCCGTCTCGTCGAATACGAAGGCGGTGGCGAGGAGACGCGGTCCAACAAGTGGCTCGCCGAGCTGCAGCAGGACATGTTCGTCGAGATCAACCCGCGGGACGCCGGCCAGCGCAGCATTGCCGATGGCCAGTGGGTCTGGGTGGCTGGTCCCGAGGGGGGCCGGGCGCGCGTCAAGGCGCTCGTCACCGAACGTGTCGGACCGGGCGTCGCCTGGATGCCGTTCCACTTCGGCGGCTGGTACCAGGGCGCCGACCAGCGCGGCAACTATCCGCAGGGGACCGATCCGATCGTCCTCGGCGAGAGCGTCAACACCGTGACCACCTACGGCTATGACCCGGTAACGGGCATGCACGAGGGCAAGGCCACGCTCTGCCAGATCCAGGCGGCGTGAGAGGGAGGACCTGATCCATGGCCCGTATGAAATTCCTCTGCGACGCCGATCGTTGCATCGAGTGCAACGCCTGCGTTACCGCCTGCAAGAACGAGCACGATGTCCCCTGGGGCATCAACCGCCGGCGCGTCGTCACGCTCAATGACGGCAAGCCCGGCGAACGCTCTATCTCCATGGCCTGCATGCACTGCACGGATGCGCCCTGCGCCGCCGTCTGCCCCGTCAACTGCTTCTACACGACGGCGGACGCGGTGGTGCTGCACTCCAAGGAGCTGTGCATCGGCTGCGGCTACTGCTTCTACGCCTGCCCCTTCGGCGCGCCGCAGTATCCGCGGGTCAGCAACTTCGGCACGCGCGGCAAGATGGACAAATGCACCTACTGCGCCGGCGGCCCGCTCGCCGACGGTTCGACGGCCGAGTACGCCGCCTATGGCTCAAACCGTCTCGCCGAGGGCAAGCTGCCGCTCTGCGCCGAGATGTGCTCGACCAAGGCGCTTCTGGCCGGCGACAGCGACATGATCGCGACCATCTACAAGGAGCGCGTCCTGAAGCGTGGCTACGGCTCCGGCGCCTGGGGCTGGCAGACGGCCTACAAGGAAACCATCGCCATCTGATCCGCACGGCGGCGGGCCATTCCGCCGCCTTACTGCCTCGTCAATTCCGGGAGGCCGCCAGGGGCGGACCATCCCGCAGGGAGGACCATCCGATGCGCTTCTCGCTTCGGTCTCTGGTTGCAGCTTTCGCGGTCGCGATGGCCTTGTTCGTTGCAGCGCCCGCCTTCGCCCAGCAGCCGTCTTCGGTCAATCCGACGGCGGCCTCGGTGAACGAGGCCCAGCTCATGCAGGCCCTTCAGACGGGTACGCCGGGTTCGGGATCGACCCTCTCGGGTCGCATCACCATTCCCGACGCCAATGCCCGCAACCTGATCCAGCCTCAGGGTCAGGCCTGGCGGGTCTTCCATCAGGGTACCATGCACTGGATCGGCGGCGTCGCCATACTCGGCATGTTGGCGTTGCTCGTTGTCTTCTACCTGACGCGCGGTCGCATCATGATCGATGCCGGGCGTTCGGGCATCAATATCCTGCGCTTCTCCACCTTCGAGCGCTTCATTCACTGGCTGACGGCGCTCTGCTTCATCGTCCTCGCGCTTTCGGGCCTGAACGTCACTTTCGGCAAGTTCATCCTGGCGCCGCTCTTCGGCGAGGGTGCCTTCGCGACGATGTCGCAGCTGGCGAAATATGCCCACAACTACCTCGCCTGGCCCTTCATGCTCGGCCTCGTCTTCATGTTCGTGACCTGGGTCGTCCACAACATCCCGACCGGCGGCGACCTCGCATGGATCCGGCAGGGAGGCGGCCTCATCGGCGGCGGCCATCCGCCGGCGAAGAAGTTCAACGCCGGCCAGAAGCTCATCTTCTGGTCCGTGATCATCGGCGGCGGACTTCTCTCGCTGTCGGGCGTCTATATGCTGTTCCCCGAAGCGGCTGGTGGCGTGCTTGCCCTGCAGTTCTGGAACATCGTCCACGGCCTCGTGGCGGTTCTGCTGATCGCCGTGATGCTCGCCCACGCCTATATCGGCTCGGTCGGCATGGAAGGTGCTGCCGACGCCATGACCACCGGAGAGGTCGATCTCAACTGGGCCAAGGAGCATCATTCGATCTGGGTCGAGGAGGAGATGGCCAAGGGAACGCTGCATCCGCATGCGGTCGGGCAGCCCGCCGAATAGGTCGATCCATTCATGAAAACACAGCGCCCGGCTCAAAGCCGGGCGTTGTCGTTTCAGGGCTGGAGAAGCGGCGACCACCGCACTAGTTTGCGCTCGCGAATGCGTTGGCGGGCAACACGGGAGCCGACATGAAGGTCGTTGGACTTGCCGGGTGGAGCGGCGCGGGAAAGACCACGCTGCTGACGCGCGTGCTGCCCCTGCTCACGGCACGCGGCCTCAGGGTCTCGACCCTGAAGCACGCCCACCACGCCTTCGACATCGACCATCCCGGCAAGGATTCCTTCGAGCACCGTGCTGCCGGCGCCGGCGAGGTGCTGATCGTCTCCGGCCGGCGGTGGGCGCTCCTGCACGAACTGCGCGGCGAGGTCGAGCCCCGGCTCGCCGAGCTCCTCGACAAGCTCACACCCTGTGACCTCGTCATCGTCGAGGGCTTCAAGCGCGCCGTCCATCCCAAGGTGGAGATCAACCGCGCCGCCAACGGCAAGCCCTTCCTCTATCCGGAGATGGCGGACGTGCGCGGCCTCATCTGCGATGCTCCTCCCGCCGACTGGAGCGGTCCTCTCGCCCACCCGGACGACATCGAGGCCGCGACCGCGCTGCTGCTCGCCGCCGCCGCTCCGCTCCCGCTGGTGCAGGACGCACTGCGGACCGAACGTCCGCTCGCCCACGAGGCGCCGCCGCAACCCGTGGGGTGAATGTCCGTGGCCCAGCTGTCCTCCGACCAGTTCGCCTTCAAGGAACGCCTCCTCGCCGTCGAGGAGGCCCTCGCGCGCGTCGCTGAGGGTCTCATCCCGGTCGCGGGCATCGAGGAGGTCTCCCTCCTCGACGCCGACGGCCGCATCCTCGCCGCCGGACTGACCGCGCCTGTCGACCTGCCGCCCTTCTTCAACTCGGCCGTCGACGGCTATGCCGTCCGCTTCGCCGATCTCGCCCCGCACGGGGAGACGCGCCTGCCGGTCGGCGGCCGTATCGCGGCCGGCGCGGCCGCTCTGCCGCAGGGCCGAGGCCAGGCGGTCCGCATCTTCACGGGCGCGCCGATGCCCGACGGCTTCGACACGGTCTTCATGCAGGAGGACGTCCGGCAGGACGGCGATGCGGTCGTGCTGCCCGCCGGTCTCGCGCCCGGCGCCAACTGCAGGCCGGCCGGCGAGGATCTGGCGAAGGGGTCGCCTGCGCTTGCCGCCGGGCGGCGCATGACGCCCGAGGCCATCGCGCTGGCGGCGGCGCTCGGCGTGACGCGGCTCGCCGTGCGGCGGCGGGTCCGGGTCGCCGTCTTCTCCACCGGCGACGAGATCGTCTCTCCCGGCATGCCGCTGGGTCCCGCCCAGCTCTATGATTCCAACCGCTTCACGCTCCAGGCGCTGCTGCGGCGCCTCGGCGCCGAGGTCACCGATCTTGGCATCCTCCGGGACGAGCGGCCCGCCGTCGCCGCGGCCCTCCGCGAGGCGGCATCGGGGCACGACCTCATCCTCACCTCAGGCGGCGTCTCGACTGGCGAGGAGGATCACGTCAAGGCGGCGGTTGAGGAGGTCGGCAGCCTCACCTTCTGGCGGCTCGCCATCAAGCCGGGCCGGCCGGTCGCCATGGGGGTCATTCCCTCGGCCGTGCCGGGGGAATCCGCGGCCTTCATCGGCCTGCCGGGAAACCCGGTCGCGGTCTTCGTCACCTTCGCCCATGTGGTCAGGCCGTTCCTGGCCGTGCTCGGCGGCGGCGAGGCCTTGCCGCTCCTCGCCCTGCCGGTTCGCGCCGCCTTCGCCTACCGGAAGAAGCTCGGCCGCCGGGAATATGTCCGCGTCTCGCTGCGGCGCGCTGACGACGGCGTCATCGAGGCGGTGAAGCACCCGCGCGAGGGCGCCGGTGTCATTACCTCGCTGACGGAAACCGACGGCCTTCTCGAACTGCCCGAAGCCGTCGAGCGCGTGGCGCCCGGTGATCGGGCGGGTTTCCTGAGCTACGCCCTGCTGCGCTGATCGTCAGGCCTGCGGATGGCGGGCGAGAATCGCCTCGGCCTCCGCCAGATCTTCGGGGCGGTTGGCGTTGAAGAAGGGGTCGTAGGGCTCTGTCGGCCAGACCGCTTCGGCGATGCCGTGGCGCGCCGTCCAGCGGTCGATCTTGCGCATGTCCTCGACGACGAGCGCGTGCCTGAGGTCTGCCGACAGCGTCACCGGCCAGAGGCCAACCACGGGATGGGTCTGGTCCCCCGAACGGGCGCAGGCGAGCGGCAGGTCCGCCGCGGCGCGGGCTTCGTGCAGCCGGGACACGAGGTCACTCGGCAGGAAGGGCGAATCGGTGGGGATTGACAGCACCCAGCCGATGTCCGGGCGGTTCGCCGCGACCCATTCCAGCGCAGCGAGGATGCCGGCGAGCGGCCCGGCAAAGCCCTCGACAGTGTCCGCCACCACCGGCAGGCCGAACGTGGCAAAGCGGGCGGGATCGCCATTGGCATTGACGATGAGGCCGTCGCACTGCGGGGCGATGCGGTCGATGGCACGGTCGATGAGCGTGCGTTCGCCGATCGCGCGCAGAGGCTTGTCGCCGCCGCCCATGCGGCGGGCAAGTCCCCCGGCGAGCAGCACGCCGAGGGTCGGCGGGTGATGCGGCACGGTCATCGCTCAGTCCTCGGCGCCCTTGCGGCGATGGCGGGCGCTCTCCTCCTCGACATAGGCGAGGTCCTGGTCGAAGACGATGCGGTCCTCGCCGGCGAGGGCAACGAAACGCTTGCCCTTGGCGCGGCCAATGAGGGTGAGACCGCACTGGCGGGCGAGCTGCACGCCCCAGGCGGTGAAGCCCGAGCGCGAGACGAGGATGGGAATGCCCATGCGCACGGTCTTTATCACCATCTCGGAGGTCAGTCGGCCCGTCGTGTAGAAAATCTTGTCGGCGCCGCTCTCGCCGTGGCGGAACATCCAGCCGGCGATCTTGTCCACCGCATTGTGGCGACCGACATCCTCCATATAGACCAACGGCTTGTCCTCGCGACAGAGCACGCAGCCGTGGATCGCGCCCGCCTCCAGATAGAGCGAGGGCATGGTGTTGATGGCGTGGGTCAGCCGGTAGAGCCACGAGGTGCGGAACTCCGCCTTCGGCAGGGTGATCTCCGACAGGGCCTCCATCAGGTCGCCGAAGGCGGTGCCCTGCGCACAGCCCGAGGTCTGGGTGCGCTTCTTCAGCTTTTCCTCGAAATTGGTGTGCTCCTCCGTGCGCACCACCACAACCTCGAGGTCCTCATCATAGTCGACGCCGGTCACCACGTCGGTGGGCTTCAGCATGTTCTGGTTGAGCAGGTAGCCGATCGCCAGATAGTCCGGGTAGTCGCCGATCGTCATCATGGTGACGATCTCCTGCGCGTTCAGATAGAGCGTCAGCGGACGCTCGACGGTCACCGACGTCTCGATCCTCTCGCCCTTCTCGTTCACGCCGGTGACCTTTTCGGTCAGGCGCGGATCGGCGGGATTGGGAACGATGAGGGGGGCGGAATTCGACATGGCACCGGGATGCTGATCCATGCCAAGTGAATAGCACGGCGCCGGGGCGCGGTGCCAACGGGCCTTGCGATCATCCTTGGCCTCTCTGCCTGCCTCGGCACCACGCGGAGCCTCAAGCCCCCGTGTCCGAGGCATTGGCGAAGAACAGCTGCTGGCCGTTGACTGTATAGTCCGCGATGGCCTTCTGCCCCTCCGGTCCCACCACCCAGTCGATGAAGGCCTGCGCGTCGGCCTGCTTCACGTGCGGGTGGCGCTGCGGGCTTACCAGCATGATGCCGTACTGGTTGAACAGGCGCCGGTCGCCCTCGACGAGAATGTCGAGATCGCCGCGGTTGCGGAAGGACAGCCAGGTGGCCCGGTCGGACAGCACATAGGCGTTCATGCCGCCGGCCGTGTTGAGGGCCGCGCCCATGCCCTGGCCGATCTCGCGATACCAGGACCCACGCGTCGCGGTCAGGTCGATGCCCGCCGTGCGCCACAGCGCGAGTTCCGCCTGGTGGGTGCCCGACCGGTCGCCGCGCGAAACGAAGGGCACAGCCTTCGTCTGGATCGCCCTGAGCGCTGCGGCAATGTCGCGCGAGCCACGGATGTCGGCCGGATCCGACTTCGGGCCGATCAGCACGAAGTCGTTGTACATGACCGGGCGGCGCGGGCCGCCATGGCCGTCGGCGACGAACTTCTCCTCGGCCGCGCGCGCGTGCACGAAGACGACGTCCGCATCACCCCGCCGGCCGGTGTCGAGCGCCTGGCCCGTGCCCTGGCTGATGACGCGCACGTCGATGCCAGTCTTCGTCTTGAACAGCGGCAGGAGGTGGCTGAACAGGCCGGAATCGACTGTCGATGTCGTCGAGGCGACCGTGATGAAGCGCGCACCGGCCACGTCTGTGGCAGTCGCCGCCGGCCGCGAATCCTGCGCCAGCGCCGTCGCGCCCAGGGCGAGAAGCGCAGCGCTTCCAGCGAGCAGGTGTCTCCTGGTCGGCATGACCGTCTCCTCGGGGTCTTGGTTTGGTGTCACCAGATGAGATCCCCGGCGACGAAGGCCGGGGCCTCCGCGCTCACCGGTGCGTCGAAGAATGTCTGTGTCGCGGCGTCCTCGACGAGGCGACCGCGGTTGAGGAAGAGGACGCGGTCGGCGAGCCTGCGCACCTGGCCCATGTCATGGGTGGCCATGGCCAGGGTGACGCCCTCGGCCTTCAGGGCCGCCAGCATCTCCTCGATCTGCCGCGTGGCTCCGGGGTCGAGCTGCGAGGTCGGCTCGTCGAGGAAGAGGACTTCAGGTCTGAGGGCCCAGGCCCTGGCGATCGCCAGCCGCTGCTGCTCGCCGCCAGACATCAGCCGGGCAGGCCGGTCGGCGAGTGCTGCCAATCCGAAGCGCGCCAGCGCCTCGTCGCTGCGTGCGCGTCGCTCGCGCCAGGAAGCCCCTGATGCGGCGAGGGCATGGATGATGTTGGCGCGGGCCGAGCGGCGCAGCATGACCGGCTTCTGGAAGACCATGCCGTGGCGCTTCGCGCCGCCGATCTCCCCGGCCGGAGAGGCCCAGCCGATATGGCCGCCGGTGGGAGCGATGAGGCCGTGACAGAGGCGCAGGGTCAGCGATTTTCCGGAGCCGTTGGGACCGATGATGGCCGTGACCCCGCCGCGGTGGAGGGTGAAGGACACCTCGTCCACCAGACGCCGGCCCCCGGCGTCGAAGCAGAGCCCCTCGACGCGCAGCGGCAGGATGGAAGCCGTGTCGCGCATCGCCGTCATCCGGCGAACCGCGCGCCGACGCGGCTCGCCGCGTAGGTGACGGCGTTGATCGTCAGCGTCAGCAGGATGAGGACGATGCCGAGGCCGAGCGCCAGAGGCAGGTCGCCCTTCGATGTCTCGAGGGCGATGGCCGTGGTCATGGTCCGCGTGTAGCCGGCGATATTGCCGCCGACGATGAGCACCGCGCCGACCTCGGCGCTGGCCCGGCCGAAGCCCGCCAGGATGGCGGTCGCCAGCGCGAACCGCCCGTCCCACAGCAAGGTCGGAATGGCTCTGAACCCCGTTTGTCCAAGGGAGGCCAGATGCTCTCGGTATTCGCCGTGCAGGTCCTCGACGAGCTGGCGCGTGATGGCGATGATGATCGGCAGGACGAGGAGCGTCTGCGCCACGACCATGGCGGCTGGCGTGAACAGCAGGCCGAGGGACCCAAGCGGCCCCGACCGGGACAGGACCAGAAAGACAACCAGCCCGGCGACGACAGGCGGCAGTCCCATCATGGCGTTGACCAGCACGACCAGCGCGCCGCGGCCGGGAAAGCGCGACAGCGCCAGAAGCGCGCCGAGCGGCAGGCCGATGAGGGCGGCGATGGACACGGCCGAGAGCGTCACGGAGAGCGACAGCCCGACGATGGCAAGGAATGCGGGGTCGCCTCCCAGCATGAGCCCGAGCGCGGCCGAGAAGGATTGGGTGACATCCACGATGCGCGAGCCAGATGCGTAGGTGGGAAGCGATTTTGCGTATGATACGGATTTCAAATACCGTTCGACAAACGTGGAATTTATGCGCCCAGGAGCATCCATATGCAGGATGACGTATTCCTCACGACGGAAGAGGCCGCCACCTATCTGCGGCTGAAGGAGCGCAAGCTGTATGAACTCGTGGCCCATGCGGCCATTCCCTGCTCGAAGGTCACGGGCAAGTGGCTGTTCCCGCGCGCCGCGCTCGATCGCTGGGTGTCGGCCGGTCTCGCCCGGCCCGATGGCTTCGTCGCCGAGCCCGTGCCGCCGATCATCGGCGGCAGCCACGATCCGCTTCTGGAATGGGCGGCGCGGCAGTCTGGCTCCGGTCTCGCGCTGCTGGCCGAGGGCTCCGAGGCAGGGCTGGACCGGCTCGAGCGCAACGAGGTCGCCGCCGCGGCCATCCACCTGCACGGCCAGGGTGACGATGATCGCGCCAATGTCGACGGCGTGGCCGCACGCGCCGGCCTCCATGACGGCGTGCTGATCGCCTTCGCCCGCCGCGAGCAGGGGTTTGTCGTGGCCGCGGGGAATCCGCTGGGCATTGGATCGCTGGACGATGTCGCGCGCACCAGCGCGCGGATCGGTCTGCGCCCGAAGGCTGCGGGGGCCCAGATGTTGCTCGAGGCCATCGTCGCCCGCGCCGGGCTGCCACACGACCGCCTGCAGCGCGCACCCGGAACCTTCCCGACAGGCCCGGACCTCGCCCTCGCCGTCAGGGCCGGCGAGATCGACTGCGGCATCGCAACCCGGGCCGTTGCCGCCATGCACGGCCTCGATTTCGTGGAGATCGTCTGGGAGCGTTTCGATCTGGCCTTGCGCCGGCGCAGCTATTTCGAGCCCGCCATGCAGAGGCTCGTCGCCTTCATCCGCAGTCCGGCCTTCGCGCAGCGCGCTGCGGCGCTCGGTGGCTATGACCTCGCCGAAACGGGTAGCGTGCGCCTCAACCGATGACGCCGGGCGATCCCGCCCCATATGAGAACCATGGTCAATCCACCGACATTGACGCCTCTCGCCGCTATGCTCTCCCGCCTTCTGGCCGGTGGCAATGCCGTCGCGCCGTCGCTGGTGCCTGTCGCAGAGGCCGTGGGGCTGGTGGCGGCCGTGACGGTCAGGGCCGGGCATCCGCTGCCGGCGCAGGCAGAGGCGTTACGGCGAGGCATCGCCGTGGCAGCGTCCGATGTCGTCGGGGCATCGCCCTATGCCCCGGCGCTCCTGGCCTCAGCGCCCGTCGAGGTCGGGGCCGGCGACACGCTGCCGTCCGGCTGCGATGCCGTCCTGCCCGCCGACGCACTTCAGTCGACGGGGCCGCTGCACGAGATTGGCCAGTCGGCCTATCCGGGCGAGGATGCGGTCCTTGCCGGCGGCGATCTCGGCAGCGATACCGTCATCGTCGCGGCGGGCGAGACGGTGACGCGCGAGGCCGTGCTGGCGCTGACGCTCGCCGGAGAGACCGCCATTGCCGTCCGCCGCCCGGCTGTCGCGGTTGACGGGCCAGATCCCGCCGCCGCCGTCCCGTCCGACTGGTTGCAGACGGCTCTGATCGCCGCTGGCTGCCGGATCGCCGGTGACGAGCCGGCGGCGCTCTCCATCCGGATCGCTCGCGACGGCGGGGCGGGCGGCCTTGCCCTCAATCCCGGCCGGGATATCCGGCTGGACGATGGTACCGGTAGCCCCGTTCTTGTCCTGCCGGCGCGCTTCGACTCGGTCGTCGCGGGGTTCTACGCCCTCGTCCTGCCCGTGGTCGCCGCCCTCACCGCCCGCCGGCTGCGCCGGATCGACCGGCCCCTGACGCGCAAGCTGGTCTCCCAGGTCGGCGTCGCCGACATTGCCCTGCTGCGTAACACCGAAGCCGGCTACGAACCGCTCGTGGTGGGGCGCATCACCCTGTCCGCCCTGCTGGCAGCCGACGCCGTGGCTGTCATCGACCCCTTCAGCGAGGGCGCCGCCGCCGGCGAACCGCTCTCCGCCATCTCTCCTCCGGAGCCGTTCGAACCGCAATGACCACTAACCCGGCCGTCGTCCAGGACCAGTTCCTGCAAGTGCTCTCGCGCGAGGATGCCATCGCGCGATTCCGCGCCGCGCTGTCCCTGCACCCGCTGGGGGCCGAACGCCTGCCGCTTGAGAACCTGATCGGGCGGGTGATCGCCGAGACGGTGGCCGCGCCGGTCGATGCGCCGCCCTTCGACCGGTCAGTGGTCGACGGCTTCGCGGTGCGCGCCGCCGACGTCGCCTTGGCGTCCGAGACAGCG
This sequence comes from Phreatobacter aquiterrae, assembly GCF_053471285.1. Lineage (NCBI taxonomy): Bacteria > Pseudomonadati > Pseudomonadota > Alphaproteobacteria > Hyphomicrobiales > Phreatobacteraceae > Phreatobacter > Phreatobacter aquiterrae. Next base: position 155,197 of record NZ_JBJPHW010000003.1, on the reverse strand, counting down.
CCCGCTTGGCTCTCCCTGACCGCCGAGACCATTGCCTGCGGCACCGAGCCGAAGCTGTCGGTCGAGGGCGGGTTCGCAACGCCGATCGCCACCGGTGGCCCTATCCCCCGCGGGGCGGATGCGGTGGTGATGATCGAGCACACACGCTTCGAGCCCGGCGCGGGCCTTGCCGTGACGCGCCCCGTCGGTCCCGGGCAGAACATCGCCTTTGCCGGATCGGACATCGCGCGAGGCGAGACGTTGCTGCGGCGGAGCACCATCCTGACGTCGCGCGAGATCGGCATGCTGGCCGCGGTCGGCGCTGCCTCTGCCTCCGTCTGGCGAAAGCCGAGGGTCGCCGTCATCTCCACCGGCGACGAACTGGTGGCGCCGGGCGAAGCGCTGCGGCCGGCAGCGATCTATGATTCCAACGGCCCGATCGTCGCCGCGGCCCTGGAAGAGAATGGCTGTGAACCCGTCCGCTTCGGCGCCATCCCCGACGAAGCCGCGAGCCTGCAGGAGGCCGTCCGCAGGGCGCATGAGACCTGCGACGCGGTCATCCTCTCGGGCGGCACCTCCAAGGGCGCCGGCGATCTGACCTACCGCATCGTCGAGCAACTCGGCGCGCCGGGCATCCTCGCCCACGGGGTCGCCCTCAAGCCGGGCAAGCCATTGTGCCTTGCGGTCTGCGACGGCAAGCCGGTGGTGATCCTGCCGGGCTTCCCGACCTCGGCCATGTTCACCTTCCATGACATCGTGGCGCCGGTGCTGCGCATCCTCGCCGGCTTGCCCGAGCGGGCCGACGTCCGGGTTCCCGCCCACGTTCCCGCCCGCATTCCTTCCGATCTCGGCCGCACCGAGTTCGTCATGGTCGCCCTCGCTGCCGGCGCGGATGGCATGGTCGCCTATCCCGTCGGCAAGGGATCGGGCGCGGTGACGGCCTTCAGCCAGGCCGACGGCTTCCTGACTATCGATGCCCTGGGAGAATCCCTGCCCGCCGGCGCCGCCGTCGAGGTGACGCTGTTTGCGCCGCATGTCGCGGTGCCAGACCTGTCCATCATGGGCAGCCACTGCACCGGCCTCGACGCCGTCGTCTCGGTCCTCTCCGATCGCGGACTGACGGCGCGCACCCACGCGATGGGTAGTCTCGGCGGCCTCGCGGCGCTGAAGCGCGGCGAATGCGACATCGCTCCGATCCACCTGCTCGATCCGCAGTCGGGCCTCTACAACACGCCCTTTCTCACCGAGACGATGCGACTGATCCCCGGTTGGCGGCGCATGCAGGGTCTCGTCTATCGCCCGGACGATGTCCGCTTTGCCGGCTGCACAAGCGCAGAATCGGCGGTCGCCGCGGCCCTTGCCGATGACGGTTGCCTGATGGTGAACCGGAACCAGGGTGCAGGAACGCGGGTCCTGATCGACCTGCTGCTGAAGGGCTGCAAGCCGCCCGGCTACTGGAACCAGCCGCGGTCGCACAATGCGGTGGCCGCCGCTGTCGCGCAGGGGCGCGCCGACTGGGGCGTGGCCATTGCCCCCGTGGCAGCCGCTTCGGGCCTGGAATTCCTGCCGCTCGCCGAGGAGCACTATGATTTCGCGGTGGCGCGCACTCCCCGCGCGCCCGGCGCTATCGCCGCTTTCGAGGATGCGCTCCTCGCCGCCCATGCGCATCTCGGGCGCCTGGGATTCGTGCCGGCCGGCCCTGCGCCGGAGGGCGCCATCGCCAGGTCCTGACGGCTGCATCCGCGGCCTCCGAGCCGCCGATTGCGACCCGCGACTGGCTTCAGGGCTGATTAAGATATCTGCGGCATTCTTCGGCTCCAAAGGTCACAGAGAATGACATCGCGGATCGAAGACGCCCTCCAGCCGATCAATTCGATGATCGGCGCTCTCGCGCCCAAGCTGCGCGGAGCGCTGGTGGAGGAGCTCGTCGAGGAGATCTCCCGCGAGCGCCCCGATGCCGAATCGCGCAAGGCGCTGGTTCTCGACAACATCGTGGCCCAGGCCCTCACCAACGCGCCGCTCCCGAGCCGTGTCCGCGCTTCGCCGCGCCTGGCGCGCTGCGCGGGCACGCTGCCGGAAGCGACCGCGACGCTGGCCTGCGACGTCATCGCCGTCGCGGAGGCCATCCTCTCGTCTCCGGAATTGCCGGACACCATCCTGTTGCGGGCCTGCGCCGAGGATCGCCAGGAGCACATGCAGATCATCGCCAAGCGCGCGCGCGTATCGGCGCTGATCGCCAGCGCCATCGTCCGCCTCGGCGAAGCCGCGACCGTCCTGACTCTGGTGCGCAATGCCGGGGCGCAACTCTCGGCGGAAGGGTTCGCCGAGATCATCGCCCGCCATGGCAGCGACCCCTCGGTCCGGTCGCTCGTCGCGCAGCGCGCGGATTGTCCGCCCGATATCGTGTCGAAGTTCGCCGTTCACGCCAGCCGCGACGTGCCGACCGGGGACGAACTCCTCCGGCAACTCCAGAGCCTCGCCGAGGAGCGCCAGATGGTTCCCGCCATGGACCTCCTGATGCGCTGCATCGGCCGCGACCGCGATGCCGGCCGCAAGATTCTCGAGCGCGACGACGAGAAGGCGCTGGGCGCCATCTGCCACATCGCCGGGGTGGATGCCGAGACCTACGAGGCGCTGGTCGCAGCCTGGCGCATCAATGCCGGCAAGCCGATGACCGACGTGCACAAGGCTCCCGTCCGCTTCCGCCTCATGCGGCCCGCCGAAATCGACCGGGTGATCGCGCGCCTGCCGCTCGCGCGCATGCGCACGGGCGAGGCCGTCCCCGCCTGACGCGTCGATCCTATTCCGCCGCCGCCTGATAGCGCTGCAGCGGCAGGTCGAGATCCAGCCAGACCTGGACGAGAGCCGCGGCGAGATCGTCGATCATCGCGTCCGTATGGGCTGGCCCCGGCGTGATCCTGAGCCGCTCCGTGCCCTTCGGCACGGTCGGGTAGTTGATCGGCTGGATATAGATGCCGTGGCGGGCGAGCAGCATGTCGCTCGCCGCCTTGCAACGCTCGGCATCCCCCACCAGCACCGGGACGATGTGTGTCTCGGACGCCATCACCGGCAGGCCCGCCAGAGACAGGACGCGCTTGGCGCGCGCCGCCTGGCGCTGCTGCATGTCGCGCTCGATCGAGGATGACTTGAGGTGGCGGATGGCGGCCGTCGCCGCGCTCCCCACGGCCGGCGGCAGGGCGGTGGTGAAGATGAAGCCGGGCGCATGGCAGCGCACGGCATCGACCAGCGCCGCCGAGCCCGCGATATAGCCGCCCATGACACCGAAGGCCTTGCCGAGCGTGCCCTCGATCACGTCGAGACGCTGCATCTGGCCGTCGCGCTCGGCAACGCCCGCGCCGCGCGGCCCGTACATGCCCACCGCATGCACCTCGTCGATATAGGTCATCGCCCGGTAGCGCTCGGCGAGATCGCAGATTTCGCGGATCGGGCTGACATCGCCGTCCATCGAATAGACGCTCTCGAAGACGATGAGCTTGTTGCGGTCACGGCCTGCGGCGGCCAGCAATTCCTCCAGATGTACGAGGTCGTTGTGGCGGAACACCTTCCGCTCGCATCCGGCCTGGCGCACGCCCTCGATCATCGAATTGTGGTTGAGCGCGTCCGACAGGATCAGGCAGTCGGGCAGCAGCTTCGCGATGGTCGAGATACCGGCCTGGTTGGAGACGTAGCCGGAGGTGAAGACGAGAGCGGCCTCCTTGCCGTGGAGGTCGGCGAGTTCGCGCTCCAGTTCGACGATAGGGTGGGACGTGCCGGAAATGTTGCGCGTGCCCCCGGCGCCGGCGCCCATCGCGCGGGCCGTGCCGGCCATCGCCTCGACGACCTTGGGATGATGACCCATGCCGAGATAGTCGTTGGAGCACCAGATGACCACGTCGCGGTCGCCGTCCGGGCCATGCCAGGTGGCATGCGGGAAGCGGCCGACATGACGCTCGAGGTCGGCAAAGACGCGGTAGCGGCACTCGTCCTTCAGGCGGGACACGGCCGTTTCGAAAAACTGGGCGTAGGTCATGGCTCGTCCGGTTCAGCGAGCCCCGGCGACAGGTCGGGGGGAATTGGAATGTGCCTCAGCACATCCGTCCGGGCTTTGACGTCGATCAAGGCCCGATCCGCTCTCTAGCATCGTTCCAATCTGCCACGCCACCGTCCGGGCGCCGCGGCCGATCACAGCCCGTTGAGCCGCATCAGCGCCTCGAAATGCTTCGTCGCCTGATAGTCGAGGACCTGCATCCACTCGCGCGCCGTCTGCCTCGCTTGATCGTCCGGGATGATCTTCAGCGGCAGGCCGGTCGACAGGGCGAGGATCTGCTGCCGGCAGGCGCGCTCCAGATAGTAGAGGTCGTCGAAGGCGACGGCGACGGTGGGGCCGCCGATGGTCACGCCGTGGTGGTCGAGGAAGATGACGTCGGCGTTCGGATTGTCCTTCTGCGCGCGGGCGATGCGCTCGCCCTCCTCGGCGTTGAGGGCGACGCCGCCGAAGCCCTGATAGGCGGTCCTGTCGAGGAACCGGCAGGCCGTCTGGTGCGCCATCTCCAGCTTGCCGCCCTCCACCATGGTCAGCGCGGTCGCATGCGGCATGTGGACGTGGAGGATGGCCTGGTGGCGGGGATTGGCGCGGTGTCCGGCGATATGGATGTTGCGCGCAGTGGCCTCCACCTCGCCCCATCCTTCCAGGATCGCCCCGGTTTCGTCGATCATCAGCAGGTCGTCGGGGCGCATTTCACCCCAATGAATGCCATAGGGATTGATCAGATAGCGCTCGCCGGCGCCCGGCACTGCGACGGAGAAGTGGTTGCAGATGCCCTCGTTGAGGTCGAAGCGCGCAGCCAGCCTCAGGGCTGCGGCCAGTTCGCGACGCAAGGTCCGGATATCGGCGGTGGCGGCCATCGTCTGCTCCCTCCAGATCACGATCGGATTGGGTCCCGAAAATGAAAACGCCTGCGATCATCTCGCAGGCGTTGGTCACAATGCCGGGTGCTGCCGGATGCCGGCAAGCCTCATTTCGGCGCGAGCACCATGATCATCTGGCGACCCTCGAGGCGCGATTCCTGCTCCACCTTGGCGATGTTGACGGTATCCACCTTCACGCGGTCGAGAACCTTCACGCCGAGATCCATATGGGCCATCTCGCGGCCGCGGAAGCGCAGGGTGACCTTCACCTTGTCGCCCTCCTCGAAGAACCGCTTCATCGCCTTCATCTTCGTATCGTAGTCGTGATCGTCGATGCCGGGACGCAGCTTGATCTCCTTGACCTCGACCGTCTTCTGGTTCCGGCGGGCCTCGGCGGCCTTCTTCTGCTCCTGGAACTTGAACTTGCCGTAGTCCATGATCTTGCAGACGGGCGGGACGGCGTTCGGCGCGACCTCGACGAGGTCAAGTCCTGCCTCGACGGCCATCAGGACGGCATCGCGGGTCTGGATCACGCCGCGGTTCTCACCTTCGGCGTCGATCAACTGGACTTCGCGGACACGGATCATCTCGTTGATGCGCGGCCCGTCGCGTTCGACGGGGGCGGCGGCTCTCATGGGTCTGCGAATGGGGGCGTCTCCTGTAACGTTGCCGGGACCGGATCGCCGTGGTCTGCGCCCCTGCCCGACAGGGAAAGACGCTTGACGACCACGGACCATCCGGAAGCTGGCGAAGATCGGTAGAAATGCAGAGGAAGTCAATGGTTCGGCAGATTTTGCCGCGCGATCTTGTCCTCATGCCACAGCAGGAGCTAGGCAGGGCCCGGCGCCGCCCGCCCCAGACCGGAGAAACCCGCTCATGACGACCCTGCCACTTCCCGCGTTCCTCACGGTCGGAGAGGGACCCGCAGCCCGCCGCATCGCCTGGCGTCGGGTCGATGGGCGAGGCCCCACCATCGTCTGGCTCGGCGGCTTCAAGTCCGACATGAAGGGCACCAAGGCCGAGGCGCTGTCGGAGTTTGCGGCCGCCACGGGCCGCGCCTTCCTGCGCTTCGACTATTCGGGCCATGGCGAATCGGACGGCGCCTTCGAGGACGGCACCGTCTCGCGCTGGGCAGAGGAGGCTGCGGCCATGGTGGCGCTCGCCGGCGAGAGGCCGCTTCTGGTCGGCTCCTCCATGGGCGGGTGGATCGCCCTGCTCGTGGCGCGGCAGATGGCCACGCCGCCGGCCGGCATGGTGCTCATCGCGCCCGCGCCCGATTTCACCGAGGCGCTGATGTGGCCGTCCTTCCCCGACGCGGTGAAGCGCCAGATCGAGACCGAGGGCCGCTGGGTTCGCCCGTCCGCCTATGACGAGGGCGGCTATCCCATCACCCGTGCGCTGATCGAGGACGGAAGGCGCAATCTCGTGCTGACGGGGCTGGTCGAGACCGGCTGTCCCGTCCACATCCTGCAGGGTATGGAAGACCCGGACGTGCCCTGGCGCCATGCCATGCTGCTGGCCGAGAAGATGGCGCGCGACGATGTCGTCGTCACCCTGATCAAGGACGGCGATCACCGCCTGTCACGCGAGGAGGACCTCCAGCGGCTCCGCGATGCCGTGGAGACCCTGGCCAGCTGATTCACAGAGCTTGATTCTACTATCCGAGAATGATAGTCTCGAATCATGGAAACCGCTGCCGATCTGGCCGACAATCTCGACCTCACCGTCGCCCAGCGAGTGCGCGACCTGCGGGCCGCCAAAGGCCTCACCCTCGACCAGCTCGCAGCCCTGTCCGGTGTCTCGCGCGCCATGATCTCGCGCATCGAGCGCGCCGAGGCGAGCGCCACGGCCGTGCTGCTGGTCAAGCTCGGAGCTGCCCTCGGCGTCACCCTCGGCGCCCTGTTCGAGAGGCCCGAGCCGAAGCCCAATCCGGTGCGCCGCGCCGCCTCGACGCCCGTGCGCACCGATCCGGAGACCGGCTACACGCGGCGCAACGTCGCGCCGCCGAACGCGTCGGGAACCGACATCGTCGAGGTGATGCTGCCGGCCGGCAAGCGCGTCGCCTACGACAACATCGTCGTCATTCCGGTGGAACAGTTCGTCTGGGTCTTCGAGGGCACCCTGACCCTCTCCTATGACGGCCTGACCACCGATCTCGGTCCGGGCGACTGCCGCGTCATGCGGCTCGACACTCCGCTCGTCTTCGAGAACCGCACGCAGGCGCCGGCGCGCTACTGCGTCGTCCTCGTGCCGCATTCGGGTGTTCTGGGACAGCGGCGATGATCACCATCGAGACCCTCGACGCCGCAGCGGCGGCCCGCCACGCTCCGGCCCTTGCCGAGGTGCTCGCCGATTGCGTCGGCAACGGCGCCTCGGTCAGCTTCATGAACCCCTATACCCAGGCGGACGGCGAGGCCTTTTTCATGCGGGTCGCCGACAGCGTCGCCGCGGGCGACACGGTGCTGGTGGTGGCCTTTCTCGGCGAGCGCATCATCGGCACGGCGCAGCTCGGCCTCGACATGCCGCCGAACCAGCCGCATCGGGCCGAGGTCAAGAAGATGCTGGTCCACACCGACGGGCGGCGGCAGGGCATTGCAGCCTCCCTGCTGCGGCGGGTGGAGGAGGAGGCGCTGGCGCGCGGCCGCACCCTCCTGATCCTCGACACCGGTAGCGAGGAGGCGCGGCGCGTCTATGAGCGCGGCGGCTGGTCGCGCTTCGGCTTCGTGCCGGATTTCGCGCTGCTGCCGGATGGTGGCTTCTGCGACACGACCTTCTACCTCAAGGATCTCTCGCCGCCCCGCGGCACGCCGGTCTCGGCCGTCACAGTGCGCGACGCGACTGAGGGCGATCTTCCCGCCATTCTCGCCATCGTCAACGAAGCCATCGCCAACACGACCGCCGTCTGGTCGGACGATCCGGTCGATCTCGACAGCCGGCGCGCCTGGCTGGACGCGCGTCGGCAGGCGGGAAACCCCGTGCTGGTCGCGCTGGACGGGGGCGATGTGGTCGGCTTCGGCACTTATCTGCAGTTTCGCGCCTGGGACGGATTCCGCAATGCCGTGGAGCACTCAGTCTATGTCCGCTCCGATCGGCGGGGCTCCGGCGTCGGCTCGGCCCTCGTCGACGCGCTGATCGTGCGGGCGAAGGCCGACGGCAAGCATGTCGTCATCGGCGGCATCGAGGGGAAGAACTTCGCCTCCCTACGGCTGCATCGGCGCGCCGGCTTCATCGAGGTCGGTCGCATGCCGGGCATCGGCGAGAAGTTCGGCCGCCGCCTCGATCTCGTCTTCGTGCAGAAGCAGATCGCCTGAAAGCTCAATCCGACCCGTATCGGTGCAGGTGGGCGCCGTTGACGCGCAGCCACGCCTTGGCGGGCTCCATGCCCGGGCACAGATCCCTGACGATGCGCCAGAAGCGGACCGAATGGTTCATCTCGCGCAGATGCGCCACCTCATGGGCGGCGAGATAGTCGAGCACGAAGGGCGGCGCCAGGATGAGCCGCCAGGAGTAGTTGATGGCCCCGGTGGACGAGGCCGAGCCCCAGCGGCTCGACTGGTCGCGAATGCCGATGCGCGTCACCTTGACGCCGAGATAGGCCGCATGACGGCGGGTTGCGGCCTCAAGGTCCTTGCGGGCCTCGCGCTTGAGGAAATCCTGGACGCGCCGCGTGACGAAGGCGGCATCGCCCGCCACGAGGATCGCGCCGTTCTCCACCCAGACCGTGCCCCGGCGGTCCGGCCGGTGCTGGACGAGGTGCGCCACGCCGCGCAGGGGGATCTCCGCGCCGGGTACGAAGCCGAGGGCCTCCGGGATGCGGTTCAGGCGGGTGGCGATCCAGGCGCCGTGCCGCTCGGCAAATCCGATGGCATCGGTGAGACGGGCGCGCGCCGGCATGGACAGCACGGCGTCGCGGTTCGCCGCGCGGACGCGCAGCGTGAAGCGCCGCGCCTGCGGCAGGCGGCGCAGGGCCACCGAATAATCGACGCCCTCGTGCGAGACGGTGATCGCCTCGGGATCGGGCTCGCGCTGAAACAGCCTGCGGATCACGGACATGGGCACAGGATAGACGAGTCGCCGGGTTCGAGGCCAGCAAGCACCGCGTGATCAGCCGGCTCCGCATGAAGCCTGCTGACACGGAGCCGCCGGGGGCTCAGTCCTTCTTCGGCGCCTGGACAGCGGCGACGCCGGCGCGACCGCCGCGGATCATCTTCAGCACCGTCTCCTTCGTCGACGGCTTCGCCTTCGAGGCGTTGGCCTTGCGGTAGGCGTGCGTGCGCATGAAGTCCATGACGCGCGGGGCGATGTCGGCGCGGAACCGCGAGCCGTTGAAGACACCGTAATGGCCCACCGCAGGCTGCAGGTGGTGATGGCGCATGTCCTCGGGGATCGAGGTGGCGAGGCCATGGGCGGCGAGCGTCTGGCCGCCGCCGGTGATGTCGTCCTTCTCGCCTTCGACGGTGAGCAGCGCCACCCGGCGGATCGCCTTCGGGTCCACCGGCCGGTCGCGGTGCATCATGATGCCACGCGGCAGGTGATGCTCGACGAAGACCCGCTCGATGGTCTGCAGGTAGAACTCGGCCGTCAGATCCATGACGGCGAGATACTCGTCGTAGAACTCGCGGTGCTTCTGGGCGCTGTCGCCGTCGCCCTTGACGAGGTTGCGGAACAGCTCGCGATGGGCGTCGACGTGCCGGTCGAGGTTCATCGTCATGAAGCCGGTGATCTGCAGGAAGCCCGGATAGACCGGGCGCATCATCGCCGGGTGCGGGAAGGGCACGGTGGTGATGACATTGCGGCGGAACCAGTCCGTGCCGCGTTCCTCGGCCAGCTTATTGACGGCGGTGGGGTTGGAACGGGTGTCGATCGGGCCGCCCATCAGCGTCAGCGTCGTCGGCACATAGGGGTCGTCCTCGGCTTCCATCCGCGCGACGGCCATGAAAACCGGCACGGCCGGTTGGCAGACGGCCATGACATGGGTGTCGGGGCCGAGGAAATGCAGCATCGAGATGATGTAGTCGACGTAGTCGTCGAGGTCGAGGCGGCCCTCCGCCATCGGCACCATGCGGGCGTCGGCCCAGTCGGTGACGAACACCTCGTGGTTCGGCAGGAAGGTCTCGACCGTGCCGCGCAGCAGAGTCGCATAATGGCCCGACATCGGCGCGACGATCAGCACCTTCGGATCGGGCTTGTGGCGCTGCGGCAGGGCGCGCTGGAAATGGATGAGGTCGCAGAAGGGGCGCTGCCAGACCACCTTCTCGGTGATGCCGACACGCTCGCCGCCGACCAGCGTCGTCGGCAGGTTGAACGGCGGCTTGCCGTAGCGCCGCGTCGTCCGCTCGAACAGCTCGGCCGCCGCGGCCATCTGCTTGGCGAGAGGGAACTGCCCGAAGGGATTGATGGGATTGGTCAGCGCCGACTTGGTGGCATCCGCCATGGCCCGGTAGGGCGAGAGCATGGCGTGGGTGGCTTCATACCAGTGATACAGCACGCGGATGCCTCCAGGATGCAGGAGAGGGATCGGTGGAATCACCCGTCGGAGACGGGCCTCTCAGGCTAACGGTAGACGTGCTGTCCACCCGCAAGGTTCCATTCCGAATGCTGCACTGCCGAAATTTGTAATCGACTTGTGACAGTCGGGGCAACACTACGGTGAGGAACAACAGGTTAACCGTGGCTTAACGTGGCATTCGGGTGACATTGGCCTAAAGCACGAGATCGGCCGCGCCTACTCGCCGCTGGAGAGCAGCGACCCGGCGTCGCGCGCCTGGTTGAGCAGGGCAATGAAGGCGTAGGAGGCCACCGCCATCCACAGGACGTTGAGGCCCGCGGCCGCCGCAAGGTGATCGAGCCGCAGGACGCCGTCGGCGAGAACGCCCCGCATGCCTTCGAACACATGCGTCGGCGGCAGGGCGAGCGCGAAGGGCTTGAGCCAGGCAGGGAGCACGCTAAGCGGGTAATAGACGCAGCACAGGGGCCAGAACACGAACATGATGGTCCAGGCGAGGCTCTCGGCGCCGAGGCCGTGGCGCAGGATCAGGCCGGCGACGACGAGCCCCACGGCCCAGCTGGTCATCACCAGGAGGGCGAAGAAGGCCACGAAGCCGATCCCGAGCCGGGCGAGGTCGAAGCCGAAGAAGGCGATGGCGAGGATCGTGGCGGGGATCATGCCGACCGCGAGGCGCGCGAGACTCATCACCATCAGCGCAACGACGAACTCCAGCGGCCTGAGCGGGCTCATCAACAGGTTGCCGAGATTGCGCGACCAGAGCTCCTCGAGGAACGAGACCGAAAAGCCGATCTGCCCGCGGAACAGGATTTCCCAGAGCAGCAGCCCCGACACCAGCGCCCCGCCGACGAACAGCGTGCGGTTGGACGAGGCCATGGCGTAGTTCTGCAGGAAGCCCCAGGTCAAGAGGTTGAGGATCGGCCAGTAGACGAGTTCCAGCAGCCGCGGCCAGGACGAGGCGATCAGATAGACATAGCGCAGGCAGAGGGCGCCGACGCGGTGAACGGAGAAGCTCATGCTGACGCTACCGCGGTCATGAAGGCGTCGAGCTTGGCCTGGTCGAGACGGCCGTCGGTCCTGACCCCCGAGCACAGGTCCACGCCGAAGGGGCGGACCAGGCGGATCGCCTCGCCGACATTGCCGGCAGTCAGCCCGCCCGCGAGGAAAACCGGCCGGATCGTGCGCTGGACGAAGGCGCGGCTCACATCCCAGTCATGGGTGCGTCCGGTGCCGCCGAGTTCGCGCATCGTGCCGCCCGGCTTGCCGGAATCGAGCAGGAAGGCATGCACATAGGGTTCGTAGCGTGGGATCAGGTCGAGGGCCGACGGCCCCTCGACGTGGATGACCTGGACGCGGCGCGCCAGGGGCAGTGATACCGCGAGCACGGCAAGTTCGGCCGGGTCGATATGGTCGACGATCTGGATCGTGTTGGTGCCGCATCGGCGCATGTGGCCCGCCATATCGACGCCAGAGCCGCGCGCCGTGAGCAGGAAGGTCGCCAGTGGCGGCGGCACGTCCGTCGTGATCGCCCGGATCGTGGCGTCGTCGACGAGGCCGGGCTCGGAGGCCATGGCGGCGACAAAGCCGAGGGCGTCCGCGCCGGCGGCAATCGCCATCCGCGCCTCGTCGAGGGACGAGATGCAGCAGATCTTCACGCGTGTGCGGGCGGTCATGTCGTGGCCTCCCGGCGCCCGCGGGCGACATCGAGGAAGACCTCCTCCAGGTTCGACCGCCCGAACCGGCGAATGAGTTCGCCGGGCGCCGCGTCATCCTCGATCCGACCCTGCTTCAGCATGATGACCCGGTCGCACAGCCGTTCCACCTCGCCCATGTTGTGCGAGGCCAGCAGGATCGCCGCGCCGCGCCGGTCGCGGTAGCGCTCGAGATGGCCGCGGATCCAGTCCGCGGTATCGGGGTCGAGCGATGCGGTCGGCTCGTCGAGCAGCATCACCTCGGGCTCGTTGATCAGGGCCTTGGCGAGAGCCACGCGCGTCTTCTGGCCGGCCGAGAGCCGGCCCGAGGGCCGGTCGAGGATCTCCATGAGGTCGAGGTCGGCGGCGAGCTCCGCAATCCGCCCCGCAAGGTCATTGACGCCGTAGAGCATGCCGAAGACCTTGAGGTTCTGCCGCACGGTGAGGCGATGCGGCATGTCGACATAGGGGCTCTCGAAGTTCATCCGGTGCAGCACGTCGTGGCGACGCCGCACCATGTCCGTGCCGAGCACCCGCACCTCGCCGGAGGTCGGCAGCACCAGGCCCATGATCATGCCGATGGTCGTCGACTTGCCGGCGCCGTTGCCGCCGAGCAGGGCCGTGGTCGAACCCTGGGCGACGGCGAAGGAAATTCCCGCCACGGCGCGCACCGCGCCGTAGGTCTTGACCAGATCCTTCACGTCGATGGCGGCGGGGGAGGAAGCCATTCCGATGACATGGGGCGGAATGCCCGCCGCGGCAAATCAAAAGCCGTGATGGCGGCGTTCACCCCGCGCAATGCCGCCCTGCTCACTGGCGCTTGACCGGCCGTCGGGCGCAGCGCAAGCGTTGCGTCCCTTGCCTCGTCATCTCCCATGATCGTCGTCTTCGGTTCCATCAACATCGACCTTGTCGCGAGCGTGCCCGCCCTGCCGCGCGCCGGCGAGACCGTGGCGGGACCGGACTATCGGGTGATCCCGGGCGGCAAGGGCGCCAACCAGGCGCTCGCCGCACGGCGCGCCGGTGCCGATGTCGTCATGGTCGGCGCCGTGGGTCGCGACGGCTTCGCCGGGCCTGCCCTGTCCGTCCTGTCGGCTGAGGGCGTGGACGTCTCGCGTGTCGCGTCTGTCGATGCCCCCACCGGTGCAGCCTTCATCGCTGTGGACGGCGAGGGGCAGAACCAGATCGTCGTCGCTGCAGGGGCGAATGCGGCCGTCCGGGCCGCCGCACTCGATGGACTGGCCGTGTCGCCACGCGACATCCTGCTGCTGCAGTGGGAGGTTCCGGAGCGCGAGATCCTGGCAGCCGCCGGCTGGGCGAGGGCGCGGGAGATGCGCGTCATGCTGAACCGCGCGCCGGCAGGGCCGATCTCAGCCGAACTTGCCGCGCTTCTCGATGTCGTCATCGTCAACGAGCACGAGGTTCTGTCGCTCGCCGCGGGCTTCGGCTTCGCCGATCAGGACGCCGACACCGTCGCAGCCGCGATGTCCGAACGCCATGCGCTGGCCGTCGCCGTCACCCTCGGCGCGGAAGGCGCCATCTGCTGGACCGATGGCATCCGCCACGAATCGCCGGCCTATCCCGTCGAGGTGGTCGACACGACGGCGGCCGGCGACACGTTCTGCGGCGCCCTCGCAGCCGCCCTCGACCGCCGTCGCGGCCTCGAGACAGCCGTCGAGTTCGCCGCCGCGGCCGGCTCGCTCGCCTGCACCCGCTTCGGCGCCCAGTCCAGCATTCCCGACCGTGCCGCCATTGAGGCGGCCGCTGCCGTCCTCGCGGACCAGCGCAATCCACACCACCGGAGGACGATCCCATGATCCGCAACCGCATCAAGCGCCGCGCCCAGGCCGGCGAGAAGCTCCTCGGGGCCTGGGTCTTCACCGGTTCGCCGACGGTCTGCGAGATCTATGCGCTGTCGGGCTACGACATCGTCCTCATCGACACCGAGCACACGCCGCTCGACGTCAAGGACGTGCTGGAATGCGTGCGCGCGGTGGAAGCCGGCGGCGGCGACGCCATGGTGCGCGTTCCGGGCCACGACTTCAGCCACTTCAAGCGGCTGCTCGATGCCGGCATCCATTCCTTCATGGTGCCGATGGTCGACACGGTCGAGCAGGCGCATTCGGTGATCCGCGCCTGCCTCTATCCGCCGCGCGGCCGCCGCGGCTTCGCCGCCACCGCAGCCCGCTCCGGCCTCTACGGTTTCCACGAGAATTATGCCGACGTCGCCCACGAGGAGACTTTCCTCGCCCTGCAGGTGGAAAGCGTCGAGGCGGCACGGGATGCCGGCACTATCGCCTCCATCGATGGCGTCGACTGCCTGTTCATCGGCCCCAACGATCTCGCCGGCTCCATGAACAAGCTGGGCAAGCTCACCGATCCGCAGCTCCTCTCGACCATCGACGATGCCGCCGCCGCCATCCACAAGGCCGGCAAAATCTCCGGCATCATCCCATTGCCGACCCGCGACGCCTCGGACTGCGCGGCGCGCGGCTTCGGCATCGTGATCGGCGAATGCGACGTGCCCACCCTGAAGGCCGGTGCGCTCGCCGACATCGCCCGCCACCGCAAGGCCTTTCCCGGCCGGCGCTGATCCCGCGCTGTCAGCCGGCGCGCAACAGCGTCAGGGCTTCGCTGACGATGGCGTCCGGGGCGGCATCGATCGGGACCCGGACGGCATTCTCGTCGGCCGTCGGCTCCTCGAGTGTCGCGAACTGGCTCCGGAGCAGGCTCGCCGGCATGAAATGGTCGCGGCGGGCCTTCATCCTCCCGTCGATGAGGTCGAACGAGCCCGCAAGGTGGACGAACCGCAGGCGTGCACCGCTCGTCCGGAGGCGGTCGCGATAGGCCCGCTTCAACGCCGAGCAGGCGATGACGACATGGCCGCCCCCGCGCTCCAGTTCCGCGACATGGGCGGCGATGGCATCGAGCCAGGGCCAGCGGTCATCGTCGGTCAGCGGCGCGCCGGACTTCATCTTCGCGACGTTGGAGGGCGGGTGGAAGGCGTCGCCGTCGCGAAAGTCCCAGCCGAGGGCATCGGCAAGTCCGATGCCGATGGTCGACTTCCCCGAGCCGGACACGCCCATGACGATGAGCGCGGTGGGCAGGGGCGGGTTCGCGGCTGCGGCCGCTCCGGCTGCGGCGCTCACTTCTGCTCCTGATGGCCGCCGAAGCCCTTGCGCATGGCGGAGAGTACCTTCTCGGCGAAGGTATGGTCCTGCCGTGAGCGGAAGCGGGTGTAGAGCGCCGAAGTCAGCACCTCGGCCGGCGTGGCCTGCTCGATGGCGGCCTCCACCGTCCAGCGCCCCTCGCCGGAATCGGAGACGTGGCCTGAATACTCTGCCAGCGCCGGGTCGGCGGCCAGCGCCTCGGCGGTGAGGTCGAGCAGCCAGGAGGTGACGACCGAGCCGCGCCGCCAGACCTCGGCGATGTCGGCGACGTCGAGGTCGAGCCTGAGGTCTTCCGAAAGGCGCGGCGATGAGGCGTTCCTCAGGATGTCGAAGCCCTCGGCGAAGGCCTGCATCATGCCGTACTCGATGCCGTTGTGGATCATCTTGACGTAGTGGCCGGCGCCGCTCGGCCCGCAGTGCAGATAGCCCTGCTCAGCCGTGCCGGTGCGGTCCTCGCGGTGGCGGGTCGCCGGGATGTCGCCGCGGCCGGGCGCCAGTGCCGCAAAGATCGGGTCGAGCCGCGCGACCGCCGCCTTCTCGCCGCCGATCATCAGGCAGTAGCCGCGCTCGAGCCCCCAGACGCCGCCGGACGTGCCGATGTCGAGATAGCAGATGCCGCGCGCCGCCAGCGCCTTGGCGCGGCGGATGTCGTCCTTCCAGAAGGTGTTGCCGCCGTCGATGATGGTGTCGCCGGGCGACAGAAGATCGGCGAGCGCGGAGACGGCGTTTTCCGTCACCGCGCCCGCGGGCAGCATGACCCAGACGGCCCGCGGCGTGGCGAGGCTGCTGCACAGGGCCTCAAGCGAGCCCGCGCCCGACGCGCCCTCCGCGGCGAGTTTCTGCGTTGTGGCCGGATCGGCATCATGGACGACGCATGCATGACCCGCCCGCATCAGGCGGCGGGCGATGTTCGCACCCATCCGGCCGAGCCCCAGCACGCCGATCTGCATGGACGTCCCCTCGCGTCTTTCTTTTTCGTTCCTCCGAACCAACCGAACTTCGGCGAGAAGTCAATGCCGCGCCGTTGCCCGACGGGGCTCCAGCGTGTAGAGGGCCGGGACTTTTCCGGAGAGAATGTTCATGTCCCAGCCCCGCTACGACGTCGCCGGCATCGGCAATGCCATCGTCGACGTGCTCGCCCGCACCGAGGATGACGTGCTCGCCCGGCTGGACGTGCCGAAGGGCGCCATGATGCTCATCGACGAGCCGCGCGCCGAGGCGATTTATGCCGCCATGGCGCAGACCGTGGAGATGTCGGGCGGCTCGGCCGCCAACACCATCGTCGGCTGCGGCATGCTGGGCCTGAAGCCGGCCTTCATCGGCAAGGTCCGCAACGACCAGCTCGGCGGCTCGTTCAACCATGGCATCCGCGCCGCTGGCGTTGACTTTCCGACCGCGGCCGCGACCGACGGCCCGGCGACGGCGCGCTGCTACATCCTGGTGACCCCGGACGGCGAGCGCACCATGAACACTTATCTCGGCGCGGCGCAGAACCTCTCGCCGGCCGATGTCGATGCCGAGACCATCGCCGTCTCGGGCGTCACCTATCTCGAGGGCTATCTCTGGGATCCGCCGGAAGCCAAGAAGGCCTTCCTCAAGGCCGCCGAGATCGCCCACGGCGCCGGCCGCAAGGTGGCTCTGACCCTCTCCGATTCCTTCTGCGTCGACCGCTACCGGGACGAGTTCCTCGGTCTCATCCGGGCCAAGACGGTCGACATCGTCTTCGCCAACGAGAGCGAGCTGAAGTCGCTCTACCAGACGGCGGATTTCGCAACCGCGCTCGATGCGCTGCGCGCCGACGCCTCCCTCGCCATCGTCACCCGCAGCGAGCAGGGGGCGATCGCCATCGAGGGCACGAGCCTCGTCTCCGCGCCGGCCTACCCCGTGGATAGGGTGGTCGACACGACCGGCGCCGGCGATCTCTTCGCCGCCGGCTTCCTGTCGGGCCATGCGCGCGGCCTCGGCCACGAGATGTCGCTGCGCCTCGGCGCTCTCTGCGCCGCCGAGATCATCAGCCACATGGGCGCCCGGCCCGAGGCCAACCTGAAGGCGCTGGCGGCCGAGAACGGCTTCGCGCTCTGAGGGCTTAGGCGCCGAGGAGCTTCAGCGTCGCCGGGTCGGGGGCGCCCCCGTAGAAGGCATCAAGCACCGCGACGAAGGGCTGCGGGTCGGCGGAGGCCAGCGCGAACAGTGTCATGGATGACCGCAGCTTGGCGGCATCCACCGGGCCGAGGATCGCCTCGGCGCTCTTCGGCCGGGCGGCCATCATCATGGCCATGGCCATCAGCAGCCGCGGCCCGAGCACCGGATGGGCGAGATAGGCCTCGGCCTCCTCGAGCCCCGACAGGGCGTAGCGCTGCGCCATGGCGCTGGTGCCGAGCCCGGCGATTTGCGGAAAGACGAACCACATCCAGTGCGAGGTCTTCGCGCCGTTGGCGAGTTCGGCGATGACCTGCTCGAACACCGGGTCCTGCGCCGCAACGAAGCGCTGGAGGTCGAAGTCCATCGCCCTAGCGCTCCCAGGCCATCTTGGCCCCATAGGCCATCATGACGACGCCGGTGCCCATGGCGAGGACCCGCCCGGTGGCGCCGGGCCGGCGGGCGAAGGGCAGTTTTCGCAGCGCGACGCCGAGGATCACGTAGTAGAGCGTCGACAGGGTGATCATCACGCCGACACCGGCGAGGCCGACCATGAGCGGCTGTTCGGCGAGACGCGTGACGGCGAACAGCGAGGACACGAAGACCAGCGACTTCGGGTTGCCAAGGGCGGTCGCAAGGCCGGTGAGAAAGGCCCGTCGCGGCGAGAGGGTGGCAGCGGGCGCGCGGGTGGTCTCGGCCGGGGGGCTGAAGTTGCGGCGGACGAGGCCGAGACCCATCCAGGCGAGATAGAGCCCGCCCGCGACCTTCACTGCCACCGCAGCCGCGGGGAACAGCTCGAACAGCCAGAACAGTCCGAAGAGGCCTGCAAGGCCCCAGCACAGCGTACCGATGACGATGGCGGCGGCCGATGCGATCACCGAGGCCGTCGGCGATGACAGGCCGATGGCCATGAACAGGATCATGTTCGGGCCGGGGGTGATGACCGCGATGAGCCACAGGCCGGCCAGGGCGAAAAGCGTGTCGGCGGGGCTCATGATCGGTCGCGCCTCAGCCGGTGATCCCGTCCATGCGCACGGCGAGGCCGGCCGCCTTCATGTGCCGCTTCACCTCGCCAATGGTGAAGGTGCCGAAATGGAAGACCGAGGCTGCGAGGACGGCGGTGGCGCCGCCCACGGCGATGCCCTCGACGAAATGGTCGAGGGTGCCGACCCCGCCCGAGGCGATGACCGGAACCGGAACGGCGTCGGCAATGGCGCGCGTCAGCTTCAGGTCGAAGCCGGACTTGGTGCCGTCACGATCCATGGAGGTCAGCAGGATCTCGCCGGCGCCCAGCGCCACCACCTCGCGGGCATAGGCGACCGCGTCGATGCCGGTCGGCTTGCGGCCGCCGTGGGTGAAGATTTCCCAGCGGTCCGCCTCGCCCTCGCCCGAGACCTTCTTGGCGTCGATGGCGACGACGATGCACTGGTCGCCGAACTTGTCGGCGGCACGTCCCACGAAGGCGCAGTCGTTCACGGCTGCCGTGTTGATCGACACCTTGTCGGCGCCGGACTGGAGCAGGGCCCGGATGTCCTCGACGGTGCGCACGCCGCCGCCGACGGTGAGCGGCATGAAGCAGGCCTCCGCCGTGCGGGTCACCACGTCGAACATGGTGCGGCGGTCGTCGGAGGAGGCGGTGATGTCGAGGAAGGTCAGTTCGTCGGCGCCAGCCGCGTCATAGGCCTTGGCGGCCTCGACCGGGTCACCGGCATCGATGAGGTCGACGAACTGCACGCCCTTGACGACGCGGCCGTCTTTCACGTCGAGGCAGGGGATGATGCGCACCTTGAAGGTCATGCGGCTGTCGCTCCCCGGATCAGCGCGATGGCCTCGGCCGGGTCGAGCCGGCCGTCATAGAGCGCCTTGCCGGTGATGGCGCCCTCGAGCTTTGCGGCACGCGGCGACAGGAGTTGGCGCACATCGTCCAGCGAGGCGAGGCCACCCGAGGCGATAACGGGAATGGCGACGGCATCGGCCAGCGCAATCGTGCCGTCCCAGTCGATGCCGGTCAGCATGCCGTCGCGGGCGATGTTGGTGTAGACGATGGCGGCGACGCCGGCATCCTCGAAGCGGCGGGCAAGGTCGTGCGCGGCAAGGCTCGATGTCTCGGCCCAGCCCTCGACAGCCACCCAGCCGTCGCGGGCGTCGATGCCGACCGCCACCTGGCCGGGAAAGGCTTTCGCGGCGGTCCTGACGAAGTCCGGATCGCGCACCGCCGCCGTGCCGATGATGACGCGCGAGACGCCCTTGCCGAGCCAGCCCTCGACGGTCGTCATGTCTCTGATGCCGCCGCCCAGCTGGACCGGGAAGGAGGTCGCCGCGCGGATCGCCTCGACGGCAGCTGCATTCACCGGCTTGCCGGCGAAGGCGCCGTCGAGATCGACGACGTGAAGATAGTCGAAGCCCTGCGTCTCGAAGGCGCGCGCCTGGGCCGCGGGGTTGTCGGCATAGACGGTCGCCTGTGCCATGTCGCCCTGGCGCAAACGCACACAGCGGCCTTCCTTGAGGTCGATCGCGGGGAAGAGCCTCACGGCCGCCACTCCAGGAAATTGCCGATGAGGGTCAGGCCGAGGCGCTGGCTCTTCTCGGGATGGAACTGCGTGCCCACCATGGTGTCGCGGGCGATCATCGCCGTGACCTTCGCGCCGTAGTCGGCATCGGCGAGGATCACGTCATCCGCCGTCGCGGTCAGGTGGTAGGAATGGACGAAGTAGGCGTGCAGGCCGTCCGGCCCGGTCGGAATGCCCGCGAGGACGGGATGATCGCGCGTGACGTTCAACGTGTTCCAGCCCATGTGCGGGATCTTCAATGTCGCGTCCGCCGGGCGGATCAGGTCGATGTCGCCGGGCACCCAGCCGAGGCCCGCCGTCGTGTCCTTCTCCAGCCCGCGTCCGGCCATCAGCTGCATGCCGACGCAGATGCCGAGGAAGGGCCGTCCGCGGCCACGCACGGCCTCGGTCAGGGCTTCCACCATGCCGGGCACGCCGATCAGCCCCGCCTTGCAGTCGGCGAAGGCGCCGACACCCGGCAGCACGATCCGGTCGGCCTTGCGCACGAGATCGGGATCGGCCGTGACGAGCACAGGCGTGTTGAGCCCGCGCTCGCGGGCCATCCGCTCGAAGGCCTTCTGCGCCGAGTGCAGGTTGCCCGAGCCGTAGTCGACGATGGCGACGCTCACCTTGCGCCCCGCCCGCCAGGCTCCGCTTCGGGAAAGAGGCCGATGACGGGCTGCGAGGCCTGCATCTGCGCTGGCGCAAGGGGGCGCCCCGGCGACGGCGAGTCTGTCCGTGTCGCGGCGCCGGTGGTCCGCTCGGCGAAATAGTGGCGCTCGGCGTCTCCGCGCGACGTGGCGACGACCACGGCCACCTCGCGGAAGCCACGGCGGCGCAGCGTCCAGCGCTTGAGGTTCGTCGCCTCGAGGCCGATCAGCAGGCTGAGGGCCGAGGTGATCAGTGTGCGCATCATCGGCGACAGGCCGGCCAGGATGAGCCCGAGGACCAGGAGCCCGATGACGGCGAGATAGGCGAAGGTCACCAGCCACATGCGGTTCCACGCGAACCACGCCCAGGGGGCCAGGAACGCGATGGGGGAAAAGGAATCGGGCACGAACTCGATGGCCTCGTCCTTGTCGAGCCCCGCTGGCGGCAGGTGGACGGTGAAGCTCGTCTGTCGGGCCATCAGAGCACACCCTTGGTCGAGGGAACCTCGTTCGCCCGTCTGGCATCAATGGCGAAGGCGGCGCGCAGCGCGCGCGCGAGGCCCTTGAAGCAGCTTTCGGCGACGTGGTGGGCATTGTCGCCGTAGAGCGTCTCGACATGCAGGGTGATGCCGGCATTCATGGCGAAGGCCTGGAAGAACTCGCGCACCAGCTCGGTGTCGAAGGTACCGATCTTGTGGCGGGCGAATTCGGTGCGGAAGACGAGGAAGGGCCGTCCCGACACGTCGACGGCGACGCGGGTCAGCGTCTCGTCCATCGGCAGGTGGACGTCGGCATAGCGGGTGATGCCCTTCATGTCGCCGAGCGCCTGGCGCACCGCCTGTCCGAGCGCGATGCCGACATCCTCCACCGTGTGGTGGTCGTCGATGTGAAGGTCGCCCGTCGCCTTCACGGTCAGGTCGATCATCCCATGACGTGCGATCTGGTCGAGCATGTGGTCGAAGAAGCCCACCCCGGTCGCGACCTCGGCGCGGCCGGAGCCGTCGAGGTCGACGGACACCGCAATGTCCGTTTCCTTGGTGGTGCGGGTGATCTGGCCCTTGCGCATGGCTCTCTCCGGACGATGGGGCGACTTCTATCAGCCGCGCGACCGGTTTGGAAAGGCGAAGCGCGCGGCTTGGTTGCCGGCTTCTGGCGCTGCTGACGCGGGCAGGCCGTCGCCATGGCATGATGAGGCGCAAACTGCCTTGGGAAAGTCCCCATGACCCACGATGATGCATTCGCCTGCGCCCTCGCCATGCCCGAGGCAGCCGCCCATCCCCATTTCGACCGCACCGCGGTCAGGGCGGGCAAGGGCCGGATTTTCGCGACATTCGGCGCAACCGGCGACATGAATGTCAGGCTGACGCCTGACGAGCAGGCGTTCTTCATCGAAAGCGCCCCCGCGATCGTCGCCCCCGTCGCCGGCGGCTGGGGCAGGCAGGGCTGGACCACGGTTTCGCTCCGGGCGGCCGACAAGGCCCTGGTGATGTCGATCCTGACCGCCGCCTGGCGTGGCGCGGCCTCGAAGAAGCTGCTCGCCGCGCATGGCGGCTGAGGACGGCCTGATGCCCCGCCTTGCGTCCGTCGGCGATCAGCCTACATCTCCCCTTCCCGGAGGTTCCATGAATTCCACCAGCGACAACGCCTTTCCCGGCTGGCACGCCACCACCATCTGCTCGGTCCGCAAGGACGGAAGGGTCGTGATCGGCGGCGATGGCCAGGTCAGCCTCGGCCAGACAGTGATCAAGGCCAACGCCCGAAAGGTGCGCCGCCTCGCCAAGGGCGACGTGATCGGCGGCTTTGCCGGCGCCACGGCCGATGCCTTCACGCTGTTCGAGCGGCTGGAGGCGAAGCTCGAGCAGTTTCCTGGCCAGCTCACCCGCGCGGCCGTGGAACTCGCCAAGGACTGGCGCACCGACCGCTACCTGCGCCGTCTCGAGGCGATGATGATCGTCGCCGACAAGGACGTCTCGCTGATTCTGACCGGCACGGGTGACGTGCTGGAGCCCGAGAACGGCATCGCCGCCATCGGTTCCGGCGGAAACTATGCCCTCGCCGCGGCGAAGGCGCTGGTCGATACCGACCACGATGCCGAGCAGATCGTGCGCAAGGCGATGAAGATCGCCTCGGAGATCTGCGTCTATACCAACGGCAACGTCGTCATCGAGAGCATCGGCTGAGGCGCCGGCCGTGCCGACCTACGATTTCCGCCCTCTCGTCCGCGCCGACCTGTCCCTCGTCAGGACCTGGCTCGGCAGGCCGCATGTCGCACGCTGGTGGGGCGAGGTCGACCGCGAGATGGCCGAGATCGAGAGCATCCTGACCGATCCGCATGTCGAGGCCTATTGCATGCTCCTCGACGGGCGGCCCGTCGGCTATTTCCAGCACTATGATCCCAATGCCGAGGACGACCACCCGTTCCGCGGCGAGCCGCCGGGCACCCTCGGTCTCGACCTCTCCATCGGCGCGGCGGACCTGATCGGCCGGGGCCATGGCTCCGCCTTCATCCGCACTTTCGCCGATGGAGCCTTCGCGAGGGGCGTGCCGCGCCTCATCACCGACCCGCACCCGGACAACTCCGCCTCCATCCGCGCCTTCGAGAAGGCCGGGTTCGTCCGGCGCTGGGTGCGCGACCTGCCACAATTCGGCCCCGCCCAGTTCATGACTTGCGACCCACCGGCGGTTAAGGTCGCAGAATGACCATGACATCCAGCCCCTTCCAGCGCATCTCCCCGACCATCGGTACGGCCCCCGCGCACAGCCCACAGGGCGGAGGGTTTCCGCTCTGGCAGGCGCTCCCGCTGATCCTGCTGCTGCTCGCGATCCAGGCCGGCGTCCTCTACGCCATGGGCCGGGTGCCGATCTGTACCTGCGGCACGGTGAAGCTCTGGCACGGCATCGTCATGAGCTCGGAGACCTCCCAGCACATCACCGACTGGTACACGGCGAGCCATGTCGTCCACGGTTTCCTGTTCTATTTCCTCGCCTGGCTCGTCCTGCCGAAGAGCTCGATCTGGACCCGGCTCGTTCTCGCCGTCGTCGTCGAGGGCGCCTGGGAGATTGCCGAGAACACGCCGACCATCATCGAGCGCTACCGCGCCACCACCATCTCCCTCGGCTACAACGGCGACAGTATCGTCAACTCGATCTCCGACACGCTCGCCATGATCGTCGGCTTCCTCATCGCCGCGCTGCTGCCGGCCTGGGCGACGCTGGGGCTTGCCATTGCGCTGGAGGTGGGGCTTGCCGCCCTCATCCGCGACAATCTGATCCTTAACATCATCATGCTGGTGCATCCCATCGATGCGATCCGGCTCTGGCAGCAGGGTGGCGGCTGAGCCGGGGTCCTTGATCTCGCCGCACCAGTCGCCATCTCTCCGCACTTCCGATCCGCATCGATCCAGGGTCCCGATGACCGACTTTTCCCCGCGCGAAATCGTCTCCGAACTCGACCGCCACATCATCGGGCAGAAGGACGCCAAGCGCGCCGTGGCCATCGCCCTGCGCAACCGCTGGCGTCGCCTGCAGCTCGACGAGAGCCTGCGGGAGGAGGTGCTGCCGAAGAACATCCTGATGATCGGCCCGACCGGCGTCGGCAAGACCGAGATCTCCCGCCGCCTGGCGAAGCTCGCCAACGCGCCCTTCCTTAAGGTGGAGGCGACCAAGTTCACCGAGGTCGGCTATGTCGGCCGCGACGTCGAGCAGATCGTCCGCGATCTCGTCGAGGTCGGCATCGGCCTCGTCCGCGAGACCAAGCGCCGCGACGTGCAGGCCAAGGCGCATCTCGGCGCCGAGGAGCGCGTGCTCGACGCCCTCGTCGGCAAGACCGCCTCGCCGGCCACCCGCGAGAGCTTCCGCAAGAAGCTGCGCGACGGCGAGATGGACGACAAGGAGATCGACATCGAGGTGTCGGCGGGCAATCCGCAGGGCCTGCCGATGATGGACATTCCCGGCATGCCCGGCGGCCAGATCGGCATCGCCAATCTCAACGACATGCTCGGCAAGATGATGGGCGGGCGCACCAAGCAGCGCCGCACGACGGTAAAGGAAGCCTACGACCCGCTGGTGCAGGAGGAGGCCGACAAGCTGGTCGACCAGGACAATCTCGTGCAGGAGGCGATCCATCTCGTCGAGAACAACGGCATCGTCTTCCTCGACGAGATCGACAAGATCTGCGGCCGTGAGGGCGCCCGGGGCGGCGAGGTTTCCCGCGAGGGTGTGCAGCGCGACCTGCTGCCGCTGATCGAGGGCACGACGGTCGCCACCAAGCACGGGCCGGTGAAGTCGGACCACATCCTGTTCATCGCCTCCGGCGCCTTCCACGTCGCCAAGCCCTCGGACCTTCTGCCCGAGCTGCAGGGCCGCCTGCCGATCCGCGTCGAGCTGAAACCGCTGACGCGCGAGGACCTGCGCTCCATCCTGACCGAGACGGAAGCGAGCCTGACCCGCCAGTCCATCGCCATGATGAAGACCGAGGGTGTTGATCTCGTGCTGACCGACGACGCGGTGGACGCCATCGCCGACCTGGCGGTCGAGGTGAACGCCTCGGTGGAGAACATCGGCGCGCGGCGGCTGCAGACCATCATCGAGCGGGTGCTGGACGACATCTCGTTCACGGCCACCGACCGGGCCGGCGAGACGGTGACGATCGACGGCGACTATGTGCGCAAGACGGTCGGAGATCTCGCCAAGAACGCCGACCTCAGCCGGTTCATCCTGTAGGCGGCACTCCCTGGAGACCGGACCGTTCTACCCGATCAGTTCGGGCCGGTATTCGAAGTGCATCGTGTCGTAGTGATACCACTTGCCGCCCCAGATGAACCGCTCCGCCTCGAAGACCTCGGCGATCTCGTAGGGAATGCGGTTGCGGTAGGGGATCTCGCCACGCGCCCGGGCCCACGACCAGTAGTCGGACTGGGCCACCGCGATGTCGATGGCCGCAGCATAGGCGTGCATGCTGAGCAGTCCGGTATCGGCCACCGCGCGGCAGTTGAACGTGCCGCCCGAGGGCACGAGATAGGCCTTGAGCCGGTCGGGCAGGCCCTCGAGCCCGTCGATGACACGCTCGAGCCGTGTCGCCACGTCGTTCACGGTTGTCATAGGCACGCGCTGCGGCTTCGTCTGCGGCATCCAGGTGACGCTGCGCTGGCGCCCGGCAGCCCCGCCGCGCCGGCAGTCGTCATACATCTTCACGAAAAAGGCGGTGTTGCGAAGCCGGCCGGGGCTGTGATCGCGTGCGGGAGCCCCGGAAGGACGTCCCGCCTCGTAGGGCTGGCGCAACTGGTCGGCGAGCGTCGCATCGCGCAGCATGGTCTCGAAGGGACGGGCCGGCAGGTCGGCGCCGGTGGGCATGCGCGCCCCGTCCCTCCAGACGAGGTCGGCGCCGTCGATCCCGGACAGATGGTCGGGATAGGCTGAGACAAGCCGGGCAAGGTTCGTCTCTTCCGCCGCTGCCGCAGCGCCGCGCGCCAGCAGAACCGGCGCCGCGAGGACGCCGAGGACCGCGCGCCGCGATGGGGCCGAGATCACAGGACGGCCGTCAGTCGGTGCAGCCGTTGAATCGCTCGGCCCGGATGATGGCCTGGATGATACGGCGCTGGGTGTTCGACAGCGGCACGTCGCCCTGACGGTCATAGACGCAGCCGGCGTTGCCGAAAGCGCGAACGGCGCGCGGCGTCGAGAAGCAGTATCCGGCGTCCTTGTAGATCTGGTTGCGCTCGTACCAGAGGTCCCGGCAGGACCAGGCGCCGTAGTCCTGGGCGGCGAGCCCGGCGGTGGAGGCGAGAAGCACGAGGACGGCGGCTGCAATCTTGGCAGGTGAGCGCGACATGGCTTGACCCTGTGACGAGACGAGGAACGTCGTCACCTTACGGCGACGACGTCCGGCCTGCCAATGATCCATGCCAAAGAGCGCGTCAGCGCGCCGCGTGGGTGGCGCGGGACAGATGGGCGGCGGCGCCGTCGGGGGTCGCCCGCAGCGGCATGCGCGCAATCGCCTCGTGGGCGGTGATGAAGGTGGCGATGGCCTGCGTGCGCCGCTCGACGCCGAGCTTCCGCAGGATCGAGGAGACGTGCGACTTCACCGTGCCCTCGGAGATGCCGAGGTCATAGGCGATCTGCTTGTTGAGGCGGCCGCGGCTCATCAGGTCGAGGACCTTGAACTGCTGGCCGGAGAGGGCGTCGAGCTTGCGCGACGAGGACAGGTCGCCCTCGGGATCGACGGCGATCACCACCGGCCACCAGGTGCGCGCCGAGAGGACGCTCGCCAACGCGGCGCGCAGATGATCGGCGGGCAGGTCGAGCGGAAGCGCC
This sequence comes from Phreatobacter aquiterrae, assembly GCF_053471285.1. NCBI lineage: Bacteria > Pseudomonadati > Pseudomonadota > Alphaproteobacteria > Hyphomicrobiales > Phreatobacteraceae > Phreatobacter > Phreatobacter aquiterrae. Next base: position 128,293 of record NZ_JBJPHW010000003.1, on the reverse strand, counting down.
GCCACCGCTCCGCGGCTGCGCGCTTCCTGCACGGGACGGCGGTCCGCATGGTCGATGAGGACGGCGACGCGCGCTTCCGGCGCCAGATCGAGCGTGTCGAGATCGGCGAGCGTGGCGATGACGAGCATCGCCTTGGCCGGGTCGGTGGCGAGCGCGCCGGGATGGCCGGCGCGCACGAGGGCCTCGATCGTCTCGGCGACGATGGGGAAGGGGTGTCGCACGGCGAACTGAAGCGTGTCGCGGGTGCTGGCGAGAGTGTCGGCGGTCATGGTCGTGTCCTCCAGGAGCCAGTTGGCGCGTCGTTTGTTTCGATCTTGATTGGGACAAAGGCTAGCACCGCCCGAGCCGGCGTCAAAATGCGAAAGGTCATGCTGCGAAATTGCAAAATTTTTGCATTTCCACCTTATGACCGATATGGATCGGACTATGCCGAACGGTCGGGACAGGAGGCCGCGCCATGTCGAGGAAGGTTTTCGTCGGGCCCGCCCTGCGCAGGTTGCGTGAAGAGACGCGCCTGACACAGACCGCCTTTGCGCAGAGGCTGGGCCTGTCGGTCAGCTATCTCAACCAGATCGAGAACAACCAGCGCCCCGTCACGGCGAGTGTCCTGGTCGCGCTCGGCCAGACTTTCGGGGTGGATCTGGCGACCTTCGCCACCGACGACACCGACCGGCTCGTCACCGACCTGCGCGAGGCCTCGGCAGACCCTCTCCTGACCGACACGGCGCCCAGCCTGCAGGACCTCAAGCGCGTCGCCTCCGACAGTCCGGCCTTCGCCCGCGCCTTCCTGAGGCTGCACCAGACGGCCCGCCGCCTCGGCGAGCGCCTGCAGGCGGCAGGCGATACGCCCATCCTGCCGCCCTCGGGCGAGGAGACGGCGGGCGCCCTGCTGCCCTACGAGGAGGTGCGCGACTATTTCCACTACGTCGACAACTATGTCGACGACCTCGACCGGGCCGCCGAGGACCTCGCCGAGCGCCTCGGCCTCGCCGCCGCCAGCGACCGGCTTCAGGTTCTCGCCGGTTATCTCGCCGCCCGCCATGGCCTCAACGTCGATGTCAACGGCAACCTCGGCGACGACATCCTCGAGCGCTACGAGGCCGGTCCCAACATCATCGTCCTCGATGGCTCGCTCGACTCTTCCACGCGCGCCTTCCTGCTCGCCAACCGCATCGCCCGGCTCGAGCAGTCCGACACCATGGCGGGCATCGTGTCGGGGGCGGGCTTCCGCTCGCGCGCGGCCGGCGACATCGGCCGCGTCGCCCTGGCCAACTACTTCGCCGGGGCGCTGCTGCTGCCCTACCGGCGCTTCCTCGCCGCGGCCAAGGACACCCGCCACGACCTCGACTGGCTCGGTCGGATCTTCGGCGCCAGCCTGGAGCAGATCTGCCATCGCCTGTCGACGCTGCAGCGTTCCGGCCAGCGCGGTATCCCCTTCTACTTCGTCAAGGTCGACCGGGCCGGCAATGTCATCAAGCGCCACTCGGCAACGCGATTCCAGTTCGCCCGCTTCGGCGGCGCCTGCCCTCTGTGGAACGTTCACGAGGCCTTCGAGCAGGCCGGGCGAACCTTCGTCCAGGTCGCGGAGATGCCGGATGGCATCCGCTATCTGTCGCTCGCCCGTGCCGTCACCAAGGGCGCTCCCCACTGGCGCGCGCCGGTGCGCCGCTATGCTTTCGGGCTCGGCTGCGAGACGTCCTATGCCGGCGAGATCGTCTATTCCGAGGGCATCGATCTCAAGGCCGACGCCCATGTCGCCAAGATCGGCGTCTCCTGCCGCATTTGCGAGCGCGCCAACTGTCACCAGCGTGCCGTGCCGCCGATCGACCGCGAGATCCGCGTGCCGACCGACCGCCGCAAGGTCGTGCCCTTCGATCTGAGCTGACAGTCACCGCCTCGTCAGCGTGCGCGCCACCGCGTCCTTCCAGCGAGCCAGCTTCGCCTGCCGCGTCTCCGCGTCCATCCTCGGCGTGAAGCGCCGGTCCAGCGCCCAGCTCTTGGCGAACTCCGCCGGCGGCGGGCAGACGCCCTGCGCGAGGCCTGCGAGATAGGCGGCGCCGAGGGCGGTCGTCTCCAGAACCTTCGGCCGGTCGACGGGGGAGTCCAGAATGTCGGCGAGGCGCTGCATGGTCCAGTCGGAAGCGACCATGCCGCCATCGACGCGCAGCACCGTTCCCGAAGCCCCGGCCCCTGGCCAGTCCGCCTTCATGGCGCCGAGCAGGTCCGAGGTCTGGAAGCAGACGCTCTCCAGCGCCGCCCGCGCCATCTCCTTCGGTCCCGTGCCGCGCGTCAGGCCGAAGATGGCGCCGCGGCAGTCGGCGTCCCAGTAGGGTGCGCCGAGGCCGACGAAGGCCGGCACCAGGATCACCTCCTGGTTGGGATCGGAGGCAGCCGCCAGCGCCCCCGTCTCGCCCGCCATCTTTACGATCCCCAGTCCGTCGCGCAGCCATTGCACGGCGGCGCCGGCGACGAAGATCGAGCCTTCCAGCGCATAGGTCCGCTGGCCGTCCAACTGGTAGGCGATGGTGGTCAGCAGCTTGTTGCGTGAGGTCACGGCTTCCGGACCCGTATTGAGCAACGCGAAGCAGCCGGTGCCGTAGGTCGACTTCATCATGCCCGGCGTAAAGCAGGCCTGGCCGACCGTCGCCGCCTGCTGGTCGCCGGCCATGCCGCCGATGGCGATCGCGCCGCCGAAGAGGGCGGGGTCGGTCGTGCCGAAGGCGGCGGCGCAATCCTTCACCTCGGGAAGCATCGCCATGGGTACGTCGAGGAGCCGGCAAAGGTCGGTGTCCCATTCACCGCGATGGATGTCGAAGAGCATGGTGCGCGATGCATTCGTCGCATCCGTCGCATGGACCCTGCCGCCGGTCAGGCGCCAGAGCAGGAAGGAATCGATGGTGCCGAAGGCGAGTTCGCCACGCGCGGCACGGGCGCGGGCGCCCGGAACGGTGTCCAGGATCCAGGCGAGCTTGGTGCCGGAGAAATAGGGATCGATGACCAGCCCCGTCCGCGACTTGACCAGTGCTTCGTGGCCCTCTTCCCGCAGGCGCGCACAGGTCGTCGAGGTGCGCCGGTCCTGCCAGACGATGGCCCGGTGGATCGCCTTTCCCGTCGCCCGGTCCCAGACGACGACGGTCTCGCGCTGGTTGGTGATGCCAATGCCGGCGACGTCGGCCGTCGTCACGCCGGCCTTGGCCAGCGCCTTGCGGGTGGTGGCGACCACGCCTGACCAGATGTCTTCCGGCTCGTGCTCGACCCAGCCCGAGGCCGGGAAGTGCTGCGTGAACTCCTGCTGGGCGACAGCCACGACGCTGAGATCGGCCGCGAAGACGATGGCCCGCGACGACGTCGTGCCCTGGTCGATGGCGACAATGACGGGACGGTGTCCGGTGGACGGCATGCGCGTTTCCCCATGCGATGGCGCGGCTGGAGCCGCGTCGGTTGCCAGCCATAGTGCCACCGTCGGCCCTTGCGGCGGAAGGCAAAAGGCGTCAGACGAAGGTCAAGGGCGCCGGGCGCACGGGGAATAGCATGGCCGATGGAACGGTCGACCTTCTGGTGGTCGGCGGAGGCATCAACGGAGCCGGCATCGCGCGCGATGCCGCCGGGCGCGGCGCCAGCGTCATGCTGGTCGAGCAGGACGATCTCGCCAGCGCGACCTCGTCATGGTCGACGAAGCTGATCCATGGCGGCCTGCGCTACCTCGAATTTTACAAGTTCCGCCTCGTCCGCGAGGCATTGATCGAGCGCGAGGTGCTCTGGGGCATCGCGCCGCACATCATCCGGCCGCTGCGCTTCGTGCTGCCGCACCACAAGGGCCTGCGCCCGGCGTGGCTGCTGCGGCTCGGCCTGTTCCTCTACGACCACCTCGGCGGCCGCAAGCGCCTCTGGCCGACCCGCACGCTGGACCTGACGACCGATGCTGCTGGCCAGCCCTTGAAACCCGGCTTCTGTAAGGGCTTCGAATATTCCGACTGCCGGGTCGACGATGCGCGGCTGGTGGTGCTGAACGCGCGCGACGCGGCTGATCGTGGTGCCGTCATCCGCACCCGCACGCGGGCCGTGGCCGCTGCGCGTGAGGATGGGCTGTGGCGCGTTACGCTTGAGGACCGGGCGACCGGTGGCCAGGAGACGGTGACGGCGAAGGCGCTGGTCAACGCAGCCGGCCCCTGGGTCGAGAGCTTTCTCACCGGTGTCGCCGGAACGACGCCGCCGGCGAAGGTCCGGCTGGTCCAGGGCTCGCACATCGTCGTGCCGCGCATCTTCGACCACGACCGGGCCTACATCTTCCAGAATTCCGACAACCGCATCATCTTCGCGATCCCCTTCGAGCAGGATTTCACGCTGATCGGCACCACCGATCAGGACTATGCCGGCGACCCGGCGGCGGTGAAGGCGAGCGATGCGGAGATCGCCTATCTCTGCGCGGCGGCGAGCGAGTATTTCCGCCAGGGGGTGACCGTGGGCGATGTCGTCTGGACCTATTCCGGCGTCCGTCCGCTCTACGACGACGGTGCCTCAGCCGCGCAGGAAGCGACGCGCGACTACGTCCTGCACAAGGACGGCGGCGGCACCGTTGCGCCGCTTCTCTCCGTCTTCGGCGGCAAGATCACCACCTACCGGCGTCTCGCCATCAGCGCCCTTGAGCAATTGGCCGCGGACCTGCCGGTGCTGCGCGACCGGATCGGCTGGACCGGCAAGGCGGCGCTGCCGGGAGGCGACTATCCGGCCGACCTTCCCTATTCCTGTGGCGAGGGGCTGTGGCGCAGCCATCCCTTCCTCGATCCGCAGGTGGCCGCGCGCCTCGCCCGGTCCTATGGCACCCGCGCGAAGGCGATCCTCGATGGCGCGACCTCCATGTCCGATCTCGGCCGCGACTTCGGTTGCGGCCTGACGGAGGCCGAGATCGCCTATCTGAAGCGCGAGGAATGGGCGGTGACGGCCGACGACGTGCTGTGGCGGCGCTCCAAGCTCGGCCTGCATCTCGATGCGGGGCAGCGCGCCGCGGTCGCGGCGCATCTCGGCGGATGAGCGGCGGCCGGCCTGCGGTCATGGTCGTCGGGGCCGGTCCGGCCGGCCTCTACGCGGCGGAACGGCTGGCCGCGGCCGGCGCCACGGTGACGGTCTTCGACCACATGGCCTCGCCGGCGCGCAAGTTGCTCCTCGCCGGCCGGGGAGGGCTCAACCTCACCCATTCGGAGCCACGCGAAGCCTTCCTCGCGCGCTATGGAAACCTGCCGCCGCTGTTGCGGGCAGCGCTCGAGGCCTTTCCCCCGCCAGCGCTGCGGGCCTGGGTCGAGGGCCTCGGCCAGACGACCTTCGTCGGCTCATCAGGCCGGGTGTTCCCGGTCGCGTTCAAGGCCTCGCCGCTGGTCCGCGCCTGGCTCGCCCGCCTCTCCGACCTCGGTGTGACGCTGGCGATGCGGCATCGCTTCGTCGGCTTCCCGGCGGACGGCAGCCTTGCGGTCGTCGGTCCGGAAGGTCCACGCGCGGTGCCCTGTGACGCCGCCCTCCTCGCGCTCGGCGGCGCGAGCTGGCCGCGCATGGGCTCCGACGGCGGCTGGACGGCGATCCTGAGAGGCAAGGGCATCGCCGTCGCGGACCTGCGCCCGGCGAATATGGGGATCGAGATCGACTGGACAGCCGATTTTCGCGATCGCTTCGCGGGTCAGCCGCTGAAGCCGATCGCGCTGACAGTCGTCGGCCAGACCAGCCGCGGCGAGGCGGTCATCACCACCCATGGGCTGGAAGGGGGCGCCGTCTATGCCCTCACTGCCGTGATCCGCGACGCCGTGGCGGCGGAGGGAAGCGCCGTCATCCATATCGACCTCAAGCCGGATGCGGCGGTCGAGATACTGCGGACCAGGCTGGACCGGGCGCGGGCGAAGGACTCGCTTTCCAGCATCCTAAAGAAGCAACTCTCCCTGCCCCCCCAGGCCATCGGTCTGCTGCGCGAGGCGACGGGCGGCCCGCTGCCGCGCGACGCGGAGGCCCTCGCGTCGCTGATCAAGGCCGTTCCCCTCGGGGTGACCGCGGTGCGCGCCCTCGACAGGGCCATCTCCACGGCCGGCGGCGTCCGCTTCGACGAGGTGGGGGACGGTTTCGCGCTCACGAAGATGCCCGGGGTTTTCGTCGCCGGCGAGATGCTCGACTGGGAGGCTCCGACAGGGGGCTATCTGCTGCAGGCGACCTTTGCCTCAGCCGAGGCGGCCGCACAGGGAATGGCCCGGCGGCTGGGGCTCGCTCTGCCGCGTCTGCCCGCCAGCCGTTGGTAGGTCAGATACAGCCCGAACCCTGGTTCGGCGTCCGGCTGACAGTCTCGCCGATGCGGGGGCGGGTATAGAGGCGGTCGGACAGCGTGATGGTGCCCGAGATCAGATAGGCGACTGTCGGCGTGTAGTAGAACTTGACCTCGGCGAGCACCAGGAAGCCGGCGGTGCCGATAGCCGGCTTCAGTTCTGTCGGAACCGTCATGGTCTGGCCGCATGTGTAGCGGGTGGTGTTGCGGGCATCGCTCCACACGACGCGCGAGACGCCGAGAATGTCCGTCTGGATTCCGGTGACGACGACCTGCGCCTGCGTCATGGCGAAGGGCGCGATGATATCGGCTGTCGCATCCATGATGTTGCTCATGTCGGTGTTGGAGATCACCGTTGCCTGCGACGAGAGGTCGGACAGGGTGCGGGCAGCGAGCGACACCTTGCGGTCGGCCTGCAGACCCTGCGTCGTCTCGACGGTGGCGAGGAACAGCGTGACCATGAGCGGCAGGATGAGGGCGAATTCCACGGCCGACACGCCGCGGCGGTCGCGGCGCAGGGCGCTGACGGTGTCAGCCGCGCGCCGGGCGAGGGTCGCGGCTTTGCGGATCGGCGATACGGCGATCATCCGACGCTCCATCAGAACGGTTCGTTGCGGAAGGCGGCTGTGGCCATGAGCAGGCGCTTGCCGTTGGCGAGGTCGCCGATGGTCAGGCCGAAGGTCGGCATCAGGACCGGCCATTCATAGACCGCGCGCACCACGACGATGTCGCCGCCGGTACCCTGATTATAGGTCATGCTGCCGTAGTTCACCGTGCCGCCCGAGACGGGCTTGGAGGTGCTGGCCGAGCCGAAGTTCGAATAGGTGCGGACATCGACCGCGATCCCGGCGCAGTTCATCAGGGCATTGGTCTTGTTGCAGATCTCGTTCTTGAACGCCGTCTGGTCGAAGTTCTGGGTCTGCGCCTGCCCGGTCATGATGAGGCGCGAGGCGCTGGCCGTGGCCGTCTCCAGCACCTGACCGGCGAAGAAGACCATCGAGACCTCGATGATGGCGAAGAGCAGGAACAGGAAGGGCCCTGCCACCAGCGCGAACTCCACCGCGGCGACGCCGTCCTGCCGGCGCCCGAAGCGGCGCACGATCCGCGGCCGGACGAAGCCGAGGCGGATCAGGGTCCGGCGCAACCTGGCGATCCTGTCGCCGATCGTCGAGCCAATCCACGCACCAGACATGCCCAAGCCTCCGCCGTTCCCTGTCGGGATTTCCACGACCTCAAGGCGGCTATCCTGACGTAAACCTCTTGACGAACCCTTGCCCTGAGCCCGGGAATTTACGGAATCTGAAGACGGCCCTTGGTCGAGGGCTCAGCGCGGAGTAATGCCGCTTGCGGCACCGTCGCGCGACCGCGAATTGCCGAGGGCGGTGTCGAAGAAGGCCTTCGAGTCGCCGACCGCGATGGTCCTCTCGCAGGTGGGCGAGCAGGAATAGGTCTCGCGGTCGACGCCGCGATAGACCTGCACGACGGCATCGTTCTGCGGACGCACCCGGATCTGGATGGTCAGCAACTGCTCGCCGCGCCCGTCGAGCGCGATCAGGTTGGTCGAGCCGACACTCTTGCCGGTCAGCACCATCAGTCCGCCGCGCTGGACCGTGGCATCGGCGATCAGCGGATTGCCGATGACGAGGGTCGATACGTGCGCGGGCAAGCGCATGACGCGCGCCTGATCCATGGTGACGGTCATGCCCTGGGCCACGACCGCGGCGAGATCCGGCGAGGCGGCGCCGGCGAGCGGGGTTTCCGTGGCGGAGGCTCTGCCACCGGCCACGAGGGCGAGGCACAGCGCCGCGACGGTGACGCCGATGCGCGAACGGGTGTCGAACGGGCCAGTGCGCCGTATCATTGTGTTCATCGAAGCTCTCGCTCGGAGGGCGGACCTGATTGCGCGTCCCAGACAATCAGAAAATGGTGAATGAATTGCCAATTCCGAGATGTGTCTCGCCACGGCATTCTTTCCCGAACAGACCGGTCAGGACGTCCCAGATGATGGCTTCTCATTGCTTCGCACACCATCGCGCATCGAGCGTATATTCCAGCAAGATGCAGAGGATTACGAGGGAAATAATATTGTTTAAAATTGAAACTATCGAATTCAAGTGCGATAAATCGTAGAATATGGGGAAACATAGCGAATGACCGCCATCGATTTAACTGGGCTTCAAGAGTTCGCCTGCATGATCACGACAGTTCGACCGGGTCCTTTCAGTGACCGGCGGGCGACGCCGAATGGCGCTTTCACCACGTGGACACCAGGAGCCAGCCATGAAGACCCTCTTTGCCCGTTTCGCCAAGGACAACTCGGGCGCCACCGCCATCGAGTACGGCCTGATCGCCGCCGGTATCGCCGCCGTCGTGATCACCGCCGTCTACAACCTCGGTTCCAAGGTCAACACGACCTTCACCAACATCGAAGCCGCCATCAAGTAGGCTGTGCGCCCCTCGTCGGGCGGCCATCCATGCCAGTGCGACCAGGCGCGAAACCGTGCCTGGTCGCTGAGCCTTGCAGCCATAGAAGGACAGGTCGACTGTCCTGAGAAATGTCTGGTCTGTCTGTTATCGGATCCTGACATCAACGGGCGGACTGATGGGCAGCCGGGACATCTATTGATGGCGCGCAATGCCGCTCTGATCTGCCCGACACTCAGCAAATTACTCGAACTGTCTCACAAGCAACCTAAGGTAATGTGCAGGAACGTTTCAGAGTTTTCCGTATAACTTTCCATTTGTCGAATAATGACGCGATAATTAATGGAATTAAACCATATTCGACACGGGTCAAGCCCACATTAACCAAGTTTTCGACGGTAGGCTGTTACGGAAATTCAGCAACTCGATTTAACGAAGGCGCAAGACGTGCCTGCTAGTGTGCTTCCAGTTCGAACGGATCATGAAAAGACCGGCGGACAGCGCGTCACAGCGCAACGTGGACACTAGGAGTCAGCCATGAAGAGCCTCTTCGCTCGTTTCGCCCAGGACAACTCGGGCGCCACCGCCATCGAGTACGGCCTGATCGCCGCCGGCATCGCCGCCGTCGTCATCACCGCCGTCTACAACCTCGGTTCCAAGGTCAACACGACCTTCACCAACATCAACACCGCGCTGAAGTGATCGCGAGCTTTGCCCAATCTCAATGGCCCGCCACCGGCGGGCCATTGGCCTTTCCAGGGACATAACGATGAGCGGCATTCCGGCTCCCATCCAGACACGGCGCAGGGCGGTTCCCGCGACGCTGGATACCTCGCCGCTCGCGGCGCTTCGACATGAGCAGGGCCGTGATGTCCGTCTTGTCGCCATGGTCCTTGCCGCCGGCGTGCTCACCGGTCTGACGGCACTGCTGCATTCACTGTCCTGAAACCGGCTGGCCTCCATGGTCGGGCTGCCGATGTCTGAGAGAGGCCCATGTTCGAGTTCGCGATCCTTCTGATCTTTCCGGCGATGATGGCGTTCGCGGCGGCGAGCGACCTCTTCACCATGACCATTTCGAACAGGGTTTCGCTGGTTCTCATCACCGGCTTCTTCGCGATGGCGCTGTTCACCGGCATGGCCTGGCCGATCATCGGCATGCATGTGGCCGCCGGCTTCCTTGTCCTGTCCGTCGGCTTCGTCTGCTTCGCGCTCGGCTGGATGGGCGGCGGCGATGCCAAGCTCGCCGCATCGACGGCCCTGTGGCTCGGCTGGAGCCAGCTCCTGGAATATGCGGTCTTCGCCTCGATCTTCGGCGGCCTTCTCACCCTCGGACTTCTCGCCCTGCGCGGATCTCCGCTCCACCCGCCCTTCCTTCTGCGCGAGGGCTGGTACGCCCGGATCACCGATGCACGCACCGGTATTCCCTATGGCATCGCCCTCGCGGCCGCCGGCCTGATGCTCTACCCGTCCAGCTTCTGGATGACGGGTGCCTTGCGCTGACGGAGCCGGCGTCAGGTGGGCTGTGGCGCGATCATCTTTCGTTAAGTCAACTTGCTCACCGGCAATTAACCATAAGTTGACCTTTCCCTGATCGAATCCGGCTTCAGACAGGGCGACGTGCGCCCGGTCGCGTGTCGAGGGTTCGTGGGATGCGTTTGAAGCCTGCACAGATCGTTGTCATAGCCGTCGCCCTCGGCGCCGGCGGTCTTGCCGCGATGCTGATGGGCGACCGCCGCCCGCCGGCTCCCACGCCCCAGCAGGCGGCTGCCCCTGCGCCGGCCATTCCGACCGTCGAGGTCCTCGTCGCCGCGGTCGACCTGCCGCTCGGCAAGATCGTCGCACCGGGCGAGGTGATGTGGCGCCGCTGGCCGGAAGAGGCCGGAACCGGCAACTTCGTCGTGCGCCGCAGCGGCGACAGCGGAACCGCCGCCATGGATGAGGTGGTCGGCTCCATCGTGCGCACCACCTTCGTCGCCGGCGAGCCGATCCGGCCCGCCCGCCTGGTCAAGGGCAATCGCGGCTTCATGTCGGCGATCCTGACGCCTGGCATGCGCGCCATCGCCGCCCCGATCGACGACCCCTCGCGCGGCGCCGGCGCCTTCATCCTGCCGAACGACCGCGTCGACGTCATTCTGGCGCGCCGCATCGGCAATGCCGCCGCCCAGGCCGAGGGCATGACCCACTCGACCTCGACGGTGCTGCGCAACGTCCGCATCCTCGCGATCGACCAGGTGGTCGAGGAGCGCGGTGGCGAGAAGACCATCGTCGGCCGCACCGCGACACTCGAACTGACGCCTGGTCAGGCCGAGACCCTGGCGCTGGCGCGCGAACTGGGAACCCTTTCCCTGTCGCTGCGCAGCCTTGCCGATTCCGCCGTTTCCAATCTCGCCGGCGAGGCGGCCGGCTCCGGCGATGCCCTGTTCGGCGGCAACGAGGGCCGCATCGCCATCGTCAGGCACGGCGTACGATCCGTCGCCGGTGGCCAGGGACCCGAATGATGTCGCAGCGCCCGCAGTCCGCACCCCCTTCGAAAGACACCCCGATGCACACCATGATGCGATCCTCGGTCATGGCCGGCCGGACCTTCTTCGTCGCCCTGGCGGCGTTCGTCGCGGTGATCCCGCAGGTCGCGGCGCAGACGGCCCATGCGCCGCGCCAGCAGACGACGGTCGCGCGCCAGCCGGCCTCCACGGCGGGCTCCCATACGATTGTCCTGGGCGTCGGCAAGTCGCTTCCCGTGGAACTGCCGCGCGATGCCCGCGACGTCATCGTCGCCAATCCGGCCATCGCCAACGCGGTCGTGCGCTCCGCCCGCCGCGCCTTCCTCATCGGCGTTGCCGTCGGCCAGACCAACGTCTTCTTCCTCGACGGCGAGGGCCGGCAGATCGCCTCCTACGACATCGAGGTCGGCCGCGATCTCGTCGGCCTCCGGCAGACGCTCCGCTCGGCCCTGCCGCACGGCAATATCGAGGTCCGCTCGGTCAACGATTCCGTCGTCGTGTCGGGATCGGTGGCAACCCCCCTCGAGGCGCAGCAGGCGATCGACATCGCCGCGCGGCTCGTCGGCGACGAGAAGAAGGTGGTCAACGCCATCGCCATCCGCGGCCGCGACCAGGTCCACCTGAAGGTGACCGTCTCGGAGATCCAGCGCACCGCCATCAAGCAGCTCGGCGTCAATCTCGGCGCTTTCGATCCGACGTCGACCCTCACCGGCGCCACCGGCAATCTCGGCAATGCGGGCGGCTTCGTCTACGGCCTGCTGACGGCCGGCAGCTACAACGCCACGGGCACCGCGCCGGCCAATTCCGCCGTCATCGGCACACGCGTCGGCAACAACGTCTTCACGAGCACGATCCAGGCCTTCGAGGAGAACGGGCTCGTGCGCACGCTGGCCGAGCCGACGCTCACCGCCATTTCCGGTGAGCAGGCGAAGTTCCTGGCCGGCGGCGAGTTCCCCGTCCCCACCGGTCGCGACCTGTCGGGCAACGTGACGATCGAGTTCAAGCCCTTCGGCATCGGCCTCGCCTTCACGCCGGTCGTCCTGTCGGAGGGGCGCATCAGCCTGCGCGTCGGTGTCGAGGTCAGCGAGATCGACAATCAGCTGACCGTGCAGCTCACCAACATCACGGTGCGCGGCCTGCGCACCCGCCGTGCCGACACGACGGTCGAACTGCCCTCCGGCGGCACCATGGTGATGGCGGGCCTCCTGCAGGAGCAGACCCGGCAGAACATCTCCGGCACGCCGGGTCTTCTCAACGTCCCGGTGCTCGGCGCGTTGTTCCGCTCCCGCGACTACCAGCGCGGCCAGACCGAGCTCGTCGTCATGGTGACGCCTTACATCGTGCGGCCGACGACCGCCAACCAACTCGCTCGCCCGGACGACAATTTCCAGGATGCCTCGGATCCGGCCGGCATTCTCATCGGTCGTCTCAATCGCATCTACGGCTCGGGCCAGGCAGCGCCCGCCCGCGGTCGCTTCAACGGTCCCGTGGGGTTCATCCGTGACTGACCGCCTGACATTCCAGAGGGGTAGCATCATGTCGTTCGGGACCACGGCCAGGCTGGCCCTTCTCGGCGCGGCCATCGCGCTTGGCGGCTGCAAGTCGGTCGCCACGATGCATGACCCCTATCCGCACGACTATCGCGTCCGCCATCCCATCGTTGTCGGGCCGCAGGGCGCCTACGTCGCGACCCAGTGCGGCCAGTGGCCGGAGGATCTCGGCGCCGGGCCGGGCACCACCAACCCGCTGAACCGGCCGAACTGGAACCACGGCTGCGCCACCCAGCACAATCTGGCCTCCATCGTCGCCAACCCGAACGACCTGCTGCAGCCGCGCGCCGAGACCCGACCGGATTCCGCACGCCGCCAGACCGTGCTCGGCCGGTACCGCCGCGGCGATGCGCCCGGTCCGCACACCGTCCACACCCCGATGCAGCCGCTCACCGACATCAAGAGCGCCGTGCGAGGCGGAGGCTGATCCCGTGACAGACGACGTCATCCAGTCCGACGAGGCCGCAGGCGATCAGATCGCCGCGGTGCCGCGCATTTCGCTCCAGGCCTTCTGCGAGACGGCGGAACTGGCCTCCGTCATCGCCGACGCCGCCGAGGACCGGCGCATGGACAAGGCGCATGTCCGTGTCCAGATGGGCGGCGCGCCCGGCGCCGTGGAGGCCTACCGTTCGGCGCCGACCCCCAATGTCGTGATTCTCGAGACCCTCGGTCGCAAGGGCGAGATCCTCGGCTATCTCGACGAACTGGCCGAGGTCTGTGACGCCACCACGAAAGTCATCGTCGTCGGTCAGGTCAACGACATCGTCCTCTATCGCGACCTGATGGGGCGCGGCGTCAGCGACTATCTGATCGGCCCCATCGGCGTGCTCGACGTGATCCGCGCCGTGTCGAACCTCTATGCCACAGAGGGCGCCAAGCCGGTCGGCCGCATCATCGCCGTCATCGGCGCCAAGGGCGGCGTCGGTGCGTCCAGCATCGCCCACAACCTCGCCTGGGCGATCTCGCGCGACATCGGTGTCGATACCTGCATCGCCGACATGGATATCGCCTTCGGCACCGGCGGCCTGGACTTCAACCAGGACCCGCCGCAGGGCATCGCCGATGCGGTCTTCTCGCCCGACCGTGTCGATACCGCCTTCGTCGACCGCCTGCTGTCGCGCTGCTCGGACAACCTGTCGCTGCTGTCGGCCCCGGCGACGCTCGAGCGGGTCAGCGACCTCGGCCCGGAGGCCTTCGACCCGCTGCTCGACATCCTCAAGTCGACCATCCCCTCGATCGTCCTCGACCTGCCCCATGCCTGGACCGGCTGGACCCGCCGCAGCCTGATCACCGCCGACGAGATCCTCGTCGTGGCGACGCCCGACCTCGCCAACCTGCGCAACGCCAAGAACCTGATGGATCTGCTTCGGGCCTCGCGGCCGAACGACGCGCCGCCGCGCTACGTGCTCAACCAGGCGGGAGTCGCCAAGCGGCCTGAGATCAAGCCGGCGGATTTCGCCAAGGCGCTCGAGGCCGAGCCGGTGGCCGTCATTCCCTTCGATCCGCAGCTCTTCGGCACGGCCGCCAACAACGGCCAGATGATCGCCGAGATGGAGCCGGGCCACCGCATCGCCCAGCAGTTCACCGACCTCGCCCTCGCCCTCACCGGCCGCCATGACACGCGCAAGGCCAGGTCCGGGTTCCTCGGTCCACTGTCGCCCCTCCTCGAGAGGCTCACGCAACTCCGCAAGAAGGCCTGACGGTCGATCGAAACCACCTGAGGCAGCATGTTCGGCAAGCGCGGCAATTCCGGTTCAGGCTTCGGGCGTCAGCCACCCGCAGGGGCGGCGACGCTCGAGCGCACCCCCGCGCCCGCGGCGGCGCCCGCGCGCGCGACGGAGCCCGCCCGCACTCCCACCGTCGCATCGCCGCCTCTCGCACCTCCCGCGCCGCCTCCGCCGCAGCCGGAGGAACGCCAGCGCTCGACCAGCTTCTACGAGACCAAGAGCCAGGTCTTCGGCGCCCTGATCGAGGCGATCGACCTCTCCCAGCTCGCCAAGCTCGACGCCCAGTCGGCGCGCGAGGAAATCCGCGACATCGTCAACGAGATCATCACGATCAAGAACATCGTGATGTCGATCGCCGAGCAGGAGGACCTGCTTGAGGACATCTGCAACGACGTGCTCGGCTATGGCCCGCTTGAGCCGCTGCTCGCCCGCGACGACATCGCCGACATCATGGTCAACGGGCCGAACACGATCTACATTGAGGTCGCCGGCAAGATCTCGAAGACCGGCATCCGGTTCCGCGACGGCGCGCAGCTGATGAACATCTGCCAGCGCATCGTCAGCCAGGTCGGCCGCCGTGTCGATGAATCCTCGCCCATCTGCGACGCCCGCCTTCCGGACGGCTCCCGCGTCAACGTCATCGCTCCGCCGCTGTCGATCGACGGCGCAGCGCTCACCATCCGCAAGTTCAAGAAGGACAAGCTGACGCTCGAGCAGCTGGTCAAATACGGCTCGATCTCGCCTGAGGGCGCCGAGATCCTCAAGATCATCGGCCGCGTCCGCTGCAACGTCGTGGTCTCCGGCGGTACCGGTTCGGGCAAGACGACGCTGCTCAACTGCCTGACGCGCTACATCGATTCCGACGAGCGCATCATCACCTGCGAGGACGCTGCGGAACTTCAGCTGCAGCAGCCGCACGTGGTCCGCCTCGAAACGCGGCCGCCCAACCTCGAGGGCGAGGGCCGCGTCACCATGACCGACCTCGTCAAGAACTGCCTGCGTATGCGCCCCGAACGCATCATCGTCGGCGAGGTCCGCGGCCCGGAGGTCTTCGATCTCCTGCAGGCCATGAACACCGGCCATGACGGCTCGATGGGCACCATCCACGCCAACTCGCCGCGCGAATGTCTGTCCCGCATGGAATCGATGATCGCCATGGGCGGCTATTCGCTGCCCGCCAAGACGGTGCGCGAGATCATCGTCGGCTCGGTCGACGTCATCGTCCAGGCGGCGCGCCTGCGCGACGGTTCGCGCCGCATCACCCACATCACCGAGGTTCTCGGCCTCGAAGGCGATACGCCGATCACGCAGGACCTCTTCGTCTACGAGATGCTCGGTGAGGACGAACACGGCAAGATCGTCGGCCGTCACCGTTCCACGGGCATCGGCCGGCCGAAGTTCTGGGACCGCGCCCGCTACTACAACGAGGACAAGCGTCTGGCCGCCGCGCTCGACGCCGCCGATGTCGGCGAGCCGATGAGCTGAGCCCATGCCGGAACTCGATACGCTTGCCATCATTGGACTTGCCGTCATCTGCGCCGGCGGCCTCGCCTATGCGCTGATCTATCCCCTGATGTCGGGAGAGGCGAAGGCCGACAAGCGCCGGGAGGCCGTGGCGCAGACCGCGGCCCGGCCGATCCGCGCCAAGGTCGACGATGTCAGCGCCAAGCGCGCCAGCGTCGAGGACACGCTGAAGGAGCTGGAGCGCCGGCAGAAGAACTCGTCCAGGCCGCCGCTGCAGACCCGCATCGCCCAGGCCGGCCTCACCTGGTCGAACCGCAAGTTCTACGTCATCTCGGCGGCGCTCGGTGTCGTCGGCTTCCTGACGCCCCTGATCATGGGGTTGTCGCTGCTGCCCGCGGCCGCCTGCGCCGTCGCCTTCGGGTTCGGCATCCCGCAATGGTTGCTGAACTTCCTCAAGAAGAGGCGCATGGTCGCCTTCCTCAACGAACTCGCCAATTCCGTCGACGTCATCGTCCGCGGCGTGAAGGCCGGTCTGCCACTGGGGGACTGCCTGCGCATTATCGCCCACGAGGCGCAGGAACCCGTCCGCGGCGAGTTCCGTTTCATCGTCGAACAGACGACCCTCGGAATTCCCCTCCACGAAGCGGTCATGAAGCTTTACGAGCGCATGCCGGTGCCCGAGGCGAACTTCTTCTGCATCGTCGTCTCCATCCAGCAGAAGGCCGGCGGCAATCTGTCGGAGACGCTCGGCAACCTCTCCAAGGTGCTGCGCGACCGCAAGAAGATGAAGTCCAAGATCGTCGCCCTGTCCCAGGAGGCGAAGTCGTCGGCGGCCATCATCGCCTGCCTGCCTCCGGCGGTGATGTTCTTCGTCTATATCTCGACGCCGCAATACATCTCGCTGCTGTGGACAACCGACATGGGGCGGCTGCTGCTGGCCGGCTGCCTGTTCTGGATGTTCACCGGCGTCATGGTCATGCGCAAGATGATCAACTTCGACTTCTGATGGGAGGGCGGAAGCCATGCTGAAGCTCGTCATCGAGAAGCTCCACGACCGCGACTTCGTGATCCAGATGCTGATCGCCATCGCGGTCTGCGCCACCGTGCTGACCTTCGCCATGCCGCTGCTGGCCGGCGACAATCTCGGCCGCCGCATGAAGGCCGTCTCGGTCGAGCGCAACAAGATCCGCGAGCGCGAGAGGGCAAGGCTCGCCAAGGGCGAACGCATCAGCGTGCGTCGCACGCCGAAGGCCTGGATGATGCAGATCGTCGACGGCCTGCAACTCGGCAAGCACCTGGCGCAGGAAGAGGCGCGCGAGAAGCTGATCCAGGCGGGCTATCGCGGCCAGGCGCCCTACATCGTCTTCCTGTTCTTCCGCCTGGTCGTGCCGATCGTCACCGCCCTGGCCACCCTCGTCTATCTCTTCGCCGTCAACGATCTCGGTCAGCCGACGATCGTCCGGATCCTGGCCGCGCTGTTTGCCGCCTATGTCGGCCTGCAACTGCCGATGCTGTTCCTCAAGAACAAGATCGACAAGCGCAAGACCTCGATCCGCCGCGCCTTCCCGGACTCGCTCGACATGCTGCTCATCTGCGTGGAGAGCGGCATGTCGATCGAGATGGCCTTCAAGCGCGTCAGCCAGGAGGTCGGCACCCAGTCGATCCCGCTGGCCGAGGAACTGACGCTGACCACCGCCGAGCTCAGCTACCTGCAGGACCGGCGCATGGCCTACGAGAACCTGGCGAGGCGCACCGACCTCGACGGCGTGCGCGCGGTCACCATGGCGCTCATCCAGTCCGAGCGTTATGGCACGCCGCTCGCCCAGACGCTGCGCGTCATGGCGCAGGAAAACCGCGACATGCGCATGTCGGAGGCCGAGAAGAAGGCGGCGTCCCTGCCGCCGAAACTGACCGTTCCGATGATCGTCTTCTTCCTGCCCTGTCTCTTCGTCGTCATCATGGGTCCGGCCGCCATTCGCCTCACCGGCGCCAACTGAGCGTCAGGTGGGCCCGGCGCCCATCGGCATCGTCCCGAGGGCGGCCACTTCTTCCGCCGGCCCGGCACTTCTTCCGGGGCCGCCGGCGATGACCTTCGCCGTGGCGAGCCGGCGGTAGAGGTTGCGCGAGCGCCTGACGGGCCACCAGTCGTAGAAGAGAATCTGCGTCGGCCGCCAGTTCGCCACCCATCCGAACACCGAAATGCCGTCTCGGAGGCCCTCGCGCCAGCCATCGGGAAGGGGCGAATTGTCCACCGCCCGCGACAGCACGGTGCACAGGGCGAGCACGCAGATGCCGATGGCGAGCGAGATCACGCCGGTGCGGATCAGCTTGCGGAAATTCTGGTCCTCGCCCGCCGCCTGACGGGCGAAGTGCATTTGCAGCACATCCTGGAGCCGGGCGGTGTCCGCCGCGGTGGCCGGCTTGCCACGGATGCTGAGGGCGACGACGAACCGGCTTCGCCGCGGTGCGTACCAGGCCTCCGATGCGATGTATTGCGCCGCCGTCGTGTTCAGGCTGTTCTCGGTGAACGGAGACGGGTCGAACGTCGAGAACAACTGCTTGACGTCGTGGACGTCGAGCGCGATCCGGGTCTGCCTTGCCATCACTTGTGTCCTCAATGGCCCGATCCGCGCCAGGATGAGGGGACCGGTCCTTGCCGTCGAGAGCCGTCAGGCCCGCGCCAGACGTTCACGCCGCATCAGAAGCCAACCAACAATGGCGAGGTTCACCAGGTTCCACAGGATCCCGTTGACGAAGGCGGCGTGGTAGGAGCGGGTGATGTCGTAGATGACGCCGGAGATCCAGCCGCCGAAGGCCATGCCGAGCAGCGTCGCCATCAGCGCGATGCCGACGCGGGTGCCGGCCTCGCCGGGCGAGAAGTACTCGCGCACGATGATCGCGTAGCTCGGCACGATGCCGCCCTGGAACAGGCCGAACAGGATGGAGAAGATGTAGAGCGGCGTCAGCGCGTCCGAGGTCAGGAACAGGACGAGGGCCAGTCCCTGCAGCGCCGAGCCGAGCAGGAGTGTGGCGAGCCCGCCGATGCGGTCGGCGACGAAACCCGATCCGACGCGGCTGATGATGCCGAAGGCCAGCATCAGCGACAGCATTTCCGAGCCGCGCGCCACGCCGTAGCCGAGATCGGCGCAATAGGCGACGATATGCACCTGCGGCATGGACATGGCGACGCAGCAGGCGACGCCGGCGACAGCCAGCAGCAGCGTCAGCATGTTTGGCGACAGGCCGAGCGCGGCCGGACTCGCCGAGCGCGCCAGGCTGGTCGAGCCCGCCGCGACGACAGGTGGCGGCCGGCGCAGGAGGAGGGCGAGCGGCAGCATCAGCACCACGACGGAGACGGCGATGATGAGATGCGTCGTCCGCCAGCCGACACTGTCCAGCGTGAAGCGCACGATTTGCGGCCA
Source organism: Phreatobacter aquiterrae (assembly GCF_053471285.1). NCBI lineage: Bacteria > Pseudomonadati > Pseudomonadota > Alphaproteobacteria > Hyphomicrobiales > Phreatobacteraceae > Phreatobacter > Phreatobacter aquiterrae. The sequence continues at coordinate 108,907 of NZ_JBJPHW010000003.1, read as the reverse complement.
GACCGCCCCGGCGAGATAGTTGCCCGATGCCGCGATGGCGACCGCGATGCCGCGCCGCCGGTCGAACCAGAACGACACATGGGCGAGGAGCGGGCCAAAGACTGCCGCCGAGCCGAGCCCGATCAGCAGGCCGTGGGCGATGGCGAAAACGTAGATCGACGGCGACAGGGCCGCGGCGACATAGCCTGCGCACAGGAGAAGGCTGCCGCCGATGACGGGCGCCATGATGCCGTATCGGTCAGAGAAGCGGCCCATAAGCACGCCGCCGCCGGCGAATCCGAGCATGGCGAAAGTGTAGGGCAGCGAGGCCTCGCCCCGCCCGACGCCGAAATCGGCCTGAACGGCCGGCATGACGACCACCACCGACCACATGCCGACGCCGCCGATCGTGCCGAGGGCGAGCGCGATGCCGAGCCGCATCCAGGCGGCCGGCCCGTCGATGGCCGATTCCGGGGTCGAGTGGTCGTCGCGAAGGGATTGATGCACCGGGGGAGCCTGCCTGCCAGACGGACGGGCCGGGACGCTAGCATTCTCCGTTTGCACAAAACAGCGGCAGTGCTGCGCGGCGGCCGTGCATCACCCGGTGGCGCCAGCCCCTTCAGTCGGCCCGCGTGCCGCCCGCGGCGCCCGCCCCCGCCACCCCGATCCAGGCCGCGATCATGAGGCTGCCGCCGATCGGAGCGGCCATCGGAAACAGCCCCGCGCCCATGAAGGCGCGCATCGCGAGGTCCCCGCAGAAGAGCACCGTGCCTGCCACGAGGCCCCAGGCGGAGATGCGGGCGCCAAGATTATGCATCACGCCGGCCTTGCGTCCGACAGCGACCGCGATGACGGCCGGGGCGTGCAGCGACAGCATGCTGGCCGCAACCGACAGGCTGGTGCCGGCATAGGTATGGCTGGCGAGCGCCGCGAAGACGACGCCGGCCGCGCCCATGAGGCCGGCGACGATAAGGAGGAGGCGGGTAGCTGTCATGACGAACCGGAGCGATGGGGGACCGGGCGCCACCATGCAGGTGCCAAGGGCCGGGTCAATGCACCGCGGTGCGCCTCAGCCGACCGCGACGGTCATGGGAATGGGCATGGCCGGCTGTTCCCTGGCGACGGGGAGCTTCCGGGCGGTCCCACGCAGTTGCGCCAGTTCGGCGTCGATCTGCTTGTCGGTCAGGGCACGGTAGCGGCGCGAGATACCACGGGGGTCGGGCGCCGGCCTGCGCCAGCGGCGGCAGAACGCGGTGACGAGCGGGATGAAGATGTTCTCGTCGAGGGCGACCGCCCGGGCCATGGCCTCGAACGGCTCGATCCTCCCGCGCGCCAATGCCGTGATGAGGGCCTCGCGCGCGATGCCGAGCGTGGCGCCGAGCATTTCGATCGCCGGGATGACCTGGTCGGTCGCGGCGAACAGCGTCAGCGCCTCGCCGAGCGATTTGGTGCCGGCCTTCACGTCGCGGCGGACGTCGTGGGCGCTCGCGAGGGAATCCTGGTGCAGCCGCATGCGCCGGATCTTCTCGGGGATCGCCTCGGAGGCAACCTTCTGCGCCTGCAGCACGGCCTCGCGGTCGAGGCGCTCGAACAACGCCGCCTTCAGGTGATCGGGAACCACCAGCGCGAGGCGGAGGGCGTCCTCCGGATCGAGTTCGGGCCGGTTGCACAACTGGATCTGCAGCGGCAGGTCGTGCGAGGCGCGCGTCACGAGGCGCGAGAAGGCCTTGCGGGACAGCTTGACGAATGTGTTCGCGGAGAGCGTGCGCACGGTCCGGGCATCGCCCGCTTCGGCCAGCGCCTCGGCCGCCTCGCTGGTCAGGTCCTCGCGCTCGGCCATGATGCGCGTATCGATGAAGCGCCGCTGCTTGCCGAGGTTCAGGATGGTCGCCGGCTCTGGGGTCGCGTGGCCGAGCGAGATCTCCGCGACCAGTTCCTCGTCCTTGTCGATGACCGCGAAGGTGCGCGGCAGATCGAGATCGAGCGCGCCGAAGCTGCGGGCGAAATAGACGCGCCGCTCGATCGGCATCGGCGGCAGGAGATGGGCGACGATACGGTCGAGGCGCTCCTGGGCCTTGGCGGACGGGCGCGGCTGGTCCGGACCGAACTGCCCGAGAATGCCGGTCACGATGGCCTGCTGGGCCACCGGCGGCAGTTGCTCGACCGCAGCGAGAACCTGTTCGACGGGATTTTCGAGCGACGGGAGCATGTCGAACCGCGAGGGGGAAAGCTGACGGTACGAGGATGCCTCCACTTCGATAACGTTACGTAAACGGGAATGCTCGCGCCTTCCGAAGCCTGTCATCCGCGTCAGTTCAATATTCAACCGATGGGTTGACAAACGGATCTTGCAGAACAATATTCAACTGCATGGTTGAATTAATGCCCGCCCACCTCGACACCGTCTTCCACGCCCTCGGCGATTCCACCCGGCGCCAGATGCTGCGCCGGCTCGCGGACGGGGACCGCACCGTCGGCCAGTTGGCCGAGCCCTTCGCCATCTCCCTGGCAGCGGCCTCCAAGCACATCAAGGCGCTGGAGCGTGCGGGCCTGATCGCACGCGAGGTGCGCGGCCGCACGCACTGGTGCCGCCTCGCGCCCGGTCCTCTCGCCGGCGCCCATGAATGGCTCGGCTTCTACGAGCGGTTCTGGACGGGCCGCCTCGACGTCCTGGAGCGCCTCCTGCGCGACGAGGACTCCGGCAAGACTTCCCAACCTCCCCAAGGAGACGAACCATGACGGACCTTGCGACCCTCGATCCCTATGGCGCGCTGACCGAGCCCGCGACGCTCACCATCCGCCGGCTGTTGCCGGGGCCGGCAGAGCGCATCTGGGAGTATCTCACCAACAGCGACCTCAGGCGGAAATGGCTGGCGGCCGGCGTCATGGAGAGCGAGGTCGGATCTTCCTTCGAATTCGTCTGGCGCAATGGCGAACTCGACGATCCGCCGAGCCCGCGTCCCGAAGGCTTTCCGGAGGAGCACCGCATGGCCGGCCGCATCCTCGAGATCGATCCGCCGCGCCGTCTCGTCATCACCTGGGGCACGGAGGGCGGTTCGGTCGCCTTCGACCTGGAACCGAAGGGCGGCGAGGTGCTGCTGACCATCACCCATCATCGTCTCGCCGACCGCAATTCCATGCTCAACGTCTCGGCCGGCTGGCACATGCACCTGGACGTCCTGTTGGCCCGCGTGACCGGAACGCCCCACGAACCCTTCTGGTCCGGCTGGACCCGCCTCAAGGGCGAGTACGATCGGCGCCTGCCCGTCTGATCTGACCCTCGCGCTCCGCTACCGGCCGATCTGCGTCGCCCGGCTTCGCAATGTCACAGTGCGCCCTGGCCCGAGCCGTCGGGTCAGGGCCTTTTCGCTCTGAGGGCCCGGTCCATGACCGCCGAGATCGCGGTAGTGGTCGCGCGACAGCAGAAGCCCCTGATCCGGTTCGGCCCCGCGGCCGAGCATGAACCGGAGGCGGGCGCGCGCCAGCCGCACCTTCGCGGCCAGCCCGTAGTCATCAACGCCGAGGGCGAAGACGGCGGCGCGTCGGCCGCTCTCGCCCCGCCGGTTCACCTGGTCGAGAAAGCCGCGCACCTCGCGAATCCAGCCCTCGTCGAGCACCACACCCGGGCGAACGAACATCAGCCAGGACGCTTTCGTCGTGGCCGCCGTCGCCGCGAGTCTCGCGCCGATCGCGGCCGGTCCCTTGAGGAACCTGCAGCCGGCGACATCGGCGACCGCTTCCGTGCCATCATCCGAGCCGCCATCGGCAATGATGGCCTCGACGATCAGCCCGTCGGCCGCGCCGGCGACCAGCGCGGCGAGGGTCGGCATAAGGCGGCGCTCGTCGTTGAGGGTGGGGATGATGACGCTGATCACGGCGGGGGAACATTCCTTTCGCAGTGCAGTATAATCGTGCGGCGCGGCGTTCATCCAGCCTTCATCGCGCCGTCACGAAACCGCCCTGCGGGCTTGATGAGTGGCGTCGCGGTTGAAATCCAGCCGCGAAAGCGCCTAAAGAAACGCGCCGCAGCAATCGGCCCCGTCCGGCGTCGGTGCAGCGCAAGACAAGACCGGGAATACGACCATGACGCAATGGGTCTTCACCTTCGGCGATGGCAAGGCCGAGGGGCAGTCGAGCATGCGCGACCTGCTCGGTGGCAAGGGCGCGAACCTCGCCGAGATGTCCAACATGGGCCTGCCCGTGCCGCCCGGCTTCACCATCACCACCGGGGTCTGCACCTGGTATTACGCCAACGGGCGCAGCTATCCGGCCGAACTCGCCACCCAGGTCGAGGCGGGCCTCGCCCAGATCGGCGCCCTGACCGGCAAGCTCTTCGGCGATTCGGCGAACCCGCTGCTGGTCTCGGTGCGCTCCGGCGCCCGCGCCTCCATGCCCGGCATGATGGACACGATCCTCAATCTCGGCCTCAACGACACCACGGTCGAGGCTGTCGCGGCGGGCTCCGGCGACGCCCGCTTCGCCTATGACAGCTACCGCCGCTTCATCCAGATGTACTCCAACGTCGTGCTCGACGTGGACCACCACAATTTCGAGGAGATCCTCGAGGTCTACAAGGAGCGCAAGGGCCTGACCCTCGACACGGACCTGTCGGCCGAGGATTGGAAGCACCTGGTCGGCGAATACAAGCGACGTGTCGAGGAAGAGACCGGCGCCGCCTTCCCGCAGGACCCGCGCGAGCAGCTGTGGGGCGCCGTCGGCGCGGTCTTCTCGTCCTGGATGAACCAGCGCGCCATCACCTATCGCCGCCTGCACGCAATCCCCGAGAGCTGGGGCACGGCGGTCAACGTCCAGGCCATGGTCTTCGGCAACATGGGCGAGACCTCGGCCACCGGCGTCGCCTTCACCCGCAACCCCTCCACCGGCGCAAAGGAGCTCTACGGCGAGTTCCTGATCAACGCCCAGGGCGAGGACGTGGTCGCCGGCATCCGCACGCCACAGAACATCACGGAAGCCGCCCGCATTGCCGCCGGCTCGGACAAGCCCTCCATGGAGACGGCGCTGCCCGAGGTCTACCGGCAGTTCATCGAGGTCGCTGCGACGCTGGAGAAGCACTACCGCGACATGCAGGACCTCGAGTTCACCGTCGAGCGCGGCAAGCTGTGGATGCTGCAGACCCGCAACGGCAAGCGCACGGCGAAGGCGAGCCTCAGGATCGCCGTGGAACTCGCCAATGAAGGCGTCCTGACCCGCGAGGAGGCCGTCTCCCGCGTCGAGCCTTCCTCGCTCGACCAGCTCCTGCACCCGACCATCGACCCCAAGGCCGAGCGCCGCGTGCTCGCCACCGGCCTGCCCGCCTCGCCGGGCGCCGCACAGGGCGAGATCGTCTTCTCCTCCGACGAGGCCGAGGCCATGAAGGCGGCCGGTCACAAGGTCATTCTGGTGCGCGTCGAGACGAGCCCGGAGGACATTCACGGCATGCACGCCGCCGAGGGCATCCTGACCACCCGCGGCGGCATGACCAGCCACGCGGCGGTCGTCGCCCGCGGCATGGGCAAGCCCTGCGTCTCCGGCGCCGGTTCGCTGCGCGTCGACTACGCCGCGCAGGCCATGTCGATCGCCGGCAAGGTGCTGAAGAAGGGCGACGTCGTCACCATCGACGGTTCGACGGGGCAGGTCCTGCTCGGCGAGGTGCCGATGCTGCAGCCGGAACTGTCGGGCGAGTTCGCCACCCTGATGGGCTGGGCCGACGCCGTCCGCCGCCTCAAGGTTCGTACCAATGCCGAGACGCCGGCGGATGCGCGCGTCGCCGTGACGTTCGGCGCCGAGGGCATCGGCCTCTGCCGCACCGAGCACATGTTCTTCGACGAGGACCGCATCGTTGCCGTGCGCGAGATGATCCTCGCCGATGACGAGAAGGGCCGCCGCGCGGCGCTCGCCAAACTGCTGCCGATGCAGCGTTCGGACTTTGTCGAGCTGTTCGAGATCATGGCGGGACTGCCGGTCACCATCCGCCTGCTCGACCCGCCGCTGCATGAGTTCCTGCCGCATACCGACGCCGAGATCGCCGAGGTAGCCGCCGCCATGGGCGCCGACCCCAAGAAGCTGAAGGCGCGGGCCGAGGAACTGCACGAGTTCAACCCGATGCTCGGCTTCCGCGGCTGCCGCCTTGCCGTCGCATTCCCTGAGATCGCCGAGATGCAGGCCCGCGCCATCTTCGAGGCCGCCGTGCAGGCGGCACAGAAGAGCGGCAGGCCCGTCGTTCCCGAGGTCATGGTGCCGCTGGTCGCCACCAAGGCTGAGTTCGATCTGGTCAAGGCGCGCATCGTCGCCATGGCGGATGCGGTCATCAAGGAGACGGGCGCGAGCCTCGACTACATCGTCGGCACCATGATCGAACTGCCGCGCGCCGCGCTGCAGGCCGGCAGGATCGCCGAGACCGCCGAGTTTTTCTCCTTCGGCACCAACGACCTGACGCAGACGACCTTCGGCATCTCCCGCGACGACGCCGCGAGCTTCCTCAACCCCTATCTCGCCAAGGGCATCATCGAGGTCGACCCCTTCGTGACGCTCGACCAGGAGGGCGTCGGCGAACTCGTCCAGATTGCCGCCGAGCGCGGCCGCAGGACGCGGCCCGACATCAAGCTCGGCATCTGCGGCGAGCATGGCGGCGACCCCGCCTCGATCCACTTCTGCGAGAAGGTCGGCCTCGACTACGTCTCCTGCTCGCCCTTCCGCGTGCCGATCGCGCGGCTTGCGGCGGCGCAGGCCGCTCTCGGCAAGGCGGCGGCGGGGCAGGCGTGACGCCGTCCTCGATCGCCGAGGTCAGGGCCGGCGGCAAGCGCGCGCTTGCCGCAGCGCTGGCGGCGATCGAGACGGAAGCCGGCACCGAAGCTCTGGCCTGTTTCCTCGACGAGGCCTGCCGCCATGCACGCGGCGCGACGCTCGGCCTCACCGGCCCGCCCGGCGTCGGCAAGTCCACCCTCACCAATGCCCTCGTCGCCGGCTGGCGCAGGGCCGGGGAGACGGTCGGCGTCATTGCCGTCGATCCCTCTTCCCGCCGCACCGGCGGGGCTCTCCTCGGCGACCGTGCGCGCATCTCCACCGATCCCGGCGACCGCGGCGTCTTCGTCCGCTCCATGGCGGCGCGCGACCGCCTCGGCGGGCTTTCCGACCAGACGGTCGCGGCCATGGTCATCATGCGCACCGTCTTCGACCGGGTGCTGATCGAGAGCGTCGGCATCGGCCAGTCTGAGGCGGATGTCGCGATGGTGGCGGACACCGTCGTGCTCTGCATCCAGCCCGGCTCCGGCGACAGCCTGCAGTTCATGAAGGCGGGCGTGATGGAACTGCCCGACGTCATCATCGTCACCAAGGCCGACATGGGCGCGCCGGCGCAGCGCGCCAAGGCCGATGTCGAGGGCGCGCTGACGCTGGTGGCGCGCGACCCCGGAAGCTGGGCGGCGCCGGTGGTCCTCGTCTCCTCGACGACCGGAGAGGGGCTCGACGCTCTCGCAGCCGCGATCGGCGCCCACCGGCGCTGGCTCGGGGCCGGGCGTCTGGCCGCACGCCGCGCCGCGCAGCAGGACCAGTGGGTCGAGGAGGCGCTGCGCACGCGCTTCGGCACGGCGGGTCTGGCTCTGGCGGCGGCCATGGAGGCGGAGGGCGCGGCGGCTGGCCCGTTCGGTCGCGAGCATCGCCTCGCAGCCGGGCTTGAGGCCCGGCTCGCCTGAATCGGCGGGCATTAACCCGCTCTCAACGTTACCTCGGCGATAAGGTTAGCAGTCGGTGACCTGTGTCTCGGGTTCCGGCGGGTTCGGTGGCGTTTGCCCAGTAGCGTTTGCGTGGAGTGCGTTCGGTATGCGTGCGTTGCGTCGGCGTTCGTCGCCAGTCCTCGGGGTCTCCGTGCTCGTGCCGGGCCTCGCCGCCTCGTTCCTTCTCCTGTCGTCTCAGCCTGTCGCCTATCAGGACCTCGTCAGCCACCTGGCGATACGCGCCGGCGCGGACCAGACCTGGCGCCGCCATGTGGCGAGCCTTGTGCGGCCCTCCACCACGGTCGCCGGCTTCGTCTTCAACCGCCCGATCCCCCGCGATCCCGACGCCCCACGCCTCGTCATGGCGAGCCTGAGCATGGAGGCCGCCGGCGATCTGCGTCGCGCCGGCTCCCGGCCGGGTCCGGCCCTGGGAGCGGGCATGGATCGCGCCGTCCTCTATCCGGTGCCCAACCGCGAGGCGAAGGGCGACCTGCTGCTGGCGCATCGGGTGCTGAGACCCAGCATCGGCTCGCTGCAGCCGGCACCCGGCCTGCCGCGGCCGGCGGGCGATTTCGCGGAGTCTTCGCCGTCGGCGCCGGTCCCTGCAGAGGAGAGGGCCGATGCCGGGCATTCGCCGCTCGCCGTCGGCGGCATGCAGCTGGCCTCCGTCTCACCCTCCGCCGTGCTCGACGACCGGTCGCCTGTCGCCCGCCTCGGCATCGCGGCACCGCCAGCCGACCTCGTCGTCGAAGAGGAGGCTCCCGAGGGCCGCCGCTTCGCCGCCGAACTCGAGGACAACAAGGCCGGCATCGCCATCGGCGGCGACGGCCCCATCGCCCGGGCCGCCGCCGGCTTCGGCGCGCCGTCCATGCCGGTCGAAAGTGCGCCCTTCCGCGTCACGGCCACCCATGAGGCCGTGCCCGGCTTCGATCCGGTGCTCGGGCCCTTCGCAACCGACACGCGCGGCGACCGGCAGGACTCCCTGCTCGCCCGCCTGCTGCAGCGGCCGGTCGCGCCGACGCTCGAGACGCCGTCCGAGGATCGTTCGCCCCCCCGCATCGGATCGACCGCCCATCCCGCCGTCGCGCTGGGGCTCAGCGGCCCCGCCCATGCGCGAGCCGAACGCTGCCTCGCCGAGGCGATCTACTGGGAGGCGCGCTCGGAGCCCGAGCGTGGCCAGATGGCGGTCGCCCAGGTCGTGCTCAACCGGTCGGTGTCCGGCTTCTACCCGCGCGACGTCTGCGGCGTCGTCTACCAGAACGCCCACCGCTACCTCGCCTGCCAGTTCACTTTCGCCTGCGAGGGCCGCCGCAGCCTGGTTCCCACCGAGGCGGGCCCCTGGTCGCGCGCCAGCCACATCGCCAAGGAGATGATGGCGGGGCGCCTCTGGCTGCCGGAAGTCGGCCATGCCACGCACTATCACGCGACCTATGTCAGCCCCTGGTGGGCGCGGTCGATGAACCGCCTGCAGCAGATCGGCATCCACGTCTTCTATCGGCCGCGCAACTGGGGCTCAGGCCCGCAGGTCCAGCTCGCCCGCCCGGCCAGCAACGACAGCTGATCCTGGGCCTCGCGCGATCCGACGCCTGCGCCCCGGCCGCAATGATCCGCGCTTCGGGCGGGCCTCGCGATTGGCAACTGCCACGTCCCGGCATCTGCAAATCGTATGGGAGCCATCACGGCTTATCGCTTCTGCGGCACGTCCCGGAGCACTAGATTGGCCGACGTGTAGCTGCACGATGCCTGTCCGGAGCTTCCCCCGATGACCGCAACGACCTCCCCCGATCGTCCGGATACGTGGCGTACGCCCTTCGTCATCATCCTGTGCGGCTGCCTGATCGGCCTCCTGTCCTTCGGCCCACGCTCGGTCGTCGGCATGTTCCTCATGCCGGTCTCCACCGAGAACGGCTGGACCCGTGACGTCCTCTCCCTGACCATCGCCATCCAGAACCTGATGTGGGGCGTCGGTCAGCCCTTCGCCGGCGCCATCGCCGACCGGTTCGGCACGCTCAAGGTCTTCTGGGTCGGCGCCATCATGTACGGGCTGGGCCTTGCCTGCATGGCGCTGCCGCTGCCGCCGCTCGCCATGCACCTCATCTCCGGCACGCTCGTCGGTCTCGGCCTCGCAGGCGTGTCCTTCAACCTCGTGCTCGCCTGTTTCGCCAAGCTTCTGCCGGAAAGCCGGCGCGCCTCGGCCATGGGCATGGGCACCGCCGCGTCCTCGTTCGGCCAGTTCGTCTTCGCGCCGCTGACGCCCTTCCTCATGGACCTCGTCGGCTGGAAGGTGGCCCTCCTGATCTTCTCGTGCGTGCCGCTGGTCATCATCCCGCTGTCCTTCGCGCTGGCCACCCGTCCCTCATCCGGCGTCGGCCAGGGCAGCGGCGCGGAGATGAGCATCGCCGCAACCCTGAAGCAGGCCTTCGCCCACCCGAGCTACGTCTATCTGGTCATCGGCTTCTTCACCTGCGGATTCCAGTTGGCCTTCATCACCACGCACTACCCGACCTACCTAAAGGACCTGAACATCGAGGCCTGGGTGGCCGGCGCCGCCCTCGCCCTCATCGGCCTGTTCAACATCGTCGGCTCCCTCAGCGCCGGCTGGCTGTCGTCGCGCATGTCGAAGCGCTGGCTGCTGGTGTGGATCTATTTCTCGCGTGGCGCGGCGGTGGTCCTGCTCTTCGTCTTCCCGCCGAGCACGGCGCTCGCCCTCATCTTCGCCGCGCTGATGGGCCTGTTGTGGCTCTCCACCGTGCCGCCGACATCAGGCCTCGTCGCCCTCATGTTCGGCACGCGCTACATGGCGATGCTCTACGGCTTCGTCTTCTTCTCGCACCAGGTCGGCGGCTTCCTCGGCGCCTGGCTGGGCGGCGTCATGTACGAGCGCACCGGCTCCTATGAAGTCATGTGGTATCTCTCGATCCTGTTCTGCATCGGCTCGGGCCTGATCAACATCCCGATCAAGGAGCGCCCCGTGGAGCAGCCCATCGCGGTGCCGGCCGAGTAGGGCCAAGGCCCTACCGGAATCTCCCGGCCCTACCGCGCCACCAGCACCTGGCGGCAGGCCTCGGGGAGCCCCGCCATGGTAATCGGTGGCGGCGGCCGCCAGTTCGGGTTCGGCCGCGGATTGAGCACGGCCTCGGTGAACCACCAGTCGAGCTCGGCGCCGCAGCCGTCGCTGGTCGGCGGCGGGTCCTGCGGCCGGCAGCCGGGGCTTCCCGCCGGACAGCGGATGCGGATGTGCATGTGGTAGTTGTGGCCCGGCACCGGCCTGACGCGCGACAGCCAGGAGCGGTCGCTGCCGGCCTCGCGGCAGAGCGCCTTCTTGATCGCCGCATTGACCAGCACGCGCTCGACGACCGGGTCCTGCGCCGCCGCCTTGATGACGCGCAGGTGGTCGGCCGTCCAGACGGCCGGATCGATGTCGCGGCGGTCGGCGCGCACCATGTTGACGGCCGAGGTCGCCTCCCGCTCCTCGCGGGTGAGCTGGCGGCGCGGCATGGGGGTAAGCCAGATGTCGGCGTCGAGGCCGATCTGGTGGGAGGCATGGCCGGTGAGCATCGGGCCGCCGCGCGGCTGGGAAATGTCGCCGACGAGGATTCCGGGCCAGCGCGACACCTGCGGCACCTTGCGGGCGAAGCGCTCGAGGAAGCCCATCATGTCGGGGTGGCCCCACATGCGGTTGCGCGACAGGCGCATCACCTGCCAGGTCTCGCCGTTGACGGGCAGCGCCACGGCGCCCGCCACGCAGCCGCGCGAATAGAAGCCGAAGGCGCGGGCCTCCATCGGAGCGCCGGTGGTGGCGCGGCCGAAGAGCTCCTTGGCCGGCAGGTTCGGATCGTTGGGATTGGCGAGCGGCGGCAGCGCCCGCGGGGTGACCGTGCCGGGGGTCTGGGCCGTTGCCGAGCCGGCGAGAACGGTCAGGAGGGCGGCGATGAGGAGGGGGCTTTTCATGGTCGCGGTGCGGCTCGTGAAGGGCTGGACCTTACACTAGGCAGGATGTCGTTAACCATTCCTGTCCGCTGCGCCGCCCGGTCGCACCGCGGCAACGGTGCGGAGACACCGCGCCAGGACGCAAGGAGCCGCGGCCACGGCCTCTTAAGGTGAATCCCGCATCGGCCTTTACAGCGGACAGCAGATTCGGAATCACTTTGTCCCGGCCCGCAAGGGAACGTCTGTCTGTTTCGCGTCGGAGGGGAATTCCATGCGTGCGATTCCTTGCGTGGCCGCCCTGCTCGCCAGCCTGTTCTTCTCGACCGCGCAAGCCGCGGCCTCCATCGTCGTGCGCATCGACAAGACGACGCAGACCATGCGCGTCGTCGTCGACGGCGAGCATCGTCACACCTGGGCCGTGTCCACCGGCCGCGCCGGCTACAACACGCCCAACGGCTCCTACCGGCCGCAGCGCCTCGAACGGCACTGGCGCTCGCGCAAGTACGGCATGGCGCCGATGCCGCATTCCATCTTCTTCCGCGGCGGCTACGCCATCCACGGCACCAACATGGTGAGCCGCCTCGGCAGCGTCGACAGCCATGGCTGCATCCGCCTCGCCCCCGCCAATGCGCGCATGCTCTTCGAGATGGTGGCGCGCCAGCGCGGTGCGACCCGCATCGTCATCGAGGGCGCCTCGCCGCGCCGCCCTCCGCCGTCGATAGTCGCCAGCCGCGGGGCAGGCCGCGTGGCGGCGGCATCGCCCTCCGGAACCGCGCAGATGCGACTTGCCATGCAGAGCGACCGGCAGTCCGCGGCCCTACCGACCGGTGGCCGTGCCGATCGGGTGTCCGCCCGCCCGGCACAGACGCGGATCGCCGCGCGCACGCAAGCCCCTCGCGCGGCAGCACCCGCCCCGCGCGACGCCAATCGCCATTTCACCGAATGGTTCCTGCGCCGCTAGGTGCAGGTCTCGCCCCGGCTGTTCGGCCGCGAGCCCTGCGGTCTGCCCGCCTTGCAATTCCCGGCGGGCGCCTTTATGCAGCGCCTCTCGTGGACAGGTGGCCGAGTGGTTGAAGGCGCACGCCTGGAAAGTGTGTATACGGGGAACCGTATCGCGGGTTCGAATCCCGCCCTGTCCGCCAATAATTCAAGTAAAGCATTGAAATAAAAACGAATTTTCCGATCACGGCAACTGTCTCGCAGATCGGCCCACAGATCTGTCAGCGCTGCGAGGGCAGCGGCGACTTTGGGTGGCCGAGGTCTCTGTATCGGATCCGACTCGCCAGGTAGCATGGCGACTGTGCCAATGCGGTTGGCGCGGCGATCGCCCAGGTCTCCGGCGAATGCGACCCGATTCCCGCGACATGACCCGCAACGATGGCTGGATCCGGCGGCGGCCATCGCATCGGATCGCGCGGTCACGGCCGGTGCCGACAGGTCCACGCTCAAGATGATCGAGATCGAGGACATGCCGATCGCCTATCTGCCGGACACCTCGCTGAGGTGCGTGTGCGCGTCATCGGTGCCGTGGCGAGCGGCTGACCGGAACGGCCCGGACTTGCCGGAGGCTTGGCCTAGCGAGTCTCCACCGGCACCTGAACCGCAGCTCAGACCCGCGAGCTCGGCCGGTAGAACGGCTCGTGGCGGGAGGGGTCGATATAGTCCGCATAGAAGCGCCGCACATGCGGGAGCAGGGCCTTGGAGAGGTGCCGACGCTCGACCTCGTCGTGAGACAGGGCCTTGGCGAGATCGTCGTGCAGGGCCTTGAGGGCGGCATCCTTGTCGACCCGCGTGAACCGGCCGTCGGCATAGAGAATCTCGCCGTCGCACATGACCGCCTTGACGCCCTGGGCCTTGGCTCGCTGGATGAAGGCGTCAAGAACCGGGGTCTCCGCGTCGAGATAGGGATAGGCGATGGCGTTCCAGTCGTGCAGCGACAGGTCGGCGGCCTTGCCCACCTCGAGGCTGCCGATGCTGGTGCCATAGGGCGTTGTTCGCGCGCCGCCGGTGGTCGCCATGCGCAGCACCTGCGCCATGGTCGGCACATCCGCCTCCACCATGCCGGGCACCCGATGGGCACGCAGCACGAGCCGGAGCTCCTGAAGCATGTCGCGGTCGTCGTTGATGCCGGCCTCGTCGAGCCCGATCGCCGTGTTCATGCCTTTCGCCTCGAAGGCATTGAGGGCGGCGACGCCCGAGCGCAGGCGGAAATTGGAGGAGCAGTTGTGGCAGACGCAGCCGCCGGCGCTGGCCAGCCGCTCGATGTCGCTCTCGTTGAGCCAGACGCCGTGGCCGAGAGTGAGCCGCTCGTTCACCATGTCGAAGCGGTCGATATATTCGAGCGCCGTGCACGCGCCGCGCCGCCAGGCGTATTCCTTCTGGTAGGCCGTCTCGAGCAGGTGCATGTGCATCGGGACGTCGAACTTCTTCGACGTCTCCGACAGCGCGGCGAGCGCCTTGTCGGAGCACCAGTGAAGATTGGCGGGCGCGAGCTGGATCTTCACGCGGCTCTTGGTCTGGTGCTTGCGGTAGAGGCTTTCGAACAGGCCCATGACCTCGTCGAGGCCAGCCTTGAAGCGGTCGAAATAGCGCTTCATCGGATCGCGCAGCTCGGCCGGCAGGCTGGCGATGAAATCGGCATCGGCCTGGTAGACGAGCCGGTTCTGGTCGCGCACGGCGTAGCAGTAGGACACCCGCATGCCGATGTCCTCGTAGGCGCGGATGACGTCGGAGCTCTTGGCCTCCACCTCCTCGAGGGTGCCGGGCATCCAGCCGTGAATGTGCTGGACGGTCGTGATGCCCGAGCCGATCATCTCGAAGGCCGAGTAGAGCGTGTCGAGATAGAGATTGAGGTTGCGGATCACCAGGCGGGTGATGAACCACAGTTCCAGCGGCATGTCGGGCGAGCCGAGCTGGACCGGCGTCAGCCCGACATGGTGGTGTCCGTTGACGAAGCCGGGCAGCACGATCTCCTCGCCGGACCCGATCACCGGCACCGTGGGATGGCGGGCGTGGAGATCGGCATAGGTGCCGATGGCGGTGATCACCCCGTCCTCCTGCAGGACGGCGCCGTCGTCGATCTGGTTCCAGGTGAAACGGTCGACGACGCCGGTGATCAGCGTGCGGCTGCGGACGAGGGACGTGGCCATGGCAGGTTCCAGGGTGGGAGAGGGAAACGGGGAACGTGTGGCGGGAACGCCGCCGCATGAGGTCAGGCGGCCGGGACCAGCCCTTCCTGTTCGGCGAAGGCACGATCGACCTCGTCGCGCAGGAGATCGGTCAGGTGAATGCGCAGAGCCTCGCTCTCGCGCGAAAACAGGTTGCGCGGCCGCGGCAGGGGGTTGGTGACGATCGTCTTGATCCGTCCCGGACGGGCGGTGAACACGACGATGCGGTCCGACAGGGCCACCGCCTCGTCGATGGAATGGGTGACGAAGAGCACCGAGGCGCCGCTGTCGCGCCAGACGTCGAGCAGGAAATCCTGCATCTTCTGGCGCGTCTGGACATCGAGGGCCGCGAAGGGCTCGTCCATCAGCAGGACCTTGGGGCGCATCGACAGGGCCCGCGCCACCGCCACGCGCTGCCGCATGCCGCCGGACAGTTCGTCCGGCCGCTTGTTGATGGCCTCTGCCAGCCCGACGCGCTGGAGCGCATCCGCCGCGATGGCCTTGCGCTCGGCCTCCGGCACGCCGCGGATGGCATGGCCGAAGGTGACGTTCTGCCAGACGTTCAGCCAGGGGAAGAGCGACGTCTCCTGGAAGATCAGGCTGCGATCGGGCGATGGGGTCTCGACGCGGTCGCGGAACGACCAGATCTCTCCCGCGGTGGCAGGTTCCAGCCCTGCGATCAGGTACAGCAGCGTGGACTTGCCGCAGCCCGACGGGCCGAGAAAGACCACGAACTCCCCGGGGCTGATGTCGAGGTCTATATCGCGCAGCGCCTCATGCGCGCGGCGGGTTCCCGCGGCCCAGATTTTCGAGACGTCGCGGCAGACCACGCTGTCCTTCGACGAGTAGGCTTTGGGTGTCTCAGAGGCCACGCAGGACTCCCGTCGTTTCAGGCACCCAGTAGAGGATCCGCTTCTGGACCATGCGCAGGATCCAGTCTGAAGCGAAGCCGAGGAAGCCGATGAGGGCGATGCAGAAGAAGACCAGCGACGGATTGAACGTGTTGCGCGCCAGCATGATCACCTGGCCGAGCCCATAACCGACGCCGGTGGTCTCGGCGATCAGCACCACCATCCAGGCGCCGAACATGTTCAGCCGCAGGACCATCAGCAGGCCGGGCAGGATGGCCGGCACGATGACGCGCAGATAGATCTGCCGCTTGGTCGCTCCCATGGTCCGGGCGACGTTGATCAGGTTCCTGTTCACCCCGTCGATCTGCGCCACCGTGCCCAGCACCATATGGAAGAACAGGGCGATGACGACCATGAAGATGGCCGGCGCGTTGCCGATGCCGAAGATGAAGATGGCGACGGGAAGCCAGGCGATCGGCGAGACCGGCGACAGCAGGGTGATCGTCGGCAGCGTCAGCTTCTCGAACAGATGGAAGTAACGGATCAGCACGCCCACCGTGACCGCCAGAACCGAAGCGATGAGGAGCCCGGAGAAGACGCGCCCCATGGTGGCCCCGATCGTGATGAACATGGCCTGCCGGGGGCTCGGGCCATCGGCCGGATTGAGGCCGATGGACCACCGCGTGGCCGTGTTGAAGAACTTGGCCTGGTCGGCGAAGGCGCCGAGAAAGACGTGCGGTGGCGGCAGGAGCTTGGGGTCGGCGACACCCGCCGCCCAGAGCAGTTCCCAGATCCCGGCGAAGAGCCCGACCGAGACCAGCGTCCAGCCGATCCGCGGCGCGGATTCGGCCAGGTTTTCCCTCAGGCGCGTGCTCCAGGTCTCCGCCGTTCCCTGAGGAACGGCGGACCCCTTGGCGGCGGCCGGCGGCGCGTGATCGGCGATGGCGGCGTCTGTCATCGCCGCCTCACGCCGACTTGTATTTCAGCTTGGCATAAAGGTCGGCGTTCTCCGCGATGACCTGCTCGAGCAGGGTCCAGTCGATGGCGTCCCGCGTCGGCTTCTTCTTGATGTAGCCCATCTCGACCAGGCTGTCGGTGCGCTCCAGGATGAAGTTGGTCTGGGATCTCGCATCGACGACCGCGGGCTGCTTGCCCATGGCGAGGACCGCGTTCTCCATCGAGGTCTTGTAGTAGGTGCCGACCAGCTTCGTCAGCGTCTCCTGTTGCTGGCTTTCCGCCATGGCCTGGGCCTGCATCATCCCCTTGATGATGGCCTTGAGCCCCTTCGGGTTCTCGGCGATGAGGCTGGACCGGGCCGCGAGCACGCAATCCGTGTAACCCTTGCCGTAGATGTCGGTGCCGTCGGAGAGCTTGTGCGCCCCCGGCACGTCGCGCAGCAGGGCGGTGCCATAGGGCTCGATGGTGCAGATCCAGTCGATGGCGCCGGCCTTGAAAGCCTCGACGGCTTCGGGCGTGGAGCCCATGTAGCGCACCGTCACGTCACGGAAGCTGATGCCGTTCTTCTTCAGGTAGTCGTACGGCATGACCTCCAGCGTATCGAGCTGGAAGGTGCCGAGCGTCTTGCCCTTCAGCTTCTGCGGCGTGTCGAGGCCCGGCCGCGATACGATCACGCAGCCCTCGACACCGCCGCCGGCCACCACCTTGACCGGCGCACCGGCATCGAACAGCGCCATGAAGCTGGTGTATGGCATCAGCCCGACATCGACCTGGCCCATGCCGAGGAAGGTCACCTGCTCGGCGAAGGTCGGCGTGTTGATGAACTGCAGGTCAGTGCCCTCGGCCCGGGAGAACTGCATGGCGTGGGCGAGGAAGATGTTGAGGTTGCAGAAGCCGGTTCCGTGGGTCGACTTGATCGGCCTGCCCTGGGCCAGCACAACGCCGGGGCCGACCGCCATGGTGATGGCGGTGGCTGCTGCGCCGGCGCGGAGGAATCCGCGCCGCGAGAAATTCATGGCCTGGAGGTTCGGCAGGTGCATGCAGCCATGGCGGTCACACATGGGAGACTCCACTGAAGATCGGTTGTTGGGGATGATGCGGATACGGGACGGTCGCGCCCTGCGGCGCGTGGCTCGGCAGCCGGGCGGCAAAGGCCCGTCCGGTCTGCAGCTCTGGACTGTTGTGGTGGGGACGACCAGCCGTCGGCCGGCTTGCGCATGGTGCGACCGCCGGTTCCTGCCCTTGATCCACGCTCGTTGACATCGGCCGCGAGCAGCCGATGAGGTCGAGGATTGCGATCATCGCAATCTCCACAACAACAAGGCGGCACGCCAACCTGAAGTCCTCGCCCTTCGGCGGGGGCTGCGCTGAACTTCGAAAATGCAAGGGTGATGCCAAACCATGGGATGGCACCGGAAGGCCGGGATTCCGCGGTTTCGACGATCGGTGCGGGCAACCCGCATTCGCAAGTTGCCCAGAAGCCGTGCAGCATTGCAGCGAATGTCAGCAGAGAAAGACGGCAGGCGTCTGAATTGGCCGCCAGTTGTCCGGACACACCCCATAGCCGTCCGTCTGAATCGGAAAATCTCCTGGCGTCGTCGGCCGCGCCTCTTGCATCCCAGCGGATACCGACGATCGACGTCGATCGACGAGCTGACAGGACCCTCGACCGTCGCGCCGGAATCGCAGGCGGGAGGCTCCCGCCTGTTGGCTCAGCAGGTCGGATGGAAGCCCCGGCGCCTCGGCCGTGGCCTCACGGGAATGCAGGAAGGGCGGGCCGGCCCCTCACCTGAACAGCACGACCGGGATTTTGCACGAGCGGATCATCTCGGTGGTGGTGCTGCCGATGATGAGGTTGCGGATGCGGGAGTGGCCGTAGGCGCCCATGACGAGGAGGTCGATCCCGTCCTTCCCGACGATGCCGGCGATGACGGCGTCGGCCTGCCCCAGCTCGACACGCGCGGTCGCCTGAAGGCCACCGGCCTTGAGCTGCGCCACGGCATTGTCCAGCTTTCGCTGGTTCTCCGGCGACGGCGCGCCGGCCATGACGATATCGACCGCAAGACCCGCAAACAGCGGCGAGCGCGACACGTGGTCGACAGCCTTCAGGGCGCTCGGGCCGCCGTCGAAGGCGATCAGGATCCGATGGATCGGCCTGAAGGCGCGTGACGCGACGAGGATCGGCTTGTGAGTGGAGCGGACGACCCGTTCCAGGTTCGAGCCGAGGTGCAGGCTGGCGAAGTCGGCGGCCTCGCCGCGCTTGCCGATCACCACGAGGGCGGCGTCCGGCTCACGTTCGGTGATCGCCTCCAGGAGATCGCCATGGCGCAGGGAGATGGTCACGTCGGCGACGCCGGCGGCAACCAGGCGCTCGCGGGCGGCATCGAGGATGAGGCGGCCGCGCTTCTGCACGAGCTTGGCCCGGTCGGCGTCGAGCGCCGCAAGCTCGGCAAGCAGGTGCTGCTGCGCGTCGGCGGCGATGCTGCCGCTCAGATCGGGCGCTGCCGTCGAGACGTCGCGGCGCCCGAGCACGTGGAGCAGTTCGACCGAGGCCTTCAGACTCAGGGCAGCCCAGGCCGCGTGGTCGGTGACGCTGTCGGCATAGACCGAGCCGTCGAGGCACGAGAGAACCTTGGTCATGGTGTTTCCCCTCAATGGCCCATGAGGCGCTCCATGGCGCCGGGCTTGTCGTGAATGGCAAGGCGGTCGACGATCGTGGAGCTTGCCTCGTTCATGCCGATCAGTTCCACCTCCGCGCCCTCGCGGCGGAATTTCAGCACCGCCATGTCGAGCGCCGAGACGCTGGAAATGTCCCAGATATGCGCCTTGCTGACGTCGATCACGACCTTTTCCAGGACCTCCTTGAAATCGAAGGCGGCGGTGAAGTCGTCGGCCGAGGCGAAGAACAGCTGACCCTCGACATGGTAGGTGCGCATCGTGCCGTCCGCCGAGGCGATGGAGGTGACGCGGAACAGCTGCGCGATCTTCCAGGC
The DNA here is from genome assembly GCF_053471285.1 of Phreatobacter aquiterrae. Lineage (NCBI taxonomy): Bacteria > Pseudomonadati > Pseudomonadota > Alphaproteobacteria > Hyphomicrobiales > Phreatobacteraceae > Phreatobacter > Phreatobacter aquiterrae. The sequence continues at coordinate 89,318 of NZ_JBJPHW010000003.1, read as the reverse complement.
GAAGAAGATGCCCGACAGGAGCACGCCCAGCAGCACGCCGATGGCGAGGTTGTGGGTCAGCACCACGCCGCCGACAGTCGCCAGCATCACGACGCTGGACGAGCGCGGATGGTCCCTGAGGTTGCGGATGGAGATCCAGCTGAACGTGCCGATGGAGACCATGATCATGATGGCGACGAGGGCCGGCATGGGGATGCGGCTGACCATGTCGCCGAGAACAACGATCAGGAACAGGAGAAGCGTGCCGGCCACGAAGGTCGACAGCCGTCCGCGCCCACCCGATTTGATGTTGATGACCGACTGGCCGATCATCGCGCAGCCGGCCATGCCGCCGAGGAAGCCGGTGGCGATGTTGGCGACGCCCTGGCCGACGCATTCGCGGTTCTTGTCGCTCGGCGTGTCGGTCAGTTCGTCGACGATCTGAGCCGTCATCAGCGATTCCAGCAGGCCGACGGCCGCCACGGCGGCTGAATAGGGCAGAACGATCAGCAGCGTCTGAAGCGTCCACGGCACGTCCGGCAGCAGGAAGACCGGCAGGGTCGAGGGCAACTGGCCCATGTCGCCGACGGTGCGGACATTGAGACCGAAGGCCATGGCCGCCGCCGTCAGGACGACGATGCAGACGAGCGGCGAGGGAATGGTCTTCGTGATGTAGGGGAAGCCGTAGATGATGCCCAGGCCGGCGGCGACCATGACATAGGTCAGCCATGGCACGCCGATCAGTTCGGGAAGCTGCGCCATGAAGATCAGGATGGCGAGCGCATTGACGAAGCCGGTCATCACGGACCGCGACACGAAGCGCATGACATAGCCGAGCCTGAGATAGCCGGCCGCGATCTGCAGGATGCCCGCAAGGATCGTCGCGACGAGGAGATACTGCAGCCCGTGCTGCTTCACGAGCGTCACCATCAGGACGGCGGTGGCGGCGGTAGCGGCGGAGATCATGCCCGGGCGGCCGCCGACGATGGCGATGATCACGGCGATGGAGAACGAGGCGTAGAGGCCGACCTTCGGGTCGACGCCCGCGATGATCGAGAAGGCGATGGCCTCGGGGATGAGCGCCAGGGCGACGACCGTACCGGCGAGGATGTCGCCACGGATGTTGCCGAACCATTCGGCGCGGAGCCGCGAGAGATTGATTGTCATGGGGGAATGATCACCTGGGGCGTCGCGCCGAATGGCACGGGTCGCCTGATCGAGTTCTGGAAAGGCAGGAAGCCATGGCTTGGTACGGGCCAGCTCAATCCATAGCGAAGCCCGGCCAGGGGCCGGGGGGCAGGATTGGCGCGCGTGATCGACAAGCTACAATGGAGTCACTCTGCTGGGCCGCAACACACGGATGCTGCGATGCACAACGCACCTAACATGCAATCTCAGGGCGAGCAACCTGCGTTCCTGAGGGAACGGCCATGAGCGGGACCGGCCGATGAAGAAGGACAATCCTGATCCCATCCCGCGCGATGTCGAGGCTCTCTGCCGTCGTTTTCGGCCTGTTCTCGAAAAGGAGCTCGCCGAGATCGAGGCCATGCTCGCCGATCATGCCGCGAATGCCGCTCCGGTCGCCCTCGACCAGCAGAGCGTCGGTCGGCTGGCACGGATGGACGCGATGCAGGTTCAGGCCATGGCCCAGAATGCCGAGGCGCGGCGGAAGGTTCGCAGACTTCGCATCCTCCGCGCGCTCGACCGGATGGCTGACGGCACGTTCGGCACCTGCTGCGATTGTGACAACCCGATCAGCCCCGGCCGGCTGGCCGCCGACCCCACTGCGCCCCAGTGCGTCGGCTGCGCGTCGTAGGATCTGCGCCGGTCACGCGAAGGAATGGGCATCGGCGTCCGCCCGGCGTCCGACACCGCGTTCCCGCCCTTCGGCACGCCATCAACTCACGACCGAAGCCGTGGTCCGGCCGGTGAAGCGGGTCACCTCCGCCATCGCCATGGCGGTGTCCCGCACCGCGGCCAGCGCCTCGGACGTCGGCAGATGGTGATGGTCCGCGCGCGGCTCGAAGCGCTCGAGATAGACCCGCAGCGTCGCGCCGCGGGTTCCCGTTCCCGACAGGCGATAGATGATGCGGGCATCGTCGGACACGATCTGGATGCCCTGTTTGGTCGCCACCGATCCGTCCACCGGGTCGGTGTAGGCAAAATCACTCGCGTCGGTGACGGTGAAGGGTCCGGCGCGGGTCCCCGCGAGCGTGGGGAGCCTGCGCCGCAGGCTCTCCATCAGGTCCTCGGCCGCGCTCGCATCGACCTCCTCGAAATCGAGCCGCTGGTAATAGTCGCGCCCATAGGTCCGCCAGTGCTCGCCGAGGATGTCGCCGATCGACAGCCGCCGCTCGGCAATGATGCTCAGCCACATCATCACCGCCCACAGGCCGTCCTTCTCGCGCACATGGTCCGATCCCGTGCCGGCGCTCTCTTCGCCGCAGATCGTGATCAGGCCGGCCTCGAGCAGATTGGCGAAATATTTCCAGCCCGTCGGCGTGACATGGGCCGGAACGCCGAGCGCCGCGGCGACGCGGTCGAGCGCGCGGCTGGTCGGCATCGAGCGCGCGACGCCGGCGAGACCCTGGCGATAGCCGGGGACGAGGCGGGCGTTGGCGGCGATCACGGCGAGGCTGTCGCTCGGCGAGACGACGAGGCCGCGGCCAACGATGAGGTTGCGGTCGCCATCGCCATCCGACGCCGCGCCGAAATCGACCTCGGAGCGCCCCGCCACCATATCGACCAGCGCCGCCGCGTGGTGCGGATTGGGGTCGGGGTGCAGGCCGCCGAAGTCGGGCTTCGGCGTCTGGTTCATCAGGCTCGCTTCGGGCAGTCCGAGGCGGCGGTGAAAGAGCTCGGTGGCATAGGGTCCGGTGACCGCGTTCATCGCATCGAAGCGCATGGTGAAGCCCGACCGGAACAGCTCCGCGATACGGTGGAAGTCGAACAGGGTCTCCATGAGGCCGACATAGTCCTGGACGCTGTCCACCACCTCGACCAGACAGCCTTCAACATGCTTCCGGCCCACGTCCGCGAGCGGAAACTCGCCCGCCTCGAGGATTTGGTAGCGGCTGCAGGTCCGGCTTCGCTGGTGGATGGCGTCGGAGACCGAAACGGGGATGGGCCCGCCGTGGGCGGCATTGATCTTGATCCCGAAGTCGCCGTCCGGGCCGCCTGGATTGTGGCTCGCCGAGAGGATGATCCCGGCCTTCGCCTTGCGGGCGCGGATGAGCGCCGAGGCAGCCGGCGTCGACAGCAGTCCGTCGCGGCCGACGATGACATGGCCCACCCGGTTGGCAGCGGCCATCTTGAGGATCGTCTGGATCGCCTGGTCGTTGAAGAACCGACCGTCGCCACCCAGCACCAGCGTTGCCCCGGCGACATCCAGCACGTCGAAGACCGACTGCATGAACAGTTCGACGTAGTGGGGCCGCATGACATGCGGGACCGGCTTTCTGAGCCCCGACGTGCCGAGAGTCTGGTCGGGGTATGGCCGGGCGTCCACGGACAGGATCACGTGCGTCTCCAGGGTTCGGCGAGGGGAAAGTGGTGAGAACGGGCTTCGCGTCAGAACCGGACGGTTGCGCGAATGTTCAGGAGCGTCGCGGCGAGAAGATGGACGGCGGCCACGACGCCAATGGGAGCAATACCTATTCCGGCATCGAATGCGTAACCCATCAGGAAGGGAGTGAGGGCCGAGGCTATCACCATGACCGATGCCGCGACAGCCCGCACCGTCGTGATCTGCATCGTGCCTGCCGGCGCGTCCCCTCCGCACAGGCGGCGGACCGCAGCGATCAGGTAGGGGCTCCATCGACCCCGGTGCGCGCCAGATAGACCGTCTGTGTATAGGGCTCATCGAGCAGCGGATTGTGAAACGTGACCGGCTCCGCAGAGGCCCCGGCGAAAACGCCCGCCAGCCGGTCGACGAAGGCCGGATCGGGCAGGGCATCGGACCACAGGCCGAAGATGCCGCCGGGCCTGACATGACGCGCAACGGCGGTGAGGCCTTCGGTCGTGTAGAAGCCGGTGCTGCGCTCATCGAGAAGCGCATCGGGCGAATGGTCGATGTCGACCAGCAAGGCATCGAACTGGCGCTGCGGCTCCATGGGGTCGAGGCCATCGCGGCTCGCCGCCAGCGCGAAGAAGTCGCCGGGGATGAAGCGGCAGCGCGGATCGTCGGCGAGAGCCGTTCCGAGCGGCAGGAGACCCTTCCGGTGCCAGCCGATCACGGGTTCGAGCATTTCGACGACGACGAGCGAGGCCACGTTGCCGTGGTCGAGGACGGCTTTCGCCGTATAGCCGAGGCCGAGGCCGGCGACTGCGACGTCGATCGCCCGGTCCGCAAAGGGTTTGAGGCCGAGATCCGCGAGGGCGATCTCGGAGGCGGTGAACAGGCTGGACATGAGAAATTCATCGCCGAGCTTGATCTCGTAGACATCGGTCCCGAGCCGGTGCTCCCGCCTTCGTCTCAGGCTCAGGCCGCCGATGGGCGTGTCCCGATAGTCCAGTTCCTGGAAGTATGCGTTCAATCGATTGATCCCTCTGCGCCCGGGCAGCGCGGGGGCGAGCCTACACGATCAGGGCAGGGGATTGGCCACAATCGCAGCAGCGCTCCCGCACTCCTCGCCACCGGCTTCGCGAGGGACCCGGCCGAGGGCGAAGGCCGCGGCAGACGGAGCGCGCCCGGGATGGCTCTTCGGTCGGCTCGCGTCAGCAAGGGGAGGGAACGGGTGGGGCATCTGTCGACCCGCATGCCCAGGCTGCGGAAGCCGGCGCAGGCTTCTTCGCTCCTCCGGGTCGCCGAACGATCGGCGGTGCCGCCTTCACGCCGCTTCCACCACCAGCACCGCGCCCTGGAAGTCGGTGACGCGGACGCGGGCGCCCGAAGCGAGGTCGGGCCCGGTCACCAGCCAGACCGAATCGGCGACGCGGACGCGCCCCCGCCCCGACTGGATCGGTTCGTCGAGAACGAATTCGCGGCCGACCATCGCCTCCATCCGGCGGTTGAGATCCGGCTTGTCACTTGCCGTCCCATTGCTGGCCTTCATGACCTTGAACCAGCCGTAGAGGCTGAACAGCGACAGCACGGCGAAGACTGCGAGCTGCGCCTGCCATGGCCCGGCGATGACCAGGAAGATCAGGCCGGTGACAGCGGCGGCGGCGCCGAGCCAGATGAGGAAGTAGCCGGGCACCAGAATTTCCAGCCCCATCAGGATGGCGGCGAGGATGATCCAGCTCCAGGGGCCCGCTGCGACGATGGTCGAGACGATCATGTCAGCCCCCTGCGCTCGGCACGCTGCCGCCGCGCATCGGCGGGCGTGGCGGAGCGCCGTCCTGGCCGAAGGCGGCCTTGGCGATCTCGCCGATGCCGGCCAGCGAGCCGAGGATCTGCGTCGCCTCGATCGGCAGGATCAGCGTCTTCTGGTTGGGCGACAGGGCAAGGCCCTCCAGCGCCTTCAGGTATTTCTCGGCAATGAAGTAGTTGACCGAGAGGGCATTGCCGCCCGCGATCGCCGCCGAGAGCATCTCGGTCGCCTTGGCCTCGGCTTCGGCCTGCCGCTCGCGCGCCTCGGCGTCGCGGAAGGCGGCTTCCTTGCGGCCCTCGGCCTCGAGTATCTGCGACTGCTTCTCGCCCTCCGCCCGCAGGATCTCGGACTGACGCTGTCCCTCGGCCTCCAGGATCACCGCGCGCTTCTCGCGCTCGGCCTTCATCTGCCGGCCCATGGCAGCGACGAGATCGGCCGGGGGCGCGATGTCCTTGATCTCGATGCGGTTGACCTTGATGCCCCACGGCGCGGCCGCCTGGTCGACGACGCGCAGCAGGCTCTCGTTGATCGTGTCGCGGTTGGACAGCAGTGCGTCGAGGTCCATCGACCCCATGACGGTGCGGATATTGGTCATGGCGAGGTTCATCAGCGACTGGTCGAGCCGCGTGATCTCGTAGGACGAGCGGGCCGCGTCAAGCACCTGGAAGAACAGGACGCCGTCCACGGTGACCTTGGCGTTGTCCTTGGTGATGACCTCCTGGCTGGGAACGTCGAGCATCTGCTCCATCACGTTCACCTTGTGGCCGACGCGGTCGATGAACGGCACGATCAGCTTCAGGCCCGGGTCGAGCGTCCGCGTGTAGCGGCCGAACCGCTCGACGGTCCAGTGATAGCCCTGCGGAACCGTCTTGATGCCGGCGAACAGGAACAGGATGACCACGATGACGACGCCGATGAGGGCGATGTCGCTGCCGGCGAATGGGAACATGATCTCTCTCCGTTGCGGTCGCCACAGCCTAGGCCGGCCAGGGTCGCGGCTCAATGATGGAGTCACCAGACCATGGCCGTATTGCGTGGCGATGGCGTGAGGACCCGGAAACGTTTCGCGACGCTCTCTGGAATGAGAATTCTTTGCAACTGGCTTGACAGATGCCTCGGCGGCCCCCACCTTGTTGCAAATGACTTGCAAATGCGCATCCCGTCCCGATCCGTCACCCAGGCAAAGATGATGTCCCCCCGTCTGTCGCGCCGCAGTCTGCTCGCCGCCGCCACCACGCTGGCGCTTCCTGCCCCGCTCTTCGCCCAGACCCCCCGCCGGCTGCGCGTCGTCACCACCACCGCCATGCTGGCCGACACCGTCCGCATGCTTGCGGGCGAGCAGGTCTCGGCGGAGGCCCTGATGGGCGAGGGCGTCGACCCGCATCTCTACCGGCCGACCCGGTCCGATATCGTCAAGCTGACCCAGGCGGATCTCGTCATTGCCCATGGCCTCGGCCTCGAGGCGCAGTTCCGCGAGACCTTCCTGCAACTGGCGCGCCGCCGCGCTCCTGTTCTCGCCGCCGAGGCCATCGCGAAGGACCAGTTGCTGAAGGATGCGGAGGTCGCCGACAAGCCCGACCCCCATGTCTGGATGGACCCGAGGCTCTGGACCGTCGTCGTGCGCGCCGTGTCCGGCGCACTGGTCGCGGCCAGCGTGCCGGGTCAGCCGCCCATCACCCCCGACCTCGAGCCGGTCGTCGCCAAGATGAACGCACTCGGCGCCTATGCCGGCCAAGTGCTGTCCTCCGTGGCAGCCGAGCGGCGCGTCCTCGTCACCGCCCACGACGCCTTCGGCTATCTCGCCCGCGCCTATGGCTTCGAGGTCCACGGCATCCAGGGCCTGTCGACGGAAAGCGAGGCCGGGCTGAAGGCGATCGAGGCGACGGTCGATCTTGTCGTCAATCGCAAGCTCCCCGCGATCTTTGTGGAGAGTTCGGTGTCCGATCGCAACGTGCGCGCCGTCATCGAGGGCGCCGCCCGCCGCGGCCACCGTGTGGTCGTCGGAGCCGAGCTCTTCTCCGACGCCATGGGCAAGCCCGGCACCTATGAGGGCACCTATGTCGGCATGATCGACCACAATGTCACAGCCATCGCCCGGGCACTCGGCGGAACGGCGCCCGAAAAGGGCATGACGGGCCGTCTCGGCCTGACGGGCTGAGGCGTGGACATGCTCGCGCGCACGCCCCCCGAAACGCTTGCCGGCATCACCGGCCTGCTGGCTGTCGAGAATCTCTCCGTCAGCTATCGCGGCGTTCCCGCACTCGTCGGCGTGACCTGGACGGCGCCGGCCACCGGCCTCACGGCCATCGTCGGCCCGAATGGCGCCGGCAAGTCGACGCTGATCAAGGCCATTCTCGGCCTCGTTCCCTCCACCGGCCGCATCACAATCGGCGGCCGGCCGTTCGACGACGCCCGCGACGCCACCGCCTATGTGCCGCAGCGCGCCTCCGTCGACTGGGACTTTCCCGCCAGCGCCCTCGACGTCGTGCTGCAGGGCATGGTGCGGGAGCCCGGATGGTTCCGCGGCTACGGCCGCGCCCGCCGCGACCGGGCCCTCGGCCTTCTCGACCGCGTCGGCCTCGCCGATCTCGCGGGACGGCAGATCGGCCAGATGTCGGGCGGCCAGCAGCAGCGCGTCTTTCTCGCCCGTGGCCTCGCCCGCAACGCCCGCATCCTCTTCCTCGACGAGCCGCTCGCCGGTGTCGATGCGGCCTCCGAGCACATCATTCTCGACGTCTTCGATACCCTCGATCGCGAGGGCCGGCTCGTCATCTGCGTCCACCACGATCTCGGCACGGTCGCCGAGCGTTTCCGCGACGTGCTGGTGCTGAACCGCAAGGTCATCGCTGCGGGAACCGTCGCCGAGGCTTTCACGCCGGCGGTGCTCGCGCGTGCCTATGGCGTCCCCATGGCGGTCTGAGGCATGGACCGCACGCTGGCCGACATTGTGGCCATCCTCACCTTCCAGGCCGGGTTCAACACGACGGTGGTGATGCTCGGCGCCGCGGCGCTTGGCTGCGCCGCCGGCGCTGCCGGCACTTTCGCCATGCTGCGCCGCAAGGCCCTCGTGTCGGACGCGGTCGCCCACGGCACCCTGCCGGGGATCGCCACGGCCTTTCTCGTCGCCGCCCTGCTCGGCTACGCGCCGCGCCAGGCCGGCTGGCTGATGGGCGGAGCGGGGATTGCCGCCGCCATCACGCTCGTCGCCATCGAGTGGCTCGGCCGCCGGTCGAAGGTCGGCCACGACACGGCGACGGCGGCGGTGCTCGCCTGCGGCTTCGGCCTCGGCCTGTCGCTGATGTCGGTGGTGCAGACGCTGTCGGTCGGTCGGCAGGCGGGGCTCGAGACGCTGCTCTTCGGCTCGGCGGCGGGCATGCTGCCCGGCGAGGCGCAGGCCATGGCCGGCCTTGCCGTGCTCGTCCTCGTGATCATCGCCCTGGTGCTGAAGGAACTCGCGGCGGTCGCCTTCGATCCGGACTTCGCCGCCACGACGGGCCTTCCCGTCGCGCGCCTCGATGCCCTCGTGGCGCTCGTCTGCGCCGTCGTGGTCGTCGCCGCCCTGCCGATCGCCGGCTTCGTCCTCGCGGTTGCACTCGTGGTCATTCCCCCGGCCGCCGCCAGATTCTGGAGCGACCGGGCCGGGACGGTGGTGGTCATCGCCGCCGCCATCGGAACGGTCTCCGCCCTGTCGGGCGCCGCCATCTCGGCCGTCGTCACCGACACCCCGACGGGGCCTGCCATCGTCATCGTCGCCGCCACCCTCTTCGCCGTCAGCTTCGTCTTCGGGCGGGCGCGCGGCCTCCTGGCCGGAGGCGCATGATGGCCGAGTTCTGGACCGTCGATTTCGTGCCGCTGCTCGCCGCCAGCCTGTCGGCGCTCGCCTGTGCCCTCGTCGGCAACCTGCTGGTCCTTACCCGGCGGGCCATGGCGGCGGATGCGCTCAGCCATGCCGTCGTGCCGGGCGTCGTCATCGCTGTGGCGCTGACCGGCCTGTCGGGGAGCCTCGTCGTCCTCGCCGGCGGTCTCGCCGCCGCCTTCGCAGCAAGCGGCCTCGTTGCCTTCCTCGTCCGCGTCGGCAGGGTCGAGGAGGGCACCGCACTCGGCATCGTCTTCACGACCTTCTTCGCGGTCGGCATTCTCGTCCTCGAATGGTCCGGCCTGTCGCGCACCGGGTTCGACATCCATCACGTGATCACGGGCTATCTGGAAGGGCTCATCTGGGTCAGCGACGACCCTTCGGGCGGCCAGACCCTGATGCAAATGATCGCCACCCTGCCGCAGGTCGTGTTCGAACTGGCGCTCGTGCTGGTGCTGGTCGCCATCATCCTCGTCGCCTTCCGCAAGGAACTGGCGCTGCTCGCCTTCGATCCGATCTTCGCCCGCGCCAGCGGCCTGCCGGTCGGCCTGCTCGAGGCGGCGCTGCTGACAGCCACGGCGCTCGCCTGCACGGCGGCCTTCAAGTCGGTCGGTGTCGTCCTCGCCGTGGCGATGATCGTCTGCCCGGCCGCCGTCGCCCGCCTGCTGACGACGCGGCTGTCCCACCAGGTGGCTCTCTCGGCGGGCATCGCCCTCGCCACCGTCTTCACCGGCTATGCCGTGGCGGTCTTCGGGCCGCGCCTCTTCGGTTCGACGCTCGCCCTCAACGCCGCCGGAACCATCGGCGCCGTCGCCGGCCTGGCGCTGGTGACGACCGCCGCGCTCAGGGCCCGGGCCTGATCCACCGCAAATCCGTTGCCGGTGTGGCGGCGTATCACCTTTCAACCCTTCAAGATCGGGCGTATCACGCCCCCGACCCCGTCTGACTGCCGCGAGCCCCCATGCGCGAAATGAAACTCCCCGCCGGCCACGTCCCCGTCAAGACCGGCAAGATCGGCGTGCTCTTGATGAATCTCGGCACGCCCGACGCCACCGACTACTGGTCGATGCGCCGCTACCTCAAGGAGTTCCTCTCCGACCGCCGCGTCATCGAGACATCGCGCGCCATCTGGTGGCCGATCCTCAACCTGATCATCCTGCAGACCCGCCCGCAGAAGAAGGGCAAGGACTACGAGACGATCTGGAACACCGAGAAGAATGAGAGCTTCCTGAAGACCATCACCCGCAACCAGGCGGAGAAGCTCGCCGCCCACCTGAAGACGATCAGCCCGGACATTCATGTCGAATGGGCCATGCGCTACGGCAATCCCGCCATCAAGCCGGCCGTCGAGCGGCTGATGGCCGAGGGCTGCGACCGCATCCTCGCCTTCTCGCTCTATCCGCAATATGCCGCCGCCACCACGGCGACCGCCAACGATCACCTGTTCCGCGCCCTGATGCAGATGCGCTGGCAGCCGACTATCCGCATCGCGCCGCCCTATCATGACGAGCCGGCCTATATCGCAGCCCTGGCCCAGTCTGTGCGCAACCACCTCGCGACCCTCGACTTCGAGCCCGAGGTGATCCTCACCTCCTTCCACGGCATGCCGAAGGAGTACCTGCTGAAGGGCGATCCCTATCACTGCCACTGCGCCAAGACCTGGCGGCTGCTGCGCGAGGAACTGGGCTATTCGCCCGAGCGCATGATGATGAGCTTCCAGTCGCGCTTCGGTCCCGACGAATGGCTGAAGCCCTATACCGACGAGACCGTCGAGACGCTGGCGAAGAAGGGCGTGAAGAAGCTCGCCATCATCGCCCCGGCCTTCTCCGCCGACTGCCTGGAGACGCTGGAGGAGCTCGACGGCGAGAACCGCCACATCTTCGAGAACAATGGCGGCGAGAGGTTCACCTACATCCCCTGCCTCAACGAGTCGGACCTCGGCATGAGCGTCATCAACACGGTGGTGGAGCGGGAGCTGAAGGGCTGGGTCTGAGGACGTAACCGGGGCAGGGGCACCGCGACGCAAAGGCGAAACGGTCGACCGCCAGACAGGCGCGCTTCCGCGCCAAGCGGCGCTCCATTGCCTTTGCAGGACCCCATGTCGACCTTTTTCCTGATCCACGCCCCCCGAACCGTTCTGGGGCTTCTCTTCCTCGTCAGCGCCGTCGACGGCTTCTGGGCCATGGCCACCGGCAATCACCTGATCCACCCGCCGGTCTCGCCTTCCGGCCGCCTCTTCGAGCAGGGGCTTCAGGCCTCCGGCTTCTTCTGGCCCTTCCTCAAGCTGATCAACCTGATCGGTGGCCTCAGCCTTGTCCTCAACGTCGCGCCGGCCTTCGGTCTTGTCCTCATCGCCCCGGTCATGGCGACGATCGTGCTGTTCCACGCCTTCCTCAACCCGCAGGGCCTGCCGGTAGCGGGCATCCTCGTCGTCACCGGCCTGATGCTGGTCTGGGCCTATCGCGACCGCTACGCGCCGATGTTCCGCGCGGCGTGAGGCGAGAGGACGCGTCGTCCTGTGGGCGGCGCGTCCGTCTGGTCGGGGCCTTGCGCCCGGCCTATCCGACCGGGCGGGTGTCCTCGATGACCTTTCCGTCATTCGGCAGCGAGCCGGGCTTCACGGCCTCCACGCCGCCCTTGAGCTTCATCACGGACAGAAGGCTCTCGCCTACCGCATGTACGAATTCGGGCGAACGGGCGCGCGACTCCACCTTCAGCGTCATGGCGTCGGACTCGCCGTTGCGGGCGACGACGAGCCGCGCCCGCGCGATCTCCGGATGGCGGCGCACCACCTCGGCGACCTGCTCGGGGCGCACGAACATGCCCTTGACCTTGGCGGTCTGGTCGGCGCGGCCGAGCCAGCCCTTGATGCGGCTGTTGGTCCGCCCGCAGGGCGAGGCGTCCGGCAGGATGGCGGTGAGGTCGCCCGTCGCGAAGCGGATCAGCGGATGGTGCGGATCGAGAACCGTGACAACGATCTCGCCGACCTCCCCCGGCGCGACGGGGTTGCCGGTGCCTGGCCGCACGATCTCCAGGATGATGTCCTCGTTGAGGATCAGGCCCTGGCGTGCCTCGCTCTCGTAGGCGATGACGCCGCATTCGGCGATGGCATAGGTCTGGTAGGCATCGACGCCGCGCGCCGCGACCTCCTTCTGCAGGCTGGCGGGGAAAGCCGCGCCGCCCACCAGAGCCCGCTTGATCGAGGAGGCGTCGCGTCCCTTGTCCTTCGCCGCGTCGAGGAGGATCTTCAGGAAGTCGGGCGTTCCGGCGTAGCAGCTCGGCCGGTAGGCTTCGATGAGATCGAGCTGGGCGTCGGTGTTGCCGGGACCCGCCGGGATCACCGCGCAGCCGACGGCCCGGGCGCCCGAGTCGAAGCACCATGCGCCCGGGGTGAGGTGGTAGGACAGCGTGTTCAGCACGATGTCGCCGCGCCGGAAGCCGGCCGCCGACATGGCGCGGCCGACGCGCCAGACGTCGTGGCCAATCGCCTCGGGCTCGAAGATGGGACCGGGCGACATGAACAGTCGCCCGAAGGAACTCGCCTTGCCGGGCACGAAGCCACCGAAGGGCGGTTGGGCCTTCTGCAGCGCGGGCATGTCGGACTTCCGCTGCACCGGCAGCTCGGCCAGCGCAGACCGCGTCGTGATGGCCCGCGGGTCGATCTTGCCGAGGTGGCGGCGCCAGGCTGGCACCTTCATCGCCGCCGCTATGACCTGCGGCAGTCGTTTCATCAGGTCCTTCTCGCGCGCGCTGTCGTCGCGCGTTTCGCGCTTGTCGTAATGCCCAGCCATGACGGTCTCCCTCTGGCAGCGAGTATCCCGCCCGCCCGCCGCCGCGCCAAGTCCGACTTAGGTCCGAACGATACCGGACGCGCGCGGTCCCTCGTCGTCACACGCGGAGGTAGCCGGCAACGGGGCTCAGCCGTTCCAGCCGCAGGCGGCGAGGGCCTCGTGCATCGCCTCCGGGGGCGGCGCTTCCGCCGTGATGGCGGGCCGCTTCGGATCGAAGGGCACCGCGATGGCGCGCGCGAGCAGGTGCAGTCCCGGCCCGCCCTGCCGCGGCGCGCTGCCGTAGATCGTGTCTCCGAGGATGGGAAAGCCGCTCTCCGAGCAGTGCAGCCGGAGCTGGTGGGTGCGCCCGGTGACCGGCTCCAGCGCCAGCCAGGCGCGGCCCTCGCTGCGTCCGAGCACCCGGAACCGCGTCAGCGCCGGCTGGCCCTTCGGATCGGCCTTCATCCACCAGCCGCGCTTCGGATCGCGCGGGCTCATGGAGATCGCGATCTCGCCCTCCTCGGCGGCCGGCCCGCCTTCGACCACCGCCCAGTATGTCTTCTTCACCTCGTTGCGCTTGAACAGCTGCCCGAGCCGCTCCAGCGCCCGGCGGTGGCGGCCGAGCACAAGGCAGCCGGCGGTATCCTTGTCGAGGCGGTGGGCGAGTTCCGGGGCCCGCGGCAGGCCGAAGCGCAGCACGTCGAGATGGTCGGCGAGCGTCTCCCCGCCGCCCGCACCCTTGTGGACCGGCAGGCCCGCCGGCTTGTTCAGGATCAGCACGCTCGCGTCCCGGTGGAGGAGGCGCGGGATGAGGCCGAGCGGGTCGGGGGGCACGGGATGCGGCGAGGCGGAGGTCATGTCCTCCCATACGGCGAAGCCATCGCCTTCGCCAGCCGGCGCCGCCGCAGCCCTAGCCATTCCCGGCCAGCCGGCCTAAATGCCGGGGGTTGCGCCCGCCCATTCGGGCTGCGCGCCGCGCCAGACAGCGAGATCCTTTGCCGATGACCGACCAGCCGAAGTCCGACGAGCCGAAGCGGCCGGGTTTCTTCCAGCGGCTGTTCGGTCAGGACGCGCCGGCGGGAACGCCGGCTGCAGCGGAGACGGCGGCTCCCGCAGCGGCCGAAACGCCTGCCGCTCCGAAGAGCTGGTGGCGGCGGCTGACGGAAGGCCTGTCGCGCACCTCCTCGAAGCTCGGCACGGGCGTGACCGAGCTCTTCACCAAGCGCAAGCTCGACCATGCGACGCTGGAGGAGCTCGAGGACCTGCTGATCCAGGCCGATCTCGGCGTCGAGACGGCGGGGCGCATCGCAGGTGCGCTGTCGAAGGGCCGTTTCGGCAAGGACATCGCGCCGGAGGAGGTGCGGGCGATCCTCGCCGCCGAGATCGAGGCGGTGCTGGCGCCCGTCGCGCGGCCGCTGACGGTGGACGCGGAGCGCAAGCCCTTCGTCATCATGGTCGTCGGCGTCAACGGAGCCGGCAAGACCACCACCATCGGCAAGCTCGCCGCCAAGTTCCGCGCCGAGCACCGCTCCGTCATTCTCGGCGCGGGCGATACGTTCCGCGCCGCCGCCATCGAGCAGCTGAAGGTCTGGGGCGAGCGGACCGGCGCACCCGTCGTCGCGCGGCCGCAGGGGTCTGACGCGGCGGGCCTCGCTTTCGACACGGTGAGGCAGGCGCAGGAGGCCGGCACTGACGTCGTCATCCTCGACACGGCCGGCCGCTTGCAGAACAAGGCCGAGCTGATGGCCGAGCTCGAAAAGGTCGTGCGGGTCATCCGCAAGGTCGACGAGGCCGCCCCGCACGCCGTGCTGCTGGTGCTCGACGCGACCACCGGCCAGAACGCGCTGACGCAGGTCGACGCCTTCACGAAGACGGCCGGTGTTACCGGCCTCGTCATGACCAAGCTCGATGGCACGGCGCGCGGCGGCATCCTCGTCGCGGTCGCCGCCCGCACCGGCCTGCCGGTGCATTTCATCGGCGTCGGCGAGGGTGTCGACGACCTCGAACCCTTCGCCGCGCGGGATTTCGCCCGCGCCATCGTCGGTCTGGATGAGGGCTGAGGGGCTCAGCGCGCCTGGCGATGATGATGGCGGCCGTGCCGGTGCCCGTGATGGCGGGCCGGGACAACCTCGACCGCACCGGCGGGAGCGAAGTAGTAGGTGCGGGGCGTCACGATCGGGCGATAGATCACCGGCCTGTCATGTCCCGCCCAGCCGAACCAGAAGGGTGTCGCCAGCGCCTCGCCCGATGGCGCCAGGACCGTCATCAGTGCTGCCGCTGCCAGGGTGGGGACGTTGCGATGTGGAAGGGGGCGGGTCATGGCGATACTCCGGTACCCACCGCAGCCTGGCAGATCATGGTGACCAATCCGTTGCCGCCTGCGGCGTCCCGCCGGTCTGGTCATGGCGGGTCGAAGCGGTCAGAGTGAGCCCATGACCGCCGACCGCAACCGCAGCGACGACGACATCCGCAGGCAGGAGGAGGCAACACGCATCCTCGACCGCACCCATCGCGATTCCGCGCCGATCCTGGATTCCGCCATGCAGCGGGCGGGCGATTTCTTCACGGCGCGCGGCGAATCCGACGATCCCGCCGAGATCTGGGGCAAGCGCGCCGGCCGTGGCCTCGCGGTTCTCGCCGGCATCGGCTGCCTCGTCTATCTCGCCGTCACCTATCTGCGTTGACCAGCATGACCGCCTCGCCACCCCCCGCCCTCTACGCCGTCAAGGCGCCCGATCTCGAGGCCTTCGAGGCAATGGCCGCCAGGGCCTACGAGGACCTGCCCGCGGACTTCCGCAATCTGTGCAAGGGGCTCGTCATCCGGGTCGAGGATTTCCCGACCGACGAGGTGCTGAAGGAGATGGAGGCCGAGACCGACTTCGACCTGCTCGGCCTGTTCCAGGGCACCGGCATGCCGTTCCAGTCCGTGCAGCATTCCGGCGCCATGCCCAACATGATCTGGCTCTACCGCCGCCCGATCCTCGACTACTGGGCCGAACACGAAGAGACGCTCGGCGCGGTCATCGCCCACGTGCTGATTCACGAGATCGGCCACCATTTCGGCCTGTCGGATGAGGACATGGAGGCGATCGAGAAGCGCGGCGAGTGAACGCCGCCCTGTATCGGGGACGCCGCTTCAGGCCTGCGATCTCAGCCCTTCTTGCCGAACTTCCACCACTTCTTCTTCTCCTCCGGCATCTCTTCGCCGGGAGCGGGCGGGGCGACGACGTTGCTGAAGCTCTCGAAGAACTCGCCCGCCAGTTTCTTGGCGGTGGCGTCGATCAGGCGTGAGCCGAGCTGGGCGATTTTGCCGGAGATCTGGCTCTTCACGTCGTAGGTCAGAAGCGTGACGCCCTCGCTCTCCTCGGTGAGCTTCACCGTGGCGCCGCCCTTGGCCATGCCGGCGACGCCGCCATTGCCCTCGCCGGAGATGGTGTAGCCGTTCGGCGGATCGATATCGGAGAGCGTGACGCTGCCCGAAAAGCTCGCCTTCACCGGACCGATCTTGAGCACCGCCTTGGCGGCGAAGCCATTGTCGCCGGTGCGTTCCATGCTCTGGCAGCCGGGAATGCACTGGCGCAGAACCTCGGGATCGTTCAGCGCCGCCCACACCACTTCGCGCGGGGCCTCGATGCGCTGCGTGCCGGTCATGTCCATGGGGCGGGCCTTCGAATCTCAGGGGCGGGGAGCGGAGACTAGGGCGGCGCGGGCTTTTCTGTCGAGCCCGTCGTCGGTGCGTGCGGAGATCAGCCGGAGGGCTTCTCGCCCGCGGGCATCTCGATGGCCCTCAGCGCGTCGGCGAGCCGCGCCTTGGCCGATCCCGGCTTCAGCGGCTTCTGCTGGCTTTCGTGCGGCGCCCAGCCCGACAGGGTGATGACCTGGAAGGTGGCCCGGATGCGTCCGTCGGGGTCGCTGAAGCGCTCGTGGTAGATCGCCGCCATGCGCAGCAGCGTCGCCCTCTTGAGGGGCACGCGCCGCCGCGCCACGAGCGGGTTGGTCGCGCCCATGGCGCGAAGGTCGCGCATCAGCGCGAAGACGTCGCCGTAGCGCACGGTGAGACGGTCGGAATCCGTCACCGGCAGGGCGAAGCCCGCCCGCTGCAGCAGCGCGCCGACATCGCGGACATCGGCGAAGGGCGCGACCCGTGGCGACAGGCCGCCATCGATCTCGCTCTCGGCCGCAGCGAAGGCCTGCCGCAGTTCGGTCAGCGTGTCGCCGCCGAGCAGGGCGGCGAGGAAAAGTCCGTCCGGCTTCAGCGCCCGGCGCACCTGCACGAACAGCCCCGGCAGGTCGTCGACGAACTGCAGTCCGAGCGCCGAGATGGCGAGGTCGAGGCGCTCCGCGGCGAAGGGCAGGGCATCGACCGGGGCGACCAGGACCGGTCGCGCACGATGCCGCGCCAGCGCTTCCACCGGCTCGAGTGCGATCGGCATGGACAACCCGCGACGCACGATCGCCTCGCGCAGGGCATCGGCCGGCGACCCGATATCGGCGATGGTGGCGAAGCTGCGCTGCACCAGCGTCAGGCGGTCGGCGAGATCCTCCGCCACATTGCGCAGCAGAAAATCCGCAGGTTCGCCGGCCGCGGCGCGAACCCGGCGGCGTCCGATGAGTTGCTGATCGAAATGCTGCGACGTCATGGCCGGCATATGGGCGCTGGCAGGCAGGGCGTCAAATTGGATGCTTGACCTTGCCCTCCGGCGTCTTTGCCGCAAAGGTCCCGCGGCGCGAAGAAGGATTGTCGATGTCGAAGGCTTGGCGGATCGCCTGGGATGCCCTGGAGCGCTTTCTGGAAGACGATGGCTGGGCGATTGCCAGCCACATCGCGCTCAACGGGCTGATGTCGCTCTTTCCGTTCCTGATCGTGGTCACCTCGCTGGCGAGCTTCGCCGGGGCCCGCCCCTATGGCGACGAGGTGACGCGGATCCTGCTCGAGGCCTGGCCGGAGGTTGTCGCAAGGCCCATCGCCCACGAAATCGAGGCGGTGCTGACCACCTACCGGACCGATCTCCTTACCATCGGCGTCCTTCTCGCGGTCTATTTCGCGTCGAACGGCGTGGAGGCGCTGCGCACGGCGCTGAACCGCGCCTATGAGGTGCGCGAGACGCGCTGGTGGTACATGTGCCGCCTGGAATCGATCGCCTACGTGCTGATCGGCGCCCTGGCGCTGCTCGCCGCCGCCTTCCTGGTGGTGCTCGGACCGCTGATCTGGGCCACTGCCGTGCGCATCGTGCCCGGGCTCGCCCCTTTCGGCTGGATCGTCCTGTTCGCCCGCGTGACGGCGGCCTCCGTCGTCATCGTCATCGCGCTAACCGTCGTCTATCTGTTCCTGCCGGCTGGCCGGCGCCGCTTCCTCGACGTGCTGCCGGGCATCGTGGCGACGCTGGTGCTCTGGCTGATCGGCGGCACGCTGTTCGGCACCTATCTCGCCAGTTTCGCGCAGAACTACGTCAACACCTATGCGGGTCTTGCATCCGTCATGGTGGCGCTGGTCTTCCTCTACTATTCGGCGGCCATTTTCGTTTACGGAGGCGAGCTCAATGCCGCCATCTGGCGGGCGAACGGGCGGATCGTGTGAGGGCCGTCACACCGTCCTCAGCGCCGTGATCGGGTCGAGCAGGCTGGCGCGCTTGGCCGGGTACCAGCCGAAGAAGACGCCGACGAGGCCGGAGAACAGCACCGCGCCGATGATCGATTGCGGCTCGACCAGCAGCGGCCAGCCGAATCGCGCGGAGACGGCCAGCGCCGCACCCAGCCCCACCATGATGCCGATGATGCCGCCGATCGCGGCGAGCGACGTCGCCTCGATGAGAAACTGCCGCATCACGTCGCGCCGCCGCGCGCCGACGGCGAGCCTCAGGCCGATCTCGCGGGTGCGTTCCGTCACGCTGACCAGCATGATGTTCATGATGCCGATGCCACCCACCGCCAGCGAGATGGCGGCCACCGCCGCGAGCAGCAGCGACAGCGTCGTCGCCGCCCCGGCGGCGGTATTGGCGATCTCGGTCAGGTTGCGGATCTGAAAGTCGTCCTCCTGCCCCGGCTGCAGCCGGTGACGCTGGCGCAGCAGCTGGCGCATGTCGTCCTCGGCCTGCGCCATGCTCTCGCCCTCGCGGATCTTGACGTGGATGACGCCGACGGAGCGGGCATTGGCGCGGTTCACGCCGACGAGGCGCTGGCGGATGGTGGGAAGCGGCACGAAGGTCGTGTCGTCCTGGTCCTGCCCCATCATGGACTGGCCCTTGGCCTCCATCACGGCGATGACGGTGAAAGGCACCGCGCGGATGCGGACAGTCTCGCCGATGGGGTCGACGCCTTCGCCGAAGAGGTTGCGCGCCACGGTCTGGCCGAGGATGACGACCTGGCCGCCGCGCGCCGTCTCTTCCGGCTCGAACAGGCGGCCGGAGGCGATGGTCCATTCGCGCGCCTCGAACCAGCCGAGATCGACGCCGACGACTTCCGTGAACCAGTTGTTGCCGCCGGCCACCACCTGCGTGCGGGTGCGGCTGTTGGGCGCCGTCACCTGGACGGAGGCGATCTCCGTCTCGATGGCGCGGGCGTCGTCCTCCGTTAGCGAGGAGGAGGCGCCGAGCCCGAGCCTGACGCCGCCCTGGGTCACGTTGCCGGGCAGCACGATGAACAGGTTGGCGCCGAGCGATTTCACCTGGGCGAGCACGCGGTCGCGGGCGCCGCCGCCGATCGCCACCATGGCGATGACGGCCGCAACGCCGATCACCATGCCGAGCATGGTCAGCGCCGAGCGCAGCTTGTGCGCGCGCAGGGCCGACAGGGCTTCGCGGATGGCTTCCATCAGGCTCATTGGACTAGTTTATCATCATGGAATCGTTTGCCACATGAAATGCTCGTCATGATTCCGGAGGCAGGAAAATGCACAGCGAGCGCCGGTGATTTCCGATTTCTTTAGAGTGCCCCATTACCTATGGGGACCCGAAAGGCAGATCATGGGCGAGACATGGATGGATTGACGGCGCCCAGCGAGCCCGCTGCGCGACCGGCGCGTCGAGGCCTGCGATCCTATCTCGCCGCGCTGCTTCTCGTCGCGCTGCTGCCGATGATCGTGGCCGCGGCCGTCGCGGTGATGCAGGCCCGGCGCGCCTTTGAGGCGGAGACCTCGACCCGGCTGATGGAGACGGCCCGCACCCTCATGCGTGCCGCCGAGAGCGAGCTGGAAGGCGGCGCGACCCTTCTCGGCCTTCTCGCCCAGGTGCCGCATGCCGGATCGGTCCCGGGCGCGGTCGACCCCTGGTCGGCGGCGGCCGAACGGCAGATCGGCGGGCGTCTCGTGGAAGAGGTCTTTGCGCCGAACGAAACGATTCCGGACGGCCCTGGCCTGTCGCATCACGGTGTGCCGTTCGAGACGATCCGGCGCGCCATGCAGACCCGGAGGGTCGCCGTCTCCAATCTCTTCATCGATCCGGGAACCAACCAGCCCCGTATCGCCATGGTGATGCACATCGCGCTGTCCGACGAAGGGTCGCGCTTTGCGGCGCTGGTGGTGCCGCCGGACCGGCTGGTGCAGGTGCTTCAGGGGCGCCGGCCGGATGCCGGCGATCTTCTCGTCGCGGTGACGGATGGGCAGGGGCTGATCGTCGCTCGCACGCGCGACGCTGCGCGGTTCATCGGCCGGCCCGCTCCCAACTGGGACAAGCTCAAGGCTTTGGGGCGGGAGAGCGGCGTGATCGATGCGGTGACCTCGGAGGGGAACCCCATCGTGCTGGCCTTCCAGGTTCTGCGGGGCACGCCGGGCTGGGTCCTGGCGGTGGCGGAGCCGCGCGACGCCTTCCGCGCACGCGCGCGCGGACCCTTCATCGGCCTCGTGACCGGCGCCCTGGTCGCCGTCGTTCTGGGGCTGCTCGTGGCCATCTGGGTCGGCCGCACCATCCTCACCCCCGTCGTGGCGCTGGCGCACCGTGCCAGGCAGATCGCGACGGCGGCCGGGACCGCGCCGACCACCGAGGTCGAGCCCTCCCACATCGCCGAGTTCGAAGCCCTGCGGGTGAGCCTCTGTCAGTCGGAAGCCGCGTTGAGACGGCGGGCGGAGGCGGAGGCCGAGGCCGCCGCCCGGCTGGCGCGCAGCGAGAGGCGCTACCGCGTGCTCGCGAGCACAGGCGCCCTCGTCTTCTGGCGCCGCGATCCTGCGGGCGTCGTCACCGCCACGGGTTGGGATCTGCTGACCGGCAAGTCTGCCGCCTTCGATGCCTCGTGGGTGGCCTTCGACGCCTCCTGGTACGACAACCTGCATCCGGACGATGCCCCGGTGGTGCGCGCAGCCTGGCGGGAGGCGCAGCAAAGCCGCGACCACTACGACATCGAGTATCGCGTGCGCCGTTCCGACGGCATCTGGCACTGGGTCCGCTCGCGCGGCTCGAAGGTGGAAAGCGAGGACGGGACGGGCGAGGAATGGATCGGCGTCATCGAGGACGTCGACGCCCGGCGCGAGGCGCAGGCGCGCGCCGCCCACATGGCCCACCACGATGCCCTGACGGGGCTCGCCAACCGTGCTCTCTTCCAGGAGAAGCTGCTGGACGCGGTCGGTCAGGCAGGAGAACCGGCCGGTTGCGCCGTCCTTTGCATCGACATCGACCGGTTCAAGGTGGTCAACGACACGCTCGGCCATAGCGTCGGCGACGCGCTGCTCGTGGCGGTCAGCGAGCGTCTGCGGGCCTGCCTCCAGGACGGCGACGTGCTGGCGCGGCTCGGCGGCGACGAGTTCGGCATCATCCAGAGGAGCCAGACGCAGCCGGCGGCCGCCTCGACCCTTGCGGGCCAGGTCATCGATGCCCTCGGCGCACCCTACGATATCAGGGGCCAGAGCGTCATCGTCGGCGCCAGCGTCGGCATTGCACTCGCCGACGGCGAGGGCGCGGACGCCGTCCTCAAGAACGCCGACATGGCGCTTCATCGCGCCAAGGAGGACGGCCAGGGCCGCTTCTGCTTCTTCGAGCCGGCGATGAATGCGCGCATGCACCAGCGGCACCGGCTCGAACGCGACCTGCAAAGGGCCCTGGCGGAGGAACAGTTCGTGCTCTTCTACCAACCGGTGGTCACCGTCGCGAGCGGCGCCATCGCCGGCTTCGAGGCGCTGGTGCGCTGGCGTCATCCGGAGCGCGGTCTCGTTCCCCCGAACGAGTTCATTCCCGTGGCGGAGGAGACCGGGCTCATCGGCCCCCTCGGCCGATGGGTCCTGGAGCAGGCCTGCGCACAAGCGGCCGGCTGGCCGCAGGGGACCAGGGTCGCCGTCAATGTCTCGCCGAAGCAACTCGCCGACCGCCAGTTCCCCGATATCGTCGAGGCGGCGCTGAGACATGCGGGCCTGCCGGCATCGCGGCTGGAACTCGAGATCACCGAAAGCACGCTCATGGCCGATGTCGAGGGCGCCACCAGCGCCCTGCTGCGGTTGAAGATGATCGGCTGTGCGCTGGCCATGGACGACTTCGGCACGGGCTATTCATCGCTCGGCTATCTGCGCACCTTTCCCTTTGACAAGGTCAAGATCGACCGCTCCTTCGTCCAGGATCTGTCGGCGACGCGCGAGAGCAGCGCCATCGTCCGCGCGGTCACGGGGCTCTGCGACAGTCTCGGCATCGTCAGCACCGCTGAGGGGGTGGAAACGGAGGCGCAGCTTGCCTTCCTGCGCAGCGAGGGGTGTACCGAGGCGCAGGGATATCTCTTCGGCCGGCCCGGCCCCGCCGAGGACATCGCCGCCCTTTTCGCGGCCTTTCAGGCCTCGCCCTCATGGCGGCAGGGCGAGCCATCCGGCACGGTGGTGACCGTCGGGAGCGAGGCCGCGCGGCGGACGGCGCGCGATCGCGCGTGACCTGCGGGCGATCCATGCGCGGCGACCGGCTTCCCGTCGCGCGGCGCTTGGGCTAAGGGCAGGGAAAACCGCCCTGTCGCGGCAAGCCCGAGGATCGCCATGGCCAAGTTCGTGCCCCCCGTCTCCCCGCTCGCGCCGAAGACGGTGCCCGTCCTGCCGCCGCTCGACGGCGTGACGCTGGCGACCGCCGAGGCGGGCATCCGCTACAAGGGACGCACCGACGTGCTGGCCGTCGGCCTCGCGAAGGGAACCACGGTGGCCGGCGTGTTCACGCGCTCCAAGTGCCCCTCGGCGCCGGTCGACTGGTGCCGGGACAATCTCCCCGGCGGTCAGGCGCGGGCGCTGGTTGTCAATTCGGGCAATGCCAACGCCTTCACCGGCAAGAAGGGCCGCGAGGCCGTGGCGCTGACCGCGAAGATCGCCGCCAAGGCCGCCGGCTGCAAGCAGTCGGAGGTCTTTCTCGCCTCCACCGGCGTCATCGGCGAGCCGCTGGATGCGACCAAGTATGACGCCGTGCTCGATGCGACCTTCGCCGCCGGCAAGGCGGATGGCTGGCTCGATGCCGCCAAAGCCATCATGACCACCGACACCTTCCCGAAGGTGGCGACCGCGACGGCTACGCTCGGCGGCGTCACGGTGACCGTCAACGGCATGGCCAAGGGCGCCGGCATGATCGCGCCCGACATGGCGACCATGCTCTCCTTTGTCTTCACCGATGCGCCGATCGACGCGCCGGCCTTGCAGGCGCTGCTGTCCAGGGGCGTCAAGACCACCTTCAACACCGTGACGGTGGACAGCGACACGTCGACCTCGGACACGCTGATGCTGTTCGCCACAGGGGCTGCCGAGAGGCGCGGTGCGCCGCGCATCGCCAGCGTCACGGACCGTCGCCTCGCCGGCTTCCGCAAGGCGCTCCAGGCGGTTCTCGCCGATCTCGCCGAGCAGGTGGCGCGTGACGGCGAGGGCGCCCGCAAGCTGGTGCATGTCGTGGTCAAGGGCGCGGTGTCCAACGCCTCGGCCTTCCGTGTCGCCAAGTCGATCGCCGACTCGCCGCTGGTGAAGACGGCGATTGCCGGCGAGGACGCCAACTGGGGCCGCGTGGTGATGGCCGTCGGCAAGGCGGGGGAGCCGGCGGAGCGCGACCGGCTGTCGATCTCCTTCGGCGACATCCGTGTCGCCCACGAGGGCGAGCGCGACCCGGCCTATGACGAGGCGGCCGCCAGCGCGGTGATGAAGGAGGACGTGATCACCGTGACAGCGGACCTCGGCCTCGGGCGCGGCACGGCGCGGGTCATGACCTGCGACCTGACCAAGGACTATGTCGCCATCAACGGCGACTATCGGTCGTGAGCGGAGTGTCCGATTCCGCCACCGCTCCGGGATCGCGCACCGCAAACGTTAACTTCTGTCGGCTAGAAGGGGATCTGCCATGACCCTGAGGCTCGTCTTCGTGGCCGCCTGCGCTCTGGTCGATCCGGACAACCGGATCCTCCTGGCGGAACGGCCGGCAGGCAAGCCTCTCGCAGGTCTTTGGGAGTTTCCCGGCGGCAAGGTCGAGCCGGGCGAGAGGCCGGAGGAGACGCTGATCCGCGAGCTTCGCGAGGAGCTCGGTATCCGCGTCGATGAACCCTGTCTCGCGCCCCTGACCTTCGCCAGCCACGCCTACGAGACCTTCCAGCTGTTCATGCCGCTGTGGGTCTGCCGGCGCTGGCAGGGCAACGTCCAGGGTCTCGAGGGTCAGAAACTCGCCTGGGTCAAGCCGGGCCGGCTGCGGGATTACCCGATGCCGGCTGCGGACGAACCCCTGATACCCTTCCTCACCGAGTTGCTCGGCGAGGCGCGCGACTGACAGGAGAGGCCAGGATGGCTCGCAGCTTTCGCAGGATGACGTCCCTGGCGACCCGCTTTGCCGCGGACCGGGCAGGCGCGACCGCGATCGAATATTCGGTCGTTGCCGCGGGAATCGCCGGAGCTGTGATCCTCGCCGTCTATTCCCTCGGCAGCACCGTCGACAGCACCCTTTACGCCAAGATCTCCGGCGCCTGGCAGTAGCCCGCTCCCGCGTCGTCCCGTCGCGCCGCGGCACGGCCCGCGGCGCGCGTCGGTGTGACGTCGGATCAGCTCAGATCATGTACTGGCCGCCATTGATGGCCAGCGTCGAGCCCGTGATGAAGCCGCCCTCGTCGGATGCGAGGAACAGCACGGCGCGGGCGATCTCGTCGACCTCGCCGAGCCGGCCGACCGGGATCTGGGCGATGATCGATTCACGCACCTTCTCCGGCACGGCCATGACCATGTCGGTCGCGATGTAGCCGGGGCAGATGGCATTGACCGTGATGCCGGCCTTCGCGCCTTCCTGCGCCAGGGCCTTGGTGAAGCCGAGATCGCCGGCCTTGGCGGCGGAATAGTTCGCCTGGCCCATCTGGCCCTTCTGGCCGTTGATCGAGGAAATGGTGATGACGCGGCCGAACTTGCGGTCACGCATGCCGGTCCACAGCGGATGCGTCATGTTGAAGACACCGGACAGGTTGGTGTCGATGACCTCCTTCCACTGGGCGGGCGTCATCCGGTGGAACATGGCGTCGCGCGTGATGCCGGCATTGTTGACCAGCACGTCGACGGGGCCGAGTTCGGCCTCCACCTTGGCGATGCCGGCGGCACAGGCCTCGTAGTCGGCGACCGACCACTTGAACACCGGAATGCCGGTTTCCGCCTTGAAGGCCGCGGCGGCCTCGTCGTTGCCGGCGTAGTTGGCGGCCACCGTGTAGCCGGCGGCTTTCAGCGCCTTGGAGATGGCGGCGCCGATGCCGCGCGACCCTCCGGTGACCAGTGCGACTCGTGCCATGTATGAACTCCCTCTGGTGGTTCCCTTGGAATGACGGTCCATCGCTCCCGGCATCTGGTGTGCCAGGTTGCATGTATCTTCATCGGGGGATGAAGCAGGCACCGGAGGCGGACCCGTCTCCGGCGTAAGTCAGGACGAAGGTGCCCGTCCGTGGACGCGCTCAGCGCTCCACGCACATGGCAACGCCCATGCCGCCGCCGATGCACAGCGTGGCGAGGCCCTTCTTGGCATCGCGCTTCTGCATCTCGTGCAGCAGGGTGACCAGGACACGGGCACCGGAGGCGCCGATCGGGTGGCCGATGGCGATGGCGCCGCCATTGACGTTCACCTTCGTGGTGTCCCAGCCCATGTCCTTGTTCACGGCGATGGCCTGCGCGGCGAAGGCCTCGTTGGCCTCGACGAGATCGAGGTCCTTCACGGTCCAGCCGGCCTTTTCCAGCGCCTTGCGCGAGGCCGGGATGGGGCCGGTGCCCATGACCGCCGGGTCAACGCCCGCGGTCGCCCACGACCTGATCGTGGCGAGCGGCTTCAGGCCGCGCTTCTCGGCTTCCGAGCGCGTCATCAGGACGATGGCAGCGGCACCGTCATTGATGCCCGAGGCGTTGCCGGCGGTCACCGTGCCGTCCTTCTTGAAGGCCGGCTTCAGCTTGCCCATCGCCTCGATATTGGCACCGTCACGAATGTACTCGTCGGTGTCGACCACGATGTCGCCCTTGCGCGTGCTGATGGTCACCGGGACGATCTCGTCCTTGAACTTGCCGCCGTTGCGGGCCGTCTCGGCCTTGTTCTGGGAGGCGACGGCGAACTGGTCCTGCTCCTCCTTGGTGATCTGCCACTTCTCGGCGACGTTCTCGGCGGTGATGCCCATGTGATAGCCGTGGAAGGCGTCGATCAGGCCGTCCTTCAGCATGGTGTCGACCATCTCAAGCGAGCCCATCTTCGTACCGTTGCGCAGATGCGCGACATGCTGGGCCTGGCTCATGCTCTCCTGGCCGCCGGCCACGATGATCCTGGCGTCGCCGTTGGCGATCTGCTGCATGCCGACGGCGACCGTGCGCAGGCCCGAACCGCAGAGCTGGTTGAGCGCCCAGGCGGTCTTCTCGGCGGGGATGCCGGCCTTCATCGCGGCCTGGCGGGCGGCGTTCTGACCGACGCCGGCGGTGAGGATCTGGCCGAACACGACCTCGTCCACCTCCTCGGGCTTCACCCCGGCGCGATCGAGCGCGGCCTTGATCGCCACCGCGCCGAGCTCGTGGGCGGGAAGGGACGACAGCGCCCCGTTGAACGAGCCGACGGCCGTGCGGGCGGCGCCGACGATGACAACGTCCTCGGACATGGAAACCTCCTGGTGCGTGGCGCCTGCCGAGTGCGGCGGCGACCCTCGATCTGACCTTGTCTGCGGCAGCCGGCGCCTGTCAACCGCGCCCAATTGCCAATGCGCGATGCGTTCGGCGGGGTGGCGGCAGCGGCGGTGCACAAAACCGTGGCAGCGCCTGCCAAAACCCCCTATCGTGACGGTATCATGGCGTCCCTGGGGAGAGACGCCAGCGAGTATGTCCAGGGGGAACGATGGCGAAGAATGATCCGGTGACCATCAAGAAGTACGCGAACCGGCGTCTCTACAATACCGGGACCTCGACCTATGTGACCCTCGAGGACCTGGCCAGCATGGTGAAGGCGGGCGACGACTTCCTCGTCTACGACGCCAAGTCGGGCGACGACATCACCCGCTCGGTGCTGACGCAGATCATCTTCGAGCAGGAGAACAAGGACGGGCAGAACCTGCTGCCGGTGTCGTTCCTGCGCCAACTGATCCGCTTCTACGGCGACAGCATGCAGCTCCTCGTTCCCCGCTACCTGGAGCTCTCCATCGATACACTGTCGAAGGAGCAGGACCGCCTGCGCCAGCAGCTCTCCACCGCCGTCGGCGTCAATCCGCTGGTGGCGCCGTTCGAGCAGCATATCCGGCGCAACATGGACCTGTTCGAGAAGGCCTTCACGATGTTCTCGCCCTTCGCCAGGCGCGAGGACGCCGAGGCGGTGGCCGAGGGCAAGGCGCAGGCAGCCGAATCCACCGCGACTCCGGCGCCAGCGCCTGCGGCCGGCGATCTCGACGAGTTGAAGAACCAGCTCGCCGCCATGCAGAAGAAGATCGAGAGCCTGTCGCGCAAGTGACGGCGCGGCGGGGCCGCCTCCCGGCCCCGCTCGTCAGGCGATCCGCGCGAGCGGGTCGTCCGCCTGCGCCGCGTCCCGCCACGGGCGCGCTTCGCAGGCCGGTCCCGTATGGTCGCCCTGCAGATAGTCACAACCCAGTTCGGCGAGCCGTGCCGCGACGTCTTCGTTGGGGACCCACTCGGCGATGGTCGTCAGCTTCATGTGGCGGGCGAGGCTGAGCAGCGTCTGGACGAAATGCCGGTCGTCCTCGCTGCCGTGGAAGGTCGCCACATAGGCCCCATCGATCTTGACGCAGTCGACCCCGAGTTTGCGCAGGTTGCGGAACGAGGTGTGTCCGGCGCCGAAATCGTCGATCGCCACCAGGCAGCCGAGGTTCTGAACCCGGGCGACGAAGCGCCGGGTGTCCTCGACATCGGCAATGGCTGATGTCTCGGTGATCTCGACCATCAGCCTCTCGACCGCGCCGGGATGCGTCCGATGATAGGCTTCCAGCGCCCTCAGCCATGACATGTCCATCGTCGTCGCGGGCGAGACGTTGACCGAGAGCTTGAGGTCCGGGGCTGAGATCAACTCAGCCATGGTCAGTTCCAGCACGCGCGCATCGACGAGGCGCACGAGGCCGAGCTTCTCGGCCAGCGGCACGATGGCGGCCGCCGGCAGCAGCGAGCCATCGGGGCGGCGGATACGCAGCAGGCATTCGTAGTAGGCGGTGTGCCTGTCGGGCCCGGTGGTGACGATCGGCTGGAAGGCGAGGCTGATCCGCCGGTCGTTGAGCGCCGAGACGATCTCGTCGGTGATCTTCAGGTTCTCCTGCCGCGCCCGTTCGCGCTCCAGGCTCGGGGCGTAGATCTGGAAGGCGCCGCGCCGGCGCACCTTGATGCCGTCGAGCGCCTCCTGCGCCCGCCCCATCATGGCGGCGAGCGTGTCGGCGTGTCGCGGGGCGATGACGCCGCCGAGTGTCACGCTGACGGCGACGGGGCCTGCGCGCGTCAGGAAGATGTCCTCGCGCACCGCGTTGAGGATGCGCTCCGCGGCGACCTCCATCTCCTCCGGCTGGCAGTTGCGCATCAGCAGGCCGAACTTGTTGCCCGACAGCCGGCCGAGCAGGTCGCCGCCGCGCAGGCGCGAGCGGATGCGCCGGCCGGCGCCGGCGATGATCTGGTCGGCGATGTCGAAGCCATAGGCCTCGTTGACATGGGCCAGATTGTCGACGGCGGCGATCAGGAGGCCGATGGAGCCGCGCACCTTGCGCGCATCGTCGAGCGCGTCCTCCAGCACCTCGCAGAAGCGATGGCGCGAGAGCTGGCCCGTCAGCGGATCGATCTCGCTCGCCTCGATGAGGCGGCGGCGCATCTCGTAGCTTTCCGTGATGACCCGGACGGCGCCATGGGCGCGCAGCGGCCGGCCGTCGGAGGAGGCGAACCAGCGGCCCGAATCCTCGACCCAGTGGACGGCGCCGCCCTCGGCGCGCACGGCATATTCGATGCAGTAGGCGACGCCCTCGCCGCGGTCGACGTGAGGAGAGTTCACCACGGCCTCGAAGCGGCCGGCGGGGGACTCAGGCGCCATGATCTGGGCATAGGCCCGTCCGGAGGCGAGGCCGCGGGGATCAACCCCGAGGACGCTGCCAGCGTTTTCGCTCCAGCTCAGCCTGTCGGAGGGGATCGCCCATTCATAGGTCGCTGTGCCGACCGACGACAGGATGTCGCTGGTGGCCGCAGGATTGGCATGCGTGTCCAGGTCATGACCGCCTTCTGCGATCAGGGTGTGGGGGCGCTCCACAGTGCTTCTGCCTGCTTGAGGTCGTTCCCATCAATAGGCCGGAAAACAATGAACGAAATGTATCGAAATCAACGGGGTTCGGAAGGAATTCCGTAGCGTCACTCGCGTAACGTCAGGCGACTGGCCTGATGCCGCCAGTGTTCCGAACTGGAACACCGCAGGCGGCACAGGTGTTGCTCTTGTCATCCTGCCGACCGGCGTGAGCCGGTCCGAAAGCCGGGAGCTGGACATGACGACGGTCAAGGCAGCAGGTTCGAGCCAGCCGCTTCGCTGGCGTCGCCGCAACGACGAGCGGTTCGCGGGATCGCGGCGCTCCGAGACAGCCTCGTTTCGTGACACGCTGGGCGCCCTGCCCGTCCCGGTCCGCCAGGAGCATTCCCCGGAGGACCGCTGGACGCGCAACCGGCCTGCGGCGGCGTTCGTGGCGCAGCTTCTCGCCAATCGCTTCAACATCGCGGCCACGCCGCGCCGTCGCCGCGCCGACCGTGAAGAGGTCGATGCGCGCTATCACGACGCCGACCCGGATTCCCGTCCGACGGCCAGCGGTTCGCTGGTCCACCGCGACATCTGACGGCCGGGTGGCCGCTCAGTAGCCGAGCGCCATGCCGTCCTTGCGCGCGTCGGAGCCGCCGACGAGGAAGCCCGACTTCTCGATGCGGATCATCTGCCCGCCGCCGATCGGCTTCACCGTGACATCGACGTCGTGGCCCATGGCGCGGACCTTCTCGATGGTCGCCGCCGGCCAGGTCGGCTCCACCGTCGTCTTCTCGCCCTCGAAGAAGGCCCGCGGCGAATCGATCGCCGCCTGGGGGTCCATGCCGTAGTCGACCGTGTTGCAGACGACGTGGGCGTGGCCGGAGGACTGGTAGCTGCCGCCCATGACGCCGAACGAGCAGGTGACCTCGCCCTTCTCCAGCATCATCGCCGGGATGATGGTGTGCATCGGCCGCTTGCCGGGGCCGATGCAGTTCGGGTGGTCGTCGTTGAGGTTGAAGCTGGAGCCGCGGTTCTGCAGCAGGATGCCGGTCTCCGGCGTGCAGATCTTCGAGCCGAAATGGTGGAAGATCGAGTTGATGAAGGACACGGCCATGCGGTCGCGGTCGACGATCGAGCAATAGATCGTGTTCGTGCCGGGCGGCGGCGGGATGAGGCGGGGCGTGCGCTTGCCCGGATCGATCATGCCGGCGAGGACCTTCGCGAAATCCTTCGAGACGAGCTGCTCGACCGTCACCTTCATGTGCGCGGGATCGGCGATGTGGCTGTCGCGCAGCGAATAGGCGAGGCGCGCCGCCTCGATGCCGAGATGCAGGCGCTCGGGCGAGGTCGGATCGAGACTCTTGATATCGAACTGCTCGAGGATGTTGAGGATGATCAGCGCCGTGATGCCCTGCCCGTTGGGCGGCAGTTCCGCGACGCCGGTGCCCTTGTAGTCGCCGATCACCGGCGCCTCCACCGTGCCGCGGTGGGAAGCGAGATCCTCGAGCGTCAGGAGCCCGCCCTTGGCCTGCACCGTCCTGACGATGTCCTCGGCGACGCGGCCCTCGTAAAAGCCCTTCGCACCCTTGGCGGCGATCTCCTCCAGCGTGGCGCCCAGCGCCGCGCTGGTCATGCGCTCGCCGGCGGTGGGCGCGCGCCCGTCGAGCAGGTAGTGGCGCGATGCGCCGGCGTCCTTGGCCAGCGCCGCGGCATCGGTCGGCCAGTCGAAGGCGACGCGCGGCGTCACCGGCCAGCCATGCTTGGCATAGCGGATGGCGTGCTGCAGCACCCGGCCGAGGTCGAAGCGGCCATGCGTCTTCAGGATCGTCTCCCAGGCCTCGATGGCGCCGGGAACGGTGATGGCATGAACGGAATCCGGCGGGACCGAGGTCAGGCCCTCCGCCCGCAGCTTCTCTGCGGTCGCGGCCTTGGCGGCGCGGCCCGAACCGTTATAGCCCCAGATCGGCTGGCCCGGCTTCGAGATCAGCGTGAAGCAGTCGCCGCCGATTCCGGTCATGTGCGGCTCGACGACCGCCATGACACCGACGGCGGCGATGGCCGCATCGGCGGCGGTGCCGCCAGCCTTGAGGATGTCGATGGCAGCGGCCGTCGCCAGCGGATGGGACGTGGCCGCCATCGCCTCCGTGGCATAGGCGGGCGAGCGTCCGGGATTGTGGAAGTCACGCATCTGGTAGGTCACGGCAAATATCCTTCCCCGGGGTCCGGTCTGGCGCGGACCCGGTTCACGTCCTGCGCCCTGGCTGCGCATTTGTCCCGCTTCTAACACAAAGGAACTGGGGACAGCCACGTCCGCCCGTGAAGGCGGACCCTGCACATCGCGCACGGCTGTGCCTAGGATGCGGCACCGGAAACCGCAACACCCAGAGGGCTCCCATGACCGCGCTGACACTCGACGCCTGCCGCACCATCGCCGATACGGCGCTCGCCACCGGGCGCGAGAAGGGCATGAAGCCCCTTGGCATCGTCATCGTCGACGCCCGGGGCGCGGTGCGGCTGACGCTGGTGGAGGACGGCAATGCCCTGCTGCGCGCCGACATCGCCCACGGCAAGGCCTTCGGCTGCGTCGCTGTCGGCGTCGGCGGTCGCACGCTGGAGCGCATGGCCAAGGAGCGCCCGCATTTCATGGGCGCCCTCGGCGGGCTGAGCCGGGATCGCCTGACCCCTGTCCCCGGCGGCGTGCTCATCCGCAACGAGGCCGGGGCCCTGCTCGGGGCTGTCGGCGTGTCGGGCGACACCTCGGACAATGACGAGGTCTGCGCGCTCGCCGGCATCGCGGCGGCGGGCCTCAAGGCCGACCCGGGCGCCTGACGGCAAGACGGCCTCCGAAACAGAAAAAGCCGGTCGCGAGACCGGCTTTTTTGCAAGGGGAAATGGCCCGACGATCAGTCGTTGGTCGTCGTCTTCGGCTTCAGGATCTGCTTGCCGCGATACATGCCGGTCTTCAGGTCGACATGGTGCGGGCGACGCAGGTTGCCCGAGTCCTTGTCCTCGACATAGGTCGGGGCAACGAGGGCATCGTGCGAGCGGCGCATGCCGCGACGCGAGGGCGACGTCTTTCTTCTCGGAACGGCCATGGAACTCTCTTCTGGCGGGGCCGCAGGAGGAAGCCCCCCGGGCGATCGATGAAATCGTGAGACGCGGGCCTATACACGCTTTTGCCGGGCCATGCCAGAGGCTGGGTCGGCTTTTGTGAATCATGCGTGACGGGATGCAAATCGGAAAGTGCGTCCTTCGAGGCTCGGCCGTCCCGGTCTCGCACCTCAGGATGAGGAGGTGTGTGAATGGCACCTCGGCTGAAGAAGCGGGACGGCCGCGCTTCCATCGATCCCGATGCCAATCTCAACGCTCCGCATCCTGAGGCGCGAGCTGCAGGCGATGCGTCAGCATCGACCGGAGGCGAGCCTCGAAGGACGCACTGCCGCAGTGCAGCCCTTACCCGCGATAGGCGAACTGCAGCATGAGGGTGCGCTGCAGGAAGGAGAAGTTGTTGTCCGAGACGATGGTGACGATCGTCTCGCCCTCGCCGTTCCGGTGCACCGCGATGCCCTCCATGTTGTCGATCTGCGACGACATGTCGGCGGACAGGATGATCGGCCCGTCGAGCGTCGCTCCGGCGCGGATCGTCGCCAGATCGATGCGACGGATGCGGAAGGCGACGCCGCGCCAGGCGGAGAACCAGCGCTCCAGCAGCAGCACGTCCCCGCCGGGCAGAAAGGCGAGGTCGGTGACGTCGAAGTCGTTGGTGCGCTTGACGAAGATCTCGCGCGCCGGACCCTGGCCGATGAGGAAGCCGCGAATGTCGCCGGCCGGGTTCAGCGCCCGCTCGGAAATGGCGAGCAGCGTGCCGGCGAGCGGCGAGGGTCGCGGCAACAGGCCCAGCGCCTCGATGCCGCGGTTGGACGGCATCCGGTCGGACCCCATGGGAACCGGTGTCGGATTGCCGCGCGCCAGCAGGCCCTCGCGGCCGAAGGTGTCGAAGCGGAAGATGCGGTGGGTGCGCTCGACCCCGATCCAGGCGGTGCCGCCCTCGATCCAGAGGGCCTCGGTGTCCCAGTTGCCGGTCTGGGCGAGCGGGCGGCCGCCGGGCCCGAGAACAGCCGCCATGCGCGCCTGGGAGAGGCCCGAGAGGCGCTGGCCCTCCATGTCGATCTTCGCCGTCAACCACTGGCCCTGGTCGGAGATGGCGGTAAGCCGCTGTCCCGTCGCATCCATGCGCAGGGACGACAGTCCGCCGAAGCCGCGATAGTCGGATTGCAGTTCGAGGCCGCCGCGGTATTCGAAGGCGCCGAACTGCGTCTTCTCCGCCTCGCGCGGCGTGAAGGCGTTGATCGGGAACGAGCGGATTTCGATATCGACGGGTGCGCGCGGTACGGGCCCGCGCGCAGAGGCAGCCGTGACGGTGGCGGGCAGCATGAGCCCGCCGCCGACGAGCCCGAGAGCTTGCCGCCGCGTGAGGCGCGCCATCAGGCGACCCGGC
This sequence comes from Phreatobacter aquiterrae, assembly GCF_053471285.1. Classification (NCBI taxonomy): domain Bacteria; kingdom Pseudomonadati; phylum Pseudomonadota; class Alphaproteobacteria; order Hyphomicrobiales; family Phreatobacteraceae; genus Phreatobacter; species Phreatobacter aquiterrae. The sequence goes on along the minus strand of NZ_JBJPHW010000003.1, from coordinate 55,287 downwards.
GGCGCGGCGCGGCGTTGCCTTCGGCGGCGTGCTCGTCGAAAAGCTCGGCGAGCTTCTCGGTCATGGCGCCGCCCAATTCCTCGGCGTCGACGATGGTCACGGCGCGGCGATAGTAGCGGGTCACGTCGTGGCCGATGCCGATGGCGATGAGCTCCACCGGCGAGCGGGTTTCGATGTCCTCGATGATCCAGCGCAGGTGACGCTCCAGGTAGTTGCCGGGGTTCACCGACAGGGTGGAATCGTCGACCGGCGCGCCGTCCGAGATCATCATCAGGATCTTGCGCTGCTCGGAGCGGCCGAGCAGGCGCTTGTGCGCCCAGTCGAGCGCCTCGCCGTCGATGTTCTCTTTCAGCAGGCCCTCGCGCATCATCAGGCCGAGGTTCTTGCGCGCCCGACGCCAGGGGGCATCCGCCGCCTTATAGATGATGTGGCGCAGGTCGTTGAGGCGCCCGGGATTGGCCGGCTTGCCGTTCTGCAGCCAGAACTCGCGGGACTGGCCACCCTTCGAGGCGCGGGTGGTGAAGCCGAGGATCTCCACCTTGACGCCGCAGCGTTCAAGCGTGCGGGCGAGGATGTCGGCGCAGGTCGCCGCCACCGTGATCGGACGGCCGCGCATGGAGCCGGAATTGTCGAGCAGCAGCGTCACCACCGTGTCGCGGAACTTGGTGTCGCTCTCCTGCTTGAACGACAGCGCCGCCATCGGGTCCATGATGACGCGCGGCAGGCGGGCGGGATCGAGGATGCCTTCCTCAAGGTCGAAGTTCCACGACCGGTTCTGCTGCGCCATCAGGCGGCGCTGCAGGCGGTTGGCGAGGCGCGAGACGACCGGCCCGAGATTGGACAACTGCTTGTCGAGATAGGCGCGCAGCCGGTCGAGTTCCTCGGCGTCGCACAGGTCCGGCGCGTCGATGATCTCGTCGAACTTCGGCGTGAAGGGCTTGTAGTCGGGACCCCGGTTCTCGGCGCCCTGGCTCTTCGGCCGCCACGGCTCGCTGGCGTCCTCGGCGTCGCCGAGGTCGTTCTCGTCCGGCAGCTCGGCGGTCTCGGCGTCGGAGGCCTCCTGGGCGCCGTCCGGCGACTCGTCGGCCATCTCCTCGGCATCCTCCATCTGCATGCCGTCGGAGGATTCCTCGTCCTGGCTGTCCGGGCTCTCGCCCGATTCCGGCGTCTCCTGCTCCTGGGTGTCGGAATTGTCGTCGTTGTCCTCGTCGGAGCGGCCCTGCTCGTCGCCCATGTCGAGCGAGGTGAGGAGGTCGCGCACCGCCTTGCCGAAGGCGCGCTGGTTGTTCTCCAGGCCCACGAGCGCCTCGAGGTTCTTGCCCGCCTTGGTCTCGATCGTCTCGCGCCAGAGATCGACGATCTTGGCGGCCTGCGGCGGCGCCTTCTGGCCGGTCAGCCTCTCGCGCACCATGAGGGCGAGGGCATCCTCCAGCGGCGCATCGGCCTTGTCGGTGATGTCCTCGTACTTGCCCATGCGGTGGTAGTGGTCTTCGAGCCGCGCGGTGAGGTTCTGCGCGACGCCGGTCATGCGGTTGGAGCCGATGGCTTCGATGCGGGCGTTCTCCACCGCCTCGAAGACCGAGCGGGCCTGCTGGCCCTCCGGCGCCATGGAGCGGTGCATCTTGGGATTGTGAACGGCGAGCTTGAGCGCCATGGCGTCGCCATGGCCGCGCACGATCGCAGCGTCCTTGGCGTTCAGCTTGCGCGGCGGCTCGGGCAGGCGCGCCTTGTCGCCGACGAGGCCAGGCTTGTCGGCGGCATAGGTGACTTCCAGGTCGCGGCGGGCGATGGCGCGCATGCAGGAGGCGACGGAGCGCTTGAACGGCTCGGTCGGGCTCTCCTTGGAATTCGGCTTGGCCTTGGAATTGGAGCTCACGAAAGATCCTTTTTCAGCCAGATGCGGCGATGCCCGGGCGGAAAGTCGCCGAGTTCGCCGAAATTCTCATATCCCAGCTTCTGGTAGAAGCCGTCGCCCTGGAACGAGAAGGTGTCGAGATAGACATGGCGTGCGCCACGCCTCGCCGCCACCGCCTCGGCGCGGGCCATGAGTTCGGTGCCGAGACCCGAGCCGCGCAGGGCTTCATCGAGCCATACGAGCTCGATGAAGCACCAGTTCCACATCGTATAGCCGACGACGCCGCCCTTGATGACGCCCGCATCGTCGCGCACCGAGACGGCGAAGCGCTTCCACTTCGTCGGCCCCGCCTTCGCCGTGTTGTAGGCGATGAGGCCCTTCACGACGGCTCGCGCGGTCTCGGCGACGCGACTGTCCTCGGCGACGACGAGGCCGGCCTTCGGATGTTTCGTCCGGCCGGCCATGGCGTCTCCCCTGCCGGTCCTCAGCTCAGCGCCACGTTGACGGCGCTTTCCGGCAGTTCCTGGCCGAAGCAGCGCTGGTAGAACTCGGCGACCAGGGTGCGCTCCAGCTCGTCGCACTTGTTGAGGAAGGTGAGCCGGAAGGCGAAGCCGATGTCCTTGAAGATGTCGGCGTTCTCGGCCCAGGTCAGCACGGTGCGGGGGCTCATGACGGTGGAGAGGTCGCCGTTCATGAAGGCGTTGCGGGTGAGGTCCGCCACGCGCACCATCTTGTTCACCTGGTCGCGGCCCTCGGCCGTCTTGGCGAAGCTCTTCGCCTTGGCGAGGATGATGCCGACCTCGTGGTCATGCGGCAGGTAGTTCAGCGTCGTGACGATGGACCAGCGGTCCATCTGCGCCTGATTGATCTGCTGCGTGCCGTGATAGAGGCCCGTCGTGTCGCCGAGGCCGACCGTGTTGGCGGTGGCGAAGAGGCGGAAGGCCGGGTGAGGGCGGATGACGCGGCTCTGGTCGAGCAGCGTGAGACGGCCCGAGCTTTCGAGTACGCGCTGGATGACGAACATCACGTCCGGGCGGCCGGCGTCATATTCGTCGAAGCAGAGCGCGACATTGTGCTGGTAGGCCCAGGGCAGGATGCCGTCGCGGAATTCGGTGATCTGCTTGCCGTCCTTCAGCACGATCGCGTCCTTGCCGACGAGGTCGATGCGCGAGACGTGGCTGTCGAGGTTGACGCGGATGCAGGGCCAGTTGAGGCGGGCGGCGACCTGCTCGATGTGGGTCGACTTGCCGGTGCCGTGATAGCCGGACACCATGACGCGCCGGTTGAAGGCGAAGCCCGCGAGGATCGCCAGCGTCGTCGGCTTGTCGAACAGGTAGTCCGGATCAAGATCGGGGACGTGATCCTCGCCCTGCGAATAGGCGGGAACCACCATGTCCGAATCGATACCGAACGCCTGGCGCACGGAAAGGGTCGTATCCGGGAGCCCGGACACCTTGTCGGTCTGCACTGTCACGAAAGAACCTCCGATGCCGCGCGCGGCGCAGCGAGCCAAATCCGCATGATGGAACCAACCTTACCAGAACGCCGCGGGCCGCCGGAAGGGCGCCCTTTGCGGGAATGCCATTCGAAATTCTGATGCGTCGCATCAGGGGCGGAAGCCGCCCGTTCAGCAGAAGCCGACGGATTTCAGGTAGTTATACGCCTGAATGATCTCGCGCAGCTTGTCCTCGCGCGACCGGTCGCCGCCATTGGCGTCCGGATGCAGGCGTTTCGCCAGTTCCTTGAAGCGCGCCTTGATCTCTGCCGCGGTGGCGTGGATGTCGAGATTGAGCGTGTCGAGCGCCTTGCGTTCGGCATTGCGGATCATCCGCCCCTCGGGCTCGGCCGTGCGCTCGCTGGCCTGCCGCCAGTCCGCGCCGTCGAACATGCCGAAGGGGTCGGCGGCCTTGCGCGGATCGAAATCCGGCTTGGGGGCCTCGCGGCGGCCGGACTTCGTCCAGGAGTTGACGCCCATGCCCCAGGTCGGCCGGTGGCCGGTGATCGCGTCCTTCTGATAGGCCGCCACCGCCGCGTCGTTCATGCCGGCGAAATAGTTGTACTTCGCGTTGTATTCCTTGACGTGGTCCAGACAGAACCAGACGAACTGCCCTTCGTGGTCGCGGCCGAGCGGCGCCCGGTGCGTCGCCTCGCAGCCGCAGCCCTGGTGCGCGCAGACGCGCGTCCCCGGCCGGGCGCGGGTGCGCCGGTCGTCCTCGGGCTTGACCCGGATGCTGTCAAAATAGGGCGAGTCGATTTTCATGGGGGTCCGGCGAAGCAGATTGGCAATTATGGGGTCCAGGGCCGCCAGCGGCAAGGCGAGGCGGTGAGGCGGTGCCCTCCGGGGCCGCCCCCTTGACCGGGCCGGACCGGGCTGTGCAGGGTCCTTCGCCAACACGACCAGGCCTCCCGAGGAAATGCCCCCATGTCGATCATCCTGCGCTCGTCGCCTTTTTCCCCCTTCGGCCGCAAGGTGAAGCTGGCGATGATGCATCTGGGCCAATTCTCCGGCATCGAGGTCGTCAACACCGATACGATGAGCGCCGAGGATCCGATCCGCGCCCAGAACCCGCTGGGCAAGATTCCCGCTCTCATCCTCGACGACGGCATGGTGGTCTATGACAGCCGCGTCATCCTCGAATGGGTGGATCTCCAGGCGGGCGGCGGCGTGATCATCCCCGCCGAACCCCGCAAGCGCATCGAAGCCCTCACCCTGCAGGCGCTGGCCGACGGCATCATGGATGCCGGCATCCTGCAGCGCTACGAGGTCATGTTCCACAGCGAGGACCGTCGCGACGAGAAGTGGCTCACCCACCAGCGTGACAAGGTGGCGCGGGCGCTCAAGACCCTCGAGGCCGCGCCGCCTGCCGTCGAGGTCCATGTCGGCACGATCACGCTGGCCTGCGCGCTCGCCTACCAGGACTTCCGCTTCGAGGGCAAATGGCGCGCCGGCCATCCCCGTCTCGTGGCCTGGCTCGACGCCTTCGCCGCGCTGATGCCGGAGGCCTGGGCCGAGACGAAGCCCGTCATCTGAGCCGGAGGCTCATTCAAGCCCCAGGCGCAGCGCCGCCGCTGCCGCGATCGGCCCGAGAACCACGCTCATCAGGCTCAGCCCGACCAGGATGGTGAAGGGCTGGCCGAAGGGCAGCGGGCCGACGATCGCGGAGGTGGTGGCGGCGACGCCGAAGATCAGGACGGGGATCGTCAGCGGCAGCACCAGGATCGCCATCAGCAGGCCGCCGCGCCGGAGGCTGACGGCGAGCGCCGCGCCGACGGCGCCGATGAGGCTCAGCGCCGGGGTGCCCGCCGCCAGCGTCAGGACGACGGCGCCCATCGCCTCCGGCGGCACGTTGAGGAAAAGCCCGAGCATGGGGGCGGCCGCGACCAGCGGCAGGCCGGTCGCCAGCCAGTGCGCCGCCGCCTTCGCCGCGATGACCAGCGGCAGCGGCGCCGGCGCCATCAGCATGAGGTCGAGCGAGCCGTCGTCGGCATCCGCCTGGAACAGCCGGTCGAGGCCGAGCAGCGTCGCGAGCAGCGCACCGATCCACAGGATGGCCGGGCCGATCCGCGCCAGGAGGTTCATGTCCGGCCCGACCCCGAAGGGCACGATGGTGACGACGGCGAGGAAGAACACGACGCCCACCATGGCGCCGCCGCCGATGCGGACGGCAAGGCGCAGGTCGCGCAGGAAGACGGCCTTGAGGGGTGCGATCATGACGCCCGCCCGATCGCCAGTTCGCGCGTCGGCAGGCCGAGCGGCCCGTGGGTGGCCGCGAGGATCATGCCGCCGCCGGCGACATGCTCCACCATGATGCCGGCGAGGACCTTCTGGCTGGCAAGGTCAAGGGCTGCGGTCGGCTCGTCCAGAAGCCAGACCGGGCGGGCCACCGTCAGGAGGCGCGCGAGCGCCAGCCGCCTCCGCTGGCCGGCCGAGAGATAGCCTGCCGGCAGATCGGCCAGATGATCGATGCCGAGCCGGCCGAGCGCCGTTCCGGCATCCGTGCCGCCGCCGCCGAGGTAGTCTGTCCAGAAGGCGAGGTTCTCGGCGACCGTCAGCGATCCCTTGAAGGCGTCCTGGTGGCCGCAATAGTGGCACTGCTCGCCGATGGTCGCCTCGTCGTCGCCGCCGTCGAGCATCAGGCGCCCGGCCTCGATGCGGACGAGACCTGCGATCAGGCGGAGAAGACTCGATTTCCCGGCCCCGTTCGGACCGGTCACCTGCACGGCCTCGCCGCTCGCGACGGCGAAGCTAAGCCCGGCAAACACGACCCGTCCGCCGCGCTGGCAGGTCAGGGCATCGGCGGTGAGGCGCATCATGCCGCATTCCTACGCGACGAAAGGGTGATCTGCGAGGCGAGATTAGCGCTTCTAACCATATGGCGGGCTGATTGGAATCCCTCTATAACGCCGCCGATCGGCCGCCGCGTCTTCCCGCGTCGTTTTGTGAAGTGCTCCGCCCCGGGCGCGACGTCGGCCTCCAGAATGAGGGGATCATCGCCACATGTCGCTCGACAGCTTCAAGGCCCGCAAGACGCTCAAGGTCGGCTCCAAGTCCTACGTCTACTACAGCCTGAAGGAGGCCGAGAAGAACGGCCTCGCCGGCATTTCGGCCCTGCCCTTCTCGATGAAGGTGCTGCTCGAGAACCTGTTGCGCGCCGAGGACGGCCGCTCCGTCACCAAGGCCGACATCGAGGCGGTCGCCGCCTGGATCAAGGACAAGGGCAAGGCGGGCAAGGAGATCGCCTTCCGCCCGGCCCGCGTACTGATGCAGGACTTCACCGGCGTGCCCGCGGTCGTCGACCTCGCCGCCATGCGTGACGCCATGAAGGCGCTCGGCGGCGACCCGCAGAAGATCAACCCCCTCGTTCCCGTCGACCTCGTCATCGATCATTCGGTCATCGTCGACGAGTTCGGTTCGCCCAAGGCGTTCAAGAAGAACGTCGACCTCGAATATGCCCGCAACGGCGAGCGCTACCGCTTCCTGAAGTGGGGCCAGCAGGCCTTCAAGAACTTCTCCGTCGTGCCGCCCGGCACCGGCATCTGCCACCAGGTGAACCTCGAATATCTCGCCCAGACCGTCTGGACGAAGAAGGAAAAGGCCGTGAAGACGGTCAAGGGAAAGAAGACGACCGTCACCTACGAGGTCGCCTATCCCGACACGCTGGTGGGCACCGACAGCCACACCACCATGGTCAATGGTCTCGCCGTGCTCGGCTGGGGCGTCGGCGGCATCGAGGCCGAAGCCGCCATGCTCGGCCAGCCGCAGTCCATGCTGCTGCCCGAGGTCATCGGCTTCAAGCTGACCGGCCGGCTGAAGGAGGGCGTCACCGCCACCGATCTCGTGCTGACCGTCACCCAGATGCTGCGCAAGAAGGGCGTCGTCGGCAAGTTCGTCGAGTTCTACGGCCCCGGCCTCAACAACATGACGCTGGCCGACCGCGCCACCATCGCCAACATGGCCCCGGAATACGGCGCCACCTGCGGCTTCTTCCCCGTCGACGACGAGACGCTGAACTACCTGACCACCTCGGGCCGCAAGCCGGCGCGCATCGCGCTAGTGGAGAAATATTCCAAGGCCCAGGGGCTGTTCCGCACCAAGGCCTCGCCCGACCCGGTCTTCACCGACACGCTGGAGCTCGAGCTCGACACCGTCGTCCCGTCGATGGCGGGTCCGAAGCGCCCCGAGGGCCGCGTCGCCCTTGAGGCGGTCGGCGCCGGCTTCGCCGATGCGATGGAGAAGGACTACAAGAAGGCGGCCGAGATGGGCCGCCGCGTAAAGGTCGAAGGCCGCGATTACACCCTCGGTCATGGTGACGTCGCGATCGCCGCCATCACCTCCTGCACCAACACCTCGAACCCCGCCGTGCTCTTCGCCGCAGGCCTCCTCGCCCGCAACGCGGTCGCCAAGGGGCTGAAGACCAAGCCCTGGGTGAAGACCTCTCTCGCCCCCGGCAGCCAGGTCGTCGCCGAGTACCTGGCGAATTCGGGCCTGCAGAAGGATCTCGACAAGCTCGGCTTCAACCTCGTCGGCTTCGGCTGCACCACCTGCATCGGCAACTCCGGCCCGCTGCCAGCCGAGATCTCCAAGGCGATCAACGACAACGGCCTGATCGCCTCCGCCGTGCTCTCGGGCAACCGCAACTTCGAGGGCCGCGTCTCGCCCGACGTGCAGGCGAACTATCTCGCCTCGCCGCCGCTGGTCGTCGCCTACGCGCTCGCCGGTTCGGTGACCATGGACCTGACCAAGGAGCCGCTCGGCACCGACAAGAAGGGCAACCCCGTCTATCTCCGGGACATCTGGCCCTCCTCGCAGGAGATCAACGCCTTCATCGCCAAGAACGTCACCAAGAAGCTCTTCAAGGAACGTTATGCCGACGTGTTCAAGGGCGACGCCAACTGGGCAAAGGTGAAGGCGCCGACCGGCCAGACCTATGCCTGGGACGACAAGTCAACCTATGTGCAGAACCCGCCCTATTTCGTCGGCATGGACATGAAGCCGGACGCCGTCAGCAACATCGAGGGCGCCCGCATCCTCGGCCTGTTCGGCGACAAGATCACCACCGACCACATCTCGCCGGCCGGCTCCATCAAGGCGGCGAGCCCGGCGGGCAAGTATCTCATCGACAACAAGGTCGATGTCGCCGACTTCAACCAGTACGGCACGCGCCGCGGCAATCATGAGGTGATGATGCGCGGCACCTTCGCCAACATCCGCATCCGCAACCACATGATGGGTCCGAACGGCAAGGAAGGCGGCTTCACGATCCACTATCCCTCGAAGGAGGAGATGTCGATCTACGACGCCGCCATGAAGTACCGCGACGAGAAGGTGCCGCTGGTCGTCTTCGCCGGCGTCGAGTACGGCAACGGCTCCTCCCGCGACTGGGCGGCCAAGGGCACCAACCTGCTCGGCGTGCGCGCCGTGATCTCGCAGTCCTTCGAGCGTATCCACCGCTCCAACCTGGTCGGCATGGGCATCGTTCCCTTCACCCTCGAGGAGGGCACGACCTGGGCCTCCCTCGGCCTGAAGGGCGACGAGAAGGTCACCATCAAGGGCCTGGAGAAGGTGAAGCCGCGCCAGAAGATGGAGGCCGAGGTCACCTTCGCCGACGGCAAGGTGAAGAAGGTGCCGATCCTCTGCCGCATCGATACGCTGGACGAGATCGAGTACTTCAAGAACGGCGGAATCCTGCACTACGTCCTGCGCGACCTCGCCTCCTGACCCTGATCCTGATCAAATGACCGATGACGGCGGCTTGGCTTCGGCCCGGCCGCCGTTATTGTGTCTGGCTCGGGGGCGGGGGCTCACGGTCGTTTGCACGGTTCTCAACCAACCGTGAGTAGCCTCGAGGCTTGCCGTGGGCGTAAACAGCGCTCGCGGGAACGAGTGGGTTCTCGAGATCGGGGCGGAATCCGATGGTGTATGGCAGGCTGTTCGGCGGGCTCGTGCTCGCCCTCGTATCGTGGAGCGGCGTCAATGCAACGCCGGCCGAGCGTCCGCGGGCCGTGATCGAACTGTTCACCAGCCAGGGCTGCTCGTCCTGCCCGCCGGCCGACCGCTTCGTCTCCGAGATGGCCGACCGCCCCGACGTCATCGCCCTGACGCTCGCCGTCGACTACTGGGATTATCTCGGCTGGCGCGACACGCTCGCCAATCCGATCCATACCAAGCGCCAGAAGGCCTACGCCTATATGCGCGGTGACCGGCAGGTCTATACCCCGCAGATGATCGTCAACGGTATCGGCCATGCCATCGGTTCGGACCGCACGGCGGTCGAGCGGGTCATGGAGCAGACACGGGCCCAGTCCGGCGTGCTCGCCGTGCCGGTGACCGTCCGCGTTGCCGGCGACACGATCACGGTCACGCTGCCGCAGACCACCGTGGGTCTCAGCCCCGAGGCGCCCGCCACCGTCTTCCTGTTCGGGGTCTCATCGCGCCAGCCCGTCGAGATCACCCGCGGCGAGAATCGCGGCCAGACCGTCACCTATCGCAACGTGGTGCGTTCCCACGCCAATCTCGGCGAGTGGACGGGCGCCGCCCGCACCTTCACCGTCTCACGGGGTAATCTCGTTGCTCCGGAATGCGAGCGGCTGGCGGTGCTGGTGCAGGCCGGTACGCCGCGGCGTCCCGGTGCGGTCGTCGGCGCGGCGATGGTCGATATTCCGCCGCTGCTGGTCCACTAGGGCGCTTGCCGGCCCAACCGGGTCGGCCTTTGCCAAGGTTCCTCGCGTGATCGCGTTGTCTTCACGCGAACCGGATTCCACGTCGCTCGAAAGCACGCTGGAGGCGAGGGCTCACGCCCGCGCCAGCCACACCATGTCGGGCGCGACGATGCCGGGAACGTCCTCCTCGTCGATGCGGCGGACGGCATCCACCGACACCAGCTTCTCCGCGCCGAGCGGGCAGATGCCGAGGCGCACGAGTTCACGGCCGAGGCTCCTGCGAACGCGATCGGCGGCCGTCTCGGCGACATCGGCCTCGACGAAGCGCGTGGCCGCGAAGGCCTTGCCGGCCGACCCGTCGGTTTCTCCGCGGGCGTCACAACGATACCAGGGCATGATCCTGTCCAATTTGCTGATCAAACCTCTCTCAACCACGTCGACGTTGAGAGAGCGTTGAGAAGTTTGCTTAACCATTGATGCGCATCCATGCGCGTCATGGCATGGGTGTCGCGGCATGAGGAAAAGGTTCGATGGCTGAATGTGACCTGAAGGACGGCGCCATGATCTGGCCACGCCGCGCCCTGCTCCTCGGCGCGGGATCGTCCGTGCTCCTCGCCGCCTGTTCGGCCCCGCCCGTCCAGGCTCCGAGCCAGCCGAGCTTCTACCGCAACCTCGCGCAGGCGGGCGCGCGGGTGGACGCCGCCATGGCCGCTGACATGATCTCCGGCTTCCGCCGCAACAACGGCCGCGGAAACCTCGCCGTCGATCCGGTCCTGATGGCGGTGGCGGAGGCGCAGGCGGCCGCCATGACGCAGGCCGACCAGGTCGGCGTGCGCACCGGCGCCGTCGGCGCAAGGCTGACGACGGCCGGCTATCGGCACCGCACGGCGGTGGAGAACACCTCGGCCGGCTACCTGACGCTCGCCGAGGCCTTCTCCGGCTGGCGCGATTCGCCGCCGCACCGCGCCAACATGCTGAACCCGGCCGTCACGCGCCTCGGCATCGCCACCGGCTTCCGGCCGGGCTCGCGCTACCGTGTCTTCTGGGCGCTGGTGCTGGCCGAACCCACGGCGGCCGCCTGACCGGCGGACGCCGCGCGGTCAGACCGCGCACATCCCGCCGTCGACGCTGTAGACACCGCCGCTGCAGTAGCCCGCCGCGTCGGAGGCGAGGAAGGCGACCAGTTCGGCGACCTCGCCGACCGTCCCGTAGCGCCCCTGTGGCACGATGGCGGCGATGGCGTCATGGGCGGCCTTCGCGTCGGGGCTCTGGCCGGCATTGATCGAATCCATCATGCGGCTTTCGATCGGCCCGGGATTGACCGACAGCACGCGGACTCCGCGGGGACCCGCCTCGGCCGCGGCCGAGCGCGTCATGCCGATGACCGCATGCTTGGATGCTGTGTAGGCGGATAGCCCGGGTGTCCCCTTCAGGCCCGCGATGCTCGACGTGTTGATGACGCAGCCCGAGCCCTGACCGTACATGACCGGCAGCACGTGCTTCATGCCGAGGAAGACGCCGATGACGTTGACGTCGATCACCTGCCGGAAGGTGGCGAGCGGATAGTCGTCGATCGGCTTCACGACGCCTTCGATGCCTGCATTGTTGAAAAAGATGTCGATGCGCCCGAAGGCGTTCCGCGCTGCGGCGACGTAGCCGGCCACCGCCGCCTCGTCGGCGGCATCCGCTTCCACGGTCTCGTAGCGCGCGCCGGCCGGCATCTCGCCGCGCAGCGCGGAGAAATCGGAGCCGGGTCGGTCGACAGCGAGGATCGAGGCGCCGCGCCGGGCCATCAGGGCGGCCGCCGCGCAGCCAATGGCGCCATTGGCGCCGGTGATCAGGGCAACCTTGCCGTCGAGTGAGGTGCGTTCGGTCATGGAGCGTCTCCGGCTTGCAGGGTTCTCGGGATACGTGAAAACCCTAGCACTTCGGCGAGGCCGGCGCTTTGCGTGAGAACAAGTGCGCCAGCCGGCCGCCGCCCGATCAGGTCGGATCGCCCGAGGCGAGATACCACTCCATGATCTCGCGTCCCTGCATGAAGACGATCTCCGGGCGCGAGGCGAGTTCGGCCAGCAGCGCCTCCAGCACCGCGATCCGGTGCGGAACGCCCATGATGTAGGGGTGGATGGCGAAGGACAGCACCTTCGCCCCGCCCAGCGGCCCTTGGCTCTTCGCCTCGGAGATCAGGCGGTCGGCCTGCGCCAGCGTCCGGTCGAGAAATTCCCGCGCCGCATGATGCTGGATCATGACGAGCGGAATGTCGTTGAGCTCCACCGAATAGGGCATGGTCAGGACGTCGCCCGTGGCTGTCCTCAGGCGGCAGGGAAGGTCGTCCGCCACCCAGTCCGCGATATAGCGGATGCCGGCCTCGGCCAGATGGTCGGCAGTTTCCAGCGTCTCGGTGAGGCCGGGCCCGAGCCAGCCGACGACCGGCTCGCCGGTGAAGGCCGACAGCGTCTCGACCGTCTGGCGGATCATCGCCCGTTGGTCCTCGATGCGGTGGGTCGGCACCTGGTGCCAGCCGTGGCCCATGAACTCCCAGCCGGCGTCGCGCGCCGCGCCCGCGACCCGCGGGTAGTCGACCGCCACCGAGCCGTTGATCGAGAGCGTCGGGCGGATGGCGTGCCGCGCGAAGGCCTCGGTAAAGCGCCAGAAGCCGACGCGCATGCCGTATTCGTGCCAGGCCCAGTTGGCGATGTCCGGCTGCAGCGCGGCCCCCGTCGGCGCCACCAGCACCTGCCGCGGCATGGGGTTCTCGATCCGCCAGTTCTCGACGTTCACCACCGGCCAGACGGCGAGCAGTTTGCCGTCCGGCAGGGCGATGCGCGGCCGGTCGATGGAGGCCGTGTAGGGCAGGCGCTGTTCGGGGCGGAGGGGCTGGGTCAAGCGAAGCACGTCCCGGCCTCAGGCCGCCTTCTTGCCGTGATGGCTGTGCAGCTTGGCGCTCATCACCCGGCGGATGGCGTTGAACTCCGGGCTCGCCACGTCGCGCGGGCGCTGCAGGCCCAGCGGATTGTCGCTCTCGATCCGCCCCGGGCCGGGGGTCATCACCACCACGCGGTCGGCGAGGAAGATCGCCTCCTCGATGGCGTGGGTGACGAAGACCACCGTCAGGCCGGTCCGCTGCCAGATGTCGAGGAGTTCGTCCTGCAGGCGCTCCCGGGTCATGGCGTCGAGCGCCCCGAAGGGTTCGTCCATCAGCACGATCTCGGCGTCGTTCGCCAGCACGCGGGCGATGGCGACGCGCTGCTTCATGCCGCCGGAGAGCTGGTGCGGATAGGCATTGGCGAACTTCGTCAGGCCGACCAGTTCGATGAATTTGTCGACCGTCTCTTTCACCACCGACCGGGCGAGCCCGCGCGCGGCGGGGCCGAAGCCGATATTGTCGCGCACCGTGAGCCAGGGAAACAGCGCATAGTCCTGGAACACCATGCCGCGCGTCGGGTCCGGGCCCTTGATCGGCGTGCCCCACATGAGGGCCTCGCCGGACGAGGGCTGCTCGAAGCCGGCGATGATGCGCAGCAGCGTGGACTTGCCGCAGCCCGACGCCCCGATCAGGCAGACGAACTCGCCCTTGCGGATGGAGATAGTGGCGTCGTGCAGGGCGTTGATCGTCTGGTCCTGCAGCTTGAAGACCTTGGAGACCTGCTTGATCTCGATGATCGGCGTCTTGGATTCAGCCATGATGGGTCGGGCTCCAGGCGAGCAGGCGGTTGCCGATCATCACGACAATCCGGTCGGAGATGTAGCCGGCGATGCCGATGATGATCATGCCGCAGATGACGAGTTCGGTGCGTGACAGGGTGCGGCCGTCCATGATGACGGCGCCGAGGCCCTGCGGGACGCCGGTCATCTCGCCGACGACGATGACGAACCAGGCGAGGCCGAGGCCGAGCCTCAGGCCGGTGAAGATCGACGGCAGGGCTGCCGGCAGCACCACCTTGTAGAACTGGGCGTTGCCCTGGCATCCGAGCATGGAGGCGGCCTCGAACAGCTTCGGGTCGACCGAGCGGACGCCGAAGATCGTGTTGAGCAGGATCGGATAGAAGGCGCCGAGGCACACCAGCGCGAAGGCCGAGCGCGAACCGAGGCCGAAGAGGATCATGGAGAGCGGCAGCCAGGCGGTGACGGGAATGGGCCGCATCACCTGCAGGAACGGATCGAGCACCATGCGGGCGGTGGGTATGCGGCCGATCATCAGGCCGATCGGCAGGGCGAACAGCGCGGCCAGCGCGAAGCCGCCATAGACGCGGCTGATCGACGCGAAGAGATGGGTCAGGAGCGTCGCCGAAAAGGCGTCGTCATAGATGCCGCCGACGGCGAAATCGATCATGTACTCGCCGACCTCGTAGGGGGTCGGGATCAGGCGGGTCCAGCGTTGCGTGGTCGCCACCTGCCAGAAGGCGAGCAGCATGGCCGGCACGATCATCGCCAGCACCATCGGCTTGACCCGCTCCCACGGCGTCCTGCCGACCGGTTTTTCGATGATCACGGCCGCCGGGGGCGGCACCGTCTCAACCATCGCCATGATTGCTGTCCTCTCGTGCCGTGGAAACGGGAGGCGCCGCCCGCCGGATGGCGGACGACGCGGGTTCGGTCAGCCGTGTCAGGCCGAGATCTCGTTCGAGAACTTCGGGTTGAGGAACTTGGCGAAGTCGGGCAGGGCGCGGATCTGGCGCAGCGACAGCATCTGCTCGGCATAGGTCCGTGCCTGCTTCAGAACCGTCTCGTCGAGTTTCCAGGCATATTCGATGTTGTTCGCACCCAGCGCCTGCTCCACCGCGGCGCGGTTGGCGCCCAGCCGCTGGACCGTGGTATCCGCCACCACCTGCTTGTTGGCGTTCATGAACTCGACGGACTGACGATGAATCTTGAGCATCGTCCGGATCAGGTCCGGGTTTTTCGCGACCGTCTCCTCATGAGTGCCGAAGATCATGTTGAGGCCACCCATCGCGGTGCCATAGGGATACTCGACCAACTGGCCGACGCCCGAGGTGATCGACAGGGCCGGTCCCGGCTCGGCGCCGACATAGGCGTCGATGTCGCCGCGCGATAGCATGGCGTGCATCTCGCCAAAAGGCACACGTACGGAGGTGATGTCGCGGATGGACAGCCCCTCCATGCGCAGGCGTTCCATGATGAAGACCTCCTGGGTCGAACCCGGCCAGATGCCGACGCGCTTGCCCTTGAGGTCCTTCACCGTCTTCACGTCGGAACCGGCCTTGGAGATGACGCCCATGCCCTTGTTGGAGAGGGCGCCGACGACCACGACCGGCTCCCCGGCCGCCGCGCCGAGGATGGCGGCGGCGATGCCGAAGGTGCCGAAGTCGACCGACTTGGTGACGACGGCGTTCTTGCCGTCGGTGGGGGAGTCGAAGGTGATGATCTCGATCTTCGTGCCGGCCGGGGCGAACTTCTCGTAGAAATGCGGCGGCATGGAATGGATGAGGCGCAGCGCGCCCATCTTGATCACGCGCTCCTGGGCGCGCAGCACCGAGGGGGCCGAGAGAGTGCCGGCGGCAAGGCCGGCCCCGATAAGGAAGTGACGACGGACGATCATGTGCGTGGCTCCTGTGAAAGGGGATGCGGGCTGACGCCCGTCTGCTTGTTGGGGCCGGCGGCCAGGGGCATGCCGGGGATGCGATGGGCGGGCTTCATGCTGCCGCTCCCGACAGCGAGGCGATGTAGGCGCGCCAGCCGCCATGGGCGGTGATGTCCTCGGCGCCGATGAGACCCTCGGTCTCCACGAGGAAGCCCTTGGGGGTCGTGCCGTCGGCAAGGCGAAGCGTGCCGATGCCGAGGGGGGAGGGAATGCCGGCGACGAAGGTGCCGAAGCCGGCAGGCGGCAGGGCCCAGACCTCGCAGGCGATGGCCGCTCCGGTGCCGGATGCGACGCGGATCAGCCCCGGCCGTTTCGGCGGCCCCCCCGCGAGGGCATGGAGCCGATAGTCGGGCGTCGTCTGGACGACCCGACGGAAGGCCGCGCCGCGGCTGGTCAATTCGCCGTTGAGCGGCATGCCGGAGAGGTGCGCGCCCACCACCACGATCTCGATCAGGTCGTCCGGGGCGATGTCGACGGGCATATTGGTCGGGGTCATGATCGCCTCCTCACGCCGCGACCGATGCCGCCGGACGGCGGCGGTCGCCCGCCGCCGCGACGAAGGCGGCGCCAAGGCGCATGAGCGCGGCATCGCTGCCCCTCGGCCCGATCAGCGTGATGCCGGCCGGCAGGCCGTCGGCGCGGAAGGGTCCGGGAACGGAGAGGGCGGCGAGATCGAGGAGGTTGACGAAGTTCGTATAGGTGCCGAGGCGGCTGTTGGGGCCGATCGGGTCGGCGGCGAGATCCGCAAGCATCGGGAAGACCGGTGCGGTGGGCACCACCAGCGCATCGACCCTTGTCCAGACCTGTTCGGTGGCTCGCCTGAGGTCGGCGAGCCGGTACAGCCCCTCGAAGGCGTCGGTGGCGGAGAAGCGTCCGGCCGCTTCGACGATCTGCCGCGTGACCGGATGGACGTCGCCGGCATTCGTCGCGAGGAAGGACCGCATGGCGGCATGCCGCTCGGCAACCCACGGCCCCTCATAGAGCAGCTTCGCCACGGCGAAGAAGGGCGTGAGGTCGACGGGCGTCGTCGCGCCGGCGAGCGGGGCCAGCAACCCGAGTGACGCCTCGAAGGCGTCGGCCATGGCGGCGTCGCCGAAGAACAGGCGGTCGGCCGCGCGCGGCAGGCCGAGGGTCCGCAGCGGCGGGGCGGTCGCCGGCGTGTCGGCCGCGACGGGACGCGAATAGGCGTCCTCGGCGTCGAAGCCACGCAGGACCTCATAGGTGCGCCAGGCATCGTCCGGCGTGCGGGAGAAGACAGAGACGCAGTCGAGCGTGCGGCAGGCCGGCAGCACGCCGCGCGTCGAGACGGCGCCGAGGGAGGGCTTGAGGCCGACGAGGTCGTTGAGCCCTGCCGGCACGCGGCCTGATCCGGCCGTGTCGGTGCCGAGCGCGATCGGCACGATGCCCTGCGCGACCGCGATGGCCGAGCCGGAGGACGAGCCGCCCGGCACCCGCGCCGGATCGAAGGCGTTGCGCGGGATCGGATAGGGCGAGCGCACCCCGACGAGGCCCGTGGCGAACTGGTCGAGATTGGTCTTGCCGATGACGAGCGCCCCCGCCGCGACGAGCTTGTCGACCACCGCCGCGGACCGATCCGGAACATGGGCGAAGGCCGGGCAGGCGGCCGTCGTCGGCAGGCCGGCGACGTCGATATTGTCCTTCACCGCGACCGGCACGCCCCAGAGCGGAAAGCGGGCGGGATCGAAGGCGGGCAGCCGCGCCGCATCCGCCAACACATCGGCCTCGGCGCGCAGATGAATGAAGATGCCGGGGTCGTCGACCACCGCGATGCGCCTGTAGAGGGCAGCGATCACCGCCCGCGGTGGTTCCCCGGCGGCGTAGGCGGCGTGCAGGTCGGCAATGGTCGGTGCAACGTCCGTGGGCATAGGTCCAGCTCGTGTCTGGGCCATGCCTCGCAATCGATGTGCCAACCCCACGGGAGCGTGTCGCGGCGATGGCGGATGGACCGTCACGGCACGCGGCGGTCATCCCACGCGATTGTTATCATGAAAGAAAACGACTGGGCGTCAGGACTGCTGGCGCAGCAGATGCGCCGCACGCCCTGGCCACGGTATTGTATGCAATGCTGTGATAAATTCGACAATATGATGAAAAAATAGGCGATGAGACGCGCTGCGCTCAGTCGCTGGCCAGGACGAGCTCATCCCAGGCGCGGGCGGCAAGCCCAATATGATCCCGCATCGCCGCCGCGGCCTTCGCGGCTTCCGCCCGCTGGATCGCCTCGACCACGGCGTCGTGCTCCCGATGCGACCGGGCGAGCCGGTCCCGCCCTTCGAACTGGGCGCGGCGGAAGGGAGCGAGCCGCCGCCGCGTCGCCGACGCGAGTTCGCCAAGATAGGAATTGTGCGAGCCGCGATAGATGGCGACATGGAAGGCGATATTGGCGGCGCTGTAGCCGTCGAGATCGCCAACGCGGACCAGGGCGGCCATCGAGCGGTGAAGTTCGTCCAGCGCCACCCGTTCCTCGCGGGTCATCTTGATGGCGCAGAGCCCGGCGCTCAGCGCCTCCAGCTCGCCCATGACGGCGAACATGTCGCGCAACTGGTCGTGGTCGGGTTTGGCGACGACGGCGCCGCGATGGGGCCTGATTTCGACGAGGCCGGACGAGGACAACTGCCGCAGCGCCTCGCGCACGGGCGTGCGCGACACCGCATATTCAGCGGCGATCTGCGCCTCGTCGAGGGGCGATCCCGGCTTGAGGCGCCCCGAGACGATCGCTTCGGCGAGGCGCGTCTGCAACTGCTCGGAGCGGGTGCCCCGGGCGGAGGAGGCGCGGGCCATGGCGGGGCTGTCGGATGTGGCGGAGACGCTCATCGTGATCGTTTCAGGGCAGGATGGTCGGCAGTCCGAGTCTGATCGGCCCCACCTGCAGCCGGCCGTCGGCGGCGCGCAGGTTCAGGACCCGGCCGGGCCGGCCCTCGACGTCGGCGGGGCGGCTCGCCATCGAGATGGCGCCCGAGGCGAGCGGTCCGAGCGTGGCGCCGAGACCGGTGGCGCGCAGCGCGGCCGGCACGTCGGCGACCTTGAGTTCGATTTCGCCGTCGGGCTTGCCCTCGGGGGTCAGCCGCAGCGTGCCCTTGGCGATGCCCAGCGCCGGGCCCTGCACGAGGCGCAGCAGCACCAGATCCACCGAGCCGCCGGCCGCCTGCCACTGGCGCACGGCCAGGATATGCGGACGGCTGGGGGTCCTGAGGATCTTGCGCGCGACCATCTGCAACTCGGCATCGACGGGCTCTGTTCCGGCGAGGGCGAAGGTGGCGGTCTTCAGGCTCGCCACCACGTCGATACTCACCGGATCGGACCGGTTGGGCCGGGTGTGGAGTTCGCCGCGCGCCGCCTTCACCAGCGTCGTGCCGTCGCGCACGACTTCCAGGTCGCTGACGGCGATGTTGGAGCTGTCATAGCCGCCGATGGTCAGTTGCGCCGAAGCCTGGGCCAGCCGCCACGTGGCGGTCAGCACTGACGGGTCGCCCTCGGTGACCACCGACATCGGCCCGGTCCACTCGGAGATCACATGGCCGGGGCTCCAGATTTGCGACACCACCTTCAGGCGTTCGAAGCGGAAGGTCTGATAGGGACGGGCCTCGTCCCTGAGTTCCACCACCGGCCGCGTGCAGGTGATCTCCATGCGGAACGGATAGCCACCGCGCGTGCGCTCCCCGCACTGGATGACGCGGCCGTTGGCGGCCTCGGCCGTCTGCCAGCGCTGGATGGCATCCTCGGCGCGATGGGCGCCCCATGACCAGACCGCGCTCCAGCCGCCGATGGCGGCGGCAATGACGACGAGAGGAAGCAGGAATGTTCTGAGTCGCATGTACTCCGTCCGGTATCGGTGCTTGCGCCGGCAGGGCAGGGTCTATAGCAGAACCGGCGCCCGTCGTCCCTCACCCCTGCAGCACGAATGAATCAGCAATCAGGCGATCTTTGGGTGTTCGGCTATGGCTCGCTCATGTGGCGGCCCGGCTTTGAGTTTCTCGAACGGGCTCCGGCGCGGCTCATCGGCCTGCATCGCTCCCTCTGCGTCTATTCCCACGTCCACCGGGGCACGCCGGAACGGCCGGGTCTCGTCCTTGGCCTGGATCGTGGAGGCGCATGCCGCGGCATGGCCTTCCGCGTGGCGGCGGCGCTGCGGGAAGAGACCATCGCCTACCTTCGCGAGCGCGAGCAGGCGACGTCGGTCTATCTGGAGGTCGAGAGGGTCGTGACGCTCGAGCAGCCCGGCGCGCCCCGCGTCAGGGCGCTGACCTATGTGGTCGACCGGGGGCATACGCAATATGCCGGCCGCCTGCCCCTCGACAAGCAGTTGCACATCGTCCGGCAAGGCCATGGCCATTCCGGAGCCAACCCCGACTATGTGACCAATACGGTGAAGGCGATCGAGGACCTCGGCTTCCGCGACCACGACCTGCACTGGCTCGCATCGCGGCTCTGAACGGTCAGATCGCGTCACCGCGCAGAAGCTTCGGCACGTCGCCGGTGATGCCGGCGGCCTGGCGGATGAAGAAGCCCTTGAGGCCCGGCATGCGGTCGACGAGGCCGAGGCCGAAATCGCGGACGGCGCGAAGCGGCTGCGAGCCGTTGGAGAACAGCCGGTTCAGCCCGTCGGTCGCCATGCCCATCACCGCCGTGTCGAAGCGCCGCCAGCGCTGGTAGCGCGCCAGAACGTCGGGCGAGCCATGGTCGAGGCCGAGGCGTGCCGCATCGGCGATGCACTCGGCCAGCGCCGCCACGTCGCGGAAGCCCATGTTGATGCCCTGGCCGGCGATCGGGTGAATGACATGAGCCGCGTCGCCAACCAGGGCGAGGCGGTCGGCAACGAAGTCCCGCGCGACCTTCAGGCCGAGAGGATAGGCGGCGGGCCTGTCGAGCACGGTGATCTCGCCGAGGCGATGGCCGAAGCGCGTCTCCAGTTCGTCGAGGAAGAGTTCGGCCGGCAAGCGGCACAGACGCCCGGCGCGGCCGGTTTCCTCGGTCCAAACAATCGACGACCGGCGCCCGGTCAGCGGCAGGATGGCGAAGGGACCAGCGGGCAGGAAGTGCTCCTCGGCGCGCCCCTCGTGGTCATATTCGTGGCCGACCGTGCAGACGACGCCGGACTGGCCATAGTCCCAGCCGACGGTGCGGATGCCGGCGAGTTCGCGCAGGCGGGACTTGCCCCCGTCGCAGGCGACCAGCAGTCCGGCCGTCATGGCCGTGCCGTCGTCCAGCGTGACGTGCGTCGATGCCGGGCCAGCCTCGAAGGCGTTCACGGAGGTCGGCCTCATCTCCACGCCCAGGGCCCGCGCCCGGTTCCACAACGCGCGGGTGACGGTGGCGTTCGGCGCCATGTGGGCGAAGGGTTCGCCGGGTGAGACCTCGCCGGCGAAGGTGAGAAAGACCGGCCTGACGACGTCGAGCGTCCGGCTGTCGGTCACGATCATGTCGAGGATCGGCTGCGCCTCCGGCGCGATCTCGTCCCAGACGCCCACCGTCTCGAACATGCGGCGCGCGGCGGCCGCGAAGGCGGAGGCGCGGCCCTGGTCGGCGGGCGGCGCCGCAATGGCCGGGTCGGCGATGGTGACGGAAAAGGCGGAGCCGAGTGCGGTCTTGACCGCAACCGCCAGGGACAGGCCGGCAAGGCCGCCGCCGGCAATGAGGAGGGCGGTGCGATCGGGTGACATCTGGTCCTGTCTCATGAGCACGATCTAGCTCATCTCGGGCGCCGATGAAATCGGCACCTCGCCGCAGGGCATCACACCAGGGGGAGGGCGCTCAGCGAAGCAGCCATGATTCACTGTTCACGCGGGAACCGCGTGCCGAATGTCGTCGGCTGTGGCTGCTCAGCCGCGAACTGCGAGATTGACCGCCTTCGGACCTTTGCCGCGCTTGTCGGGCTCCAGTTCGAACGACAGTTTCTGCCCCTCCGCCAGACTTGCCAGTCCCGAACGCTGGACAGCCGAGATATGGACGAAAATGTCCTTGCCACCATCGTCGGGTTTGATGAAGCCGTAGCCTTTTTCCGTGTTGAAGAACTTGACGGTCCCCGTCATCGACATGCCGGTCAGCCTTTCCGAATGCACTGCCGGTTCCGCACGATTGCGAACCTGCCTCGGGCTCCGGACCAGGAATATCCGCGATGCCCCGGACCCAAGACGAGGCCGGACCGCCGCCAGATCCGTGCCGCCCGGATCCGAGAGCCAAGAAAAGCGTAACTCGGAATTTCTGGGCTGCACAGCCCCCTTTCGTACAATCAGCGAGGGTTTCGCTGCGTCAATCGGGCTGATCTCCAAAGCGGCAAAGAAGAGGTGGCGCACGGGACTGGCGATATACGCCACGTGGTCACGTTCTCGTCGGTTGTGCAGATGGCTAGTCGCTCGCCATTGGGAGTCTTCAGGCAGATGCTGTCGCCGACCAGCCAGCTGCGCCCCTCGGCCCGGCAGGTGCAGGGCGGAAGGTTGACCGGAGGTCCTGGCGTGAAGGGGATGCGACGCGGCGCGTCGGCGGGCTGCGCCGCCGCCTCGAGGGCGGCGGTGACCATGGCGGTGATGAGGACGGCCGCACGGCGCATCTGTCTACGTTATCACCCGCTGGGCCTCCGTCCAGTGTCAAAGACGCCGCGGCTCAGGCGGGCCGGGCGGCGGTCATCATGTAGTTGACGGAGAGATCGCCCGTCTCCGTCCAGCGGTCGCGCAGCACGTCGTAGCGCACGCCGCGGCGGTCCGTCACGGTCAGCCCCGGAGCGGTCATGGCCGCCGCCAGCTCCTCCGGCGTGACGAACTTGTCCCATTCATGGGTGCCGCGCGGCAGCCACCGCAGCACATATTCCGCGCCGACGATGGCCAGGGCGTAGCTCTTCAGCGTGCGGTTGATCGTGGCCATGAACAGGAGCCCGCCGGGCTTCACCAGCGCGGCGCAGGCGTCGACGAAGAGTGCGACATCGGCGACGTGCTCCACGACCTCCATGGCGAGGACGATGTCGAAGCGCTCTCTGGCGGCGGCGAGATCCTCCGCCGTCGTGCAGCGGTAGTCGACCGCGAGGCCGGATTCCGCCGCATGCAGCCTCGCGGTCTCGACATTGGTCTGGGCCGGGTCGATGCCGGTGACGATGGCGCCCATGCGGGCGAGCGGTTCGCAGAGCAGCCCGCCGCCGCAGCCGATATCGAGCACCTTCAGCCCCGTCAGCGCATTGAGCGCCGTCCGGTCGCGCCCGAACCGGTCGCAGGCAGCCTCGCGGATATAGGACAGCCGCACCGGATTGAACTTGTGCAGCACGCTCATCTTGCCCGTCGGGTTCCACCATTCGGCAGCGAGACGGGAGAATTTCTCGACTTCGCCGGGGTCGAGGGTCGTCGCGGCGGTTGGACTGGTCGGGCTCATGGCTGCCGATCCCTGGCATTCGAAATGCTGATGGACTGCGCGTTGCCTTACATCCGATCGGCCGTTATGCATACGCGCCTTTTTGACCCAATGGCGCCTGTCGCGCCGGATTGCCTCAAGCCATGCCTCGCCTCGTGATGAAGTTCGGCGGAACCTCCGTCGCCAACGTCGACCGCATCAAGAACGTCGCGCGTCACGTCAAACGCGAGGTTGCGGCCGGCTATCAGGTGGCCGTGGTCGTCTCTGCCATGTCGGGCAAGACCAACGAGCTCGTTGCCTGGTGCAAGGATGCGGCGCCACTCTACGACCTCGCCGAATACGATGCCGTGGTCGCCTCCGGCGAGCAGGTGACGTCCGGCCTCCTCGCCATCGTGCTGAGCGCCATGGGCATCAAGGCGCGCTCCTGGCAGGGCTGGCAGATCCCCATCATCACCGACGAGGCCTACTCGGTCGCGCGCATCGTGGACATCCCCTCGGCCAATCTCGACGCCGCCTTCGCGGCCGGCGAGGTCGCGGTCATCTCCGGCTTCCAGGGCGTGTCCCGCCAGACGAACCGCATCGCGACCCTCGGCCGCGGCGGTTCCGATACCTCGGCTGTGGCGGTCGCGGCCGCCATCGGGGCGGAGCGCTGCGACATCTATACCGACGTCGACGGCGTCTACACCACCGATCCGCGCATCGTTCCGAAGGCCCGCCGCCTCGACAAGGTCGGCTTCGAGGAGATGCTGGAGATGGCCTCGCTGGGCTCCAAGGTCCTGCAGGTCCGCTCCGTCGAGCTTTCGATGATTCATGGCGTGCGCACCTATGTCCGATCCTCCTTCGACGATCCGGACAATCCGCAGAGCGGCACGCTCATCTGCGACGAGGAGGAAATCGTGGAAAAGCAGGTCGTGACCGGCATCGCCTTCTCGAAGGACGAGGCCCAGGTGAGCGTGCGCGCCGTCGCCGACAAGCCGGGCGTCGCCGCGGCGATCTTCGGCCCGCTCGCCGAGGCCAACATCAACGTCGACATGATCGTCCAGAACGTGTCGTCCGACGGCGCCACCACGGACATCACGTTCACGTGCCCCGGCGCCGACCTCGAGCGCGCCCGCCACGTCCTGATGGATGCCAGGGACGCCATCGGCTTCAAGGCGATCGAGACCGCCTCGGACGTGGTCAAGGTGTCCTGCATCGGCGTCGGCATGCGCTCGCATGCGGGCGTCGCCGCCAGGGCCTTCAGGGCGCTGGCTGACAAGGGCATCAACATCCGCGCCATCACCACCTCGGAGATCAAGTTCTCCGTGCTGATCGACGCCGCCTACACCGAGCTTGCTGCACGGACGCTTCACACGCTCTACGGGCTCGACAAGGCCGGCTGAGGCCACAAGAGGACTTCCCGGACCGCTGCGCCTTCCCATGGGTCAGCCGGCTCAAGGTTGCCCGCAACCGGCTTTGCAAACCGCAACGCCCCCCTTAATGGTGGTCGGGCGGCGCAAGGCTCGCCGCTCCGTATGCACAACAGTGGGCAGACCGCCCAGATCGTGACAATGCCGATGCGTCCCGCATTCGGCGGACCGCGTCTTCTGCTCCGCCGCCTCCGCGAGGTGATGGCGGAACAGATCTCGGCGCAGGAACGCCTCGACAAGATCGTCGTGCTGATCGCGGCCAACATGGTGGCCGAGGTGTGCTCGGTCTATGTCCTGCGCGTCGATAGCACGCTCGAGCTGTATGCGACGCAGGGCCTCAACCGTGAGGCGGTCCACCACACGGTCATGCGCGCCGGCGAGGGCCTCGTCGGCAAGGTCGCCCAGACGGCCGAGTCGCTGAACCTGTCGGACGCCCAGGAACATCCCTCGTTCTCGTTCAAGCCGGAGACGGGTGAGGAGATCTTCCACTCCTTCCTCGGCGTCCCGATCCTGCGCGGCGGCAACACGCTCGGCGTCCTCGTCGTGCAGAACCGCGCGCACCGCAGGTACGAGGAGGACGAGGTCGAGGCGCTGCAGACGACCTCGATGGTGCTCGCCGAGATGATCGCCTCGGGCGAGCTCTCGGCGCTCGCCCCTCCCGGCCAGGAACCCGCGGCGCGCCGGCCGCTGCATCTTCCCGGAGAGGGTCTCGCCGAAGGCGTCGGCCTCGGCCACGTGGTGCTGCACGAGCCGCGCATCCAGGTCACCAAGCTGATCGCCGACGACCCGAACCGCGAACTGGTGCGCATCGAAGCGGCGATCGAGGCGCTGCGCGCCGAGATCGACCACATGCTCGACGACGAGGACGTGGCGCGCGGTGGCGAGCACAAGGACATCCTGGAGGCCTACCGGATGTTCGCCCACGACCGCGGCTTCGTGCGCCGCCTCAAGGAGGCGATCGGCACCGGCATCACCGCGGAAGCAGCGGTCGAGCGCGTCCAGTCCGACAACCGTGCGCGCATGATGCGCCAGACCGACCCCTATCTGCGCGAGCGCATGCACGATCTCGACGATCTCGCCAACCGGCTGATGCGCCAGCTGACCGGCGAGAAGGGCGAGGTCCGCATGGAGCTCCCCGAGAACGCCATCGTCGTCGCCCGCCACATGGGCCCGGCGGCGCTGCTCGACTACGACCGCACGCGCCTGCGCGGCCTCGTGCTGGAGGAGGGCGGGGCGACCAGCCACGTCGCCATCGTTGCGCGCGCGCTCGGCATTCCGACGGTCGGGCAGGCGGAAAACATCACCAGCCTCGCCGATCCGGGCGATGCCATCATCATCGACGGCGCCACCGGCGAGGTGCATCTCAGGCCGACCAGCGACGTCGAGAGCGCCTATGCCGAGAAGGTGCGCTTCCGTGCCCGGCGGCAGGCGCAATATGCCGCCATCCGTCACCTGCCGACGGTGACGAAGGACGGCGTCGAGATCAAGCTGAACCTGAACGCCGGCCTGATGGTCGACCTGCCCTTTCTCGAGGAGACCGGCGCCAACGGCATCGGCCTCTTCCGCACGGAACTGCAGTTCATGGTGGCGAATGCGCTGCCGCGCACCGCCGAACAGCTCGACCTCTACCGCAAGGTCCTGGACGCGGCCGGCAATCGCCCCGTCACCTTCCGCACCCTGGACATCGGCGGCGACAAGGTCCTCCCCTACATGGAGGTCATCCAGGAGGAGAACCCGGCCATGGGCTGGCGGGCCATCCGCCTGGGCCTTGACCGGCCGGGCCTGCTGCGCAGCCAGGTGCGCGCCATGCTGCGGGCCGGCGCCGGGCGCGAGGTGCGCATCATGTTCCCGATGGTGGCGGCGGTCGAGGAGTTCGACGCCGCCAAGGCCATCGTCGAGCGCGAGTTGACCCATCTGCGCCGTCACGACCACCGCATGCCCGAACGGGTCCAGATCGGCGTGATGGTCGAGGTGCCGGCCTTGCTGTTCCAGCTCGACGAACTGCTGCCGCGGGTTGACTTCCTGTCGGTCGGCTCCAACGATCTCGTGCAGTTCATGTTCGCCGTGGACCGCGGCAACAACCGTGTCGCCAACCGCTTCGAGGTCATGTCGCCGCCGATTCTCAGGGCGCTGCGCACCCTGGCGCGCAAGGGCCACGAGCATGGCAAGCTGGTGACGCTCTGCGGCGAACTCGCCTCCCGCCCGCTGGAGGCCATGGCGCTCGCCGGGCTCGGCTATCGCTCGCTGTCGCTGTCGCCCGCGGCGATGGGACCGGTGAAGTCGATGCTGCTCGACCTCGATCTCGGCCGCTTCTCCGCCCTGCTCGACGACCTGATCGACCAGCCGCGGCAGGGGTCCTCCATCCGCCAGCGCCTGCGCGATTTCGCCGAAGCCGAGGGCGTGAGCCTCTGATGCTGCCGGTCGCCAAGCTCGAGGCTCTCGTCGTCCGCCGCGATCTCGTCGAGGCCGAGCTCTCCGCGGGCGTGGAGGGCGAGCGTTACGTCACCCTGTCGCGGGAGTTCTCGGAGCTGTCGCCGGTGGTGGAGGCGATTACTGCCTATCGCGCGGCGCAGGCCGAGCTTGCCGACCTCGAACAGCTCATCGCCGACCCCGCGACGGATCGGGAGATGGCGGCTCTCGCCCATGACGAGAAGCCGCTGCTCGAGGAGAAGATCGCCCGGCTGGAGCATGAGCTGCGCCTCGCACTGCTGCCGAAGGATGCCGCCGACGCCAAGAACGCCATTCTGGAGATCCGCGCTGGCACCGGCGGCGACGAGGCCTCCCTCTTCGCCGGCGATCTCTTCCGCATGTACGAGCGCTACGCGGCGCTGCAGGGCTGGACGACAGAATTGATCTCGGCGAGCGAGGGCACGGTCGGCGGCTTCAAGGAGGTCGTCGCGGAGATCCGCGGCGTCGGCGCCTACGCGAAGCTGAAGTTCGAGAGCGGCGTTCACCGCGTGCAGCGCGTTCCGGCGACGGAATCGGGCGGGCGCATCCACACCTCGGCCGCGACCGTCGCGGTGCTGCCGGAGGCCGAGGAGGTCGACGTCGCGATCCATGACGACGACCTCAGGATCGACGTCATGCGCGCACAGGGTGCCGGCGGCCAGCACGTCAACAAGACGGAATCGGCGGTCCGCATCACTCATATCCCGACCAACACCGTCGTGCTGGTGCAGGACGAGCGCTCCCAGCACAAGAACCGTGCCCGCGCCATGGCCATCCTGCGCTCGCGCATCTTCGACGAGGAGCGCCGGCGCCTCGCCGCCAATCGCGCCGAGGATCGCAAGCTGCAGGTCGGCTCCGGCGACCGCTCCGAGCGCATCCGCACCTACAATTTCCCGCAAGGGCGCGTCACCGACCATCGCATCGAACTGACGCTCTACAAGCTGCCCGAGATCATGGCCGGCACGGCGCTGGGCGAGATCCTCGATGCCCTGATCGCCGATCATCAGGCCAGCCTGCTCGCCCTCGAGGGCGTGTCGTGATCGCCGCCGGGACGCCGTTCGCGGAAGCGCGACGGCTGGCTGCGGGACGCCTCGTGGCAGCTGGTGTGGACGATGCCGCGCTGGAAGCGCGCCTGCTGTTGAAGCTCGCCTCGGGGATCGATGTCGCCCTGCCGGTCGCCGCGTCGGGTGGCTGCCTTGATGCCGAGCAGGCAGGCCAGTTCGACCGCCTTCTCGCGCGCCGGATCGCTCACGAGCCGCTCGCCCGGATCGCCGGTCAAGGCGCGTTCCACGGCCTCGATCTCGCCTTGAACCCGGCCTGCCTGATCCCCCGCGACGACACCGAGGCCATCGTCGAGGCGGCGCTGGCGCTTCTGCCAGTCGACGCTCCGGCGCGGGTGCTCGATCTCGGTGTCGGGCCGGGGACGATCCTGCTCGCGATCCTCAGCGAGCGTCCGGCGGCAACGGGCCTTGGCGTCGACCTGTCGGAGGACGCGCTTGCCGCCGCGCGGGCGAATGCGGGCGCGCTGGGTCTGGGGGACCGCGCTGCGTTCAGCCGGGGGCGCTGGACCGAAGGGCTCGACGGGCCGTTCGACCTCATCGTCTCCAACCCGCCCTACATCCCCTCGGCCGACTGTGACCGTCTGGAACCGGAGGTGGCGTTGCACGATCCCCGTCTCGCCCTCGATGGCGGCGTCGACGGGCTCGATGCCTATCGCGCCATCTTCGCCGATGCCGGGCGCCTGCTGGCGCCGGGCGGACATGCCCTCGTCGAGATCGGCATCGGCCAGACGCCGGACGTGGCGGGGATCGCCGCGGTGAACGGCTTCCGGCTGGTCGGGCTACGGTCAGACCTCTCGGCCATTCCGCGCGCGCTGGTGTTCAGGCCCGACTGATGGTCGCGCCGGTCAGTCCCGGCCGAGCGCAAAGACGGTCGCGTGATATTCGGCCGAGTCGGTGAAGCCGACGTCGAACGTGACAGCCACCACCACCGCGATGCTGCGGCCGCTCTCATTGCGGTAGACATCCGTGACGCGCGCCGCCTGGAAGCAGGTCTTCGGCGGCAGGATGAAGGGCAGCGCGACATTCTGCTCGCGGAAGGCGTTGGGTGTGCGGGTCGCTGCTTCCGGGTCCCAGGAGGGGATGTCCGGCTTCAGGGTGATGGTCAGCGTGTGGCTCTCGCTGGTCGCCCGGTCGCGGCAGGCAAGATCGGTATCCTCCGGAACCGGCATCTGCGCGGTCACCGTGTATTTGATCGACGTGCCGGGATGGGTGCCAATGATGTCGGGCTCCGCCATCACCCGCACCGGGCCGGCAACCTCGGAGATGTCGGTCAGGGCGAAGCCGCCGAGCCGGCGGCCGGGGTCCGTCAGCCGCAGGGCCTGAAGCGGCCGTCGCGTCACGCCGCGCGTCCAGCGGCGGACGGCTTCGGTCGAGGCGGTTGTATCGTCGTCCTCCTTGAAGCGGAAGCCGCGCATGGCGGCGCGGCGCGGATCCTGCGCCTCGCTGTCCCAGGCGACCTGTGAGACCCCGCGTGGGAAGCCAGGGGCGGAGCGGCCGGTCGCGGCGTCGGCGACATCGACGGCGAAGGCGCCCTTCTCGTTGACGCCGTCGCCGCCGTCCTGCTCGAAGCCGAAATAGCGACCGTCCGGCGAGAAGCCGAGGATGCGCAGGTTCGGGGCGCTGCCGAGCTCGCGCCCTCCTGCAAGACCGGTGGCGGCAAGGACGAGAGCGCCTGCAAGGGTAAGGCTGCGGCGGGCGGGCATGGAGAACCTCTGGGCTCCGGGACGGTGGCGCATCTCCATCGCCCATTCCGGCCTCGGCACCATGTCGCCGGCGAGGAGGCGCTGTTTCCCCTGTTGCCGTTGCACAAACAAAAACCCCCGGCCGCGAGGCCGGGGGCTCTGGGATGGCGGGGACGCCGGATGCCCGATCGGGCAGAGATTACTCTTCGCGCTGGCCGAGCAGGGCCATCAGGAACTGAAACATGCCGACGAAGTCGATGTAGAGCTGCAGGGCGCCGAAGATGGCGGCCTTCTGCACCAGCGATCCGTCATTCGCATAGGCCAGGCTGTAGATGTACTCGTTCTTGATGTTCTGCGTGTCGTAGGCGGTGAGGCCCGCGAACACGAGGACGCCGACGACCGAGATGATCCACTGCAGCATGGTGGACGGCGTGCCGGTGAAGGCGGCGATGCCGATGTTGACCAGCATGGCGATGATCAGGCCGAACAGGCCCATCATCAGGAAGGTGCCCATGCCGGAGAGGTCACGCTTGGTCGTGTAGCCCCACAGCGACAGCGCGCCGAACGAGGCGGCCGTGATGAAGAACACCCGGGCGACCGAGGTGTGGGCATAGACGAGCAGGATGGTCGTCATCGACACGCCGACGAGAGCCGCATAGATCCAGAAGGTGATCTGGGCCGCGGGCGCGCTCAGCCGGTCGGCACGGAACGACAGCAGCATCACCACGCCGAGCGGGGCGAGGATGACGACGAACTTGAACCAGCTCGCGAACAGGAAGGCGCCGAAGGGCGTCAGATACTGATTGCCGGCCACGCGCATGGCGCCGCGCGCCGTGCGGGCGGCAAGGTTGGCGTCGCCGGTGACCGAGAGCATGTAGATGCCGAGTGCCGCCATGCCGGTGATGGCGAGGCCGATCATCATGTAATTGTAGACACCGACCATGTAGGAGCGCAGCCCCTGGTCGATCTGCGCCTGCGGGACCGCGGTCGGCTGGCCATAGCCATAGCCGCCGTAGGTCTGGGCGTTCGGATCGTAATGAGACATGGAAGAACCTCTGGCTTTCCCCTTGAGGCGGACCAGTCGATGATCCACCCTCCGCGGTGCAATATGGATGAGCCTGTGGCGGACACAAGGGCTCTGGTGCGCCAAACGCAGTAAATCCGGGCTTAGCGGCTCTTTGTCGCAAGTGTTGCACGGTCCGCCGGACAGCGCTCGTCGCCTCACATGTTGCGTAGCACAGGCGCCGGCTTTTCCCCAAGTGCCCGCCAGGTGCCGACGAGGCCGAATCCGACCGTCAGAACGATGGCGAGGACGATGATGCCCAGCGCCTGGAGCGGCGCGAAGGCGAAGGGGATGTTCATCACCTGCGTCGTCACCACCCAGGCGGCGACGCAGCCGGCCGCCAGGCCGAACAGGGCGGTGACGGTGCCGAGCAGCGCGTACTCGGTCGCGTAGGTGCCGATCAGCATGGCGCGCCGCGCCCCGAGCGTCTTCAGTATCACCGCGTCATAGACCCGCGCCCGGTGTCCCGCGGCCAGCGCCCCGGCCAGCACGAGGATCGCGGCCACCAGCGTCACGATGCTGGCGCCGCGGATGCCGGTGGCGATCTGGGTCGCGAGTTGGCCGACCGCCTCCAGCGCATCCTTGACGCGGACCGTCGTCACGGCGGGGAAGGCGGCCGCGACCGCCTGGAGGAGCGCGATCTCCTCCGCCGCCGTGGTCGTGCCGGGATAGGTGAGCGTCGCCAGATGGGCGTGCGGCGCGCCGCGGAAGGTGTTCGGCGAGAAGGAGACGATGAAGTTGATGCCGAGATTGTCCCACTGGATCTGGCGGAAATTGGCGATGCGGGCGGTGATGTTGCGGCCAAGCACGTTGACCGTCACCTCGTCGCCGATCTTCAGCCCGAAGCCCTGTCCCATCCGCTCGTCGAAGGACACGAGAGGCGGTCCGGCATAGCCTTCCGGCCACCACTCTCCCTCCACCACGCGGGAGTTCTTCGGAACCGTCGCCGAATAGGTGATGCCGCGGTCGCCGCGCAGCGCCCAGGCGATGTCCTCGCGGGCGCGGATCTCCTCCACCGGCCGCCCTCCGAGCCTGACGAAGCGTCCGCGCAGCATGGGCACGCGGTAGAGTTCGGCCCCCGGCGCCTTTTCGGCGACGAAGGCGTCGAAGCGCTCGGCCTGGGCGTTGACGATGTCGACGAAGAAGAAGGCGGGCGCCCGGGCCGGCAGCGCATCCTCGATCTGCCGGCGGAAACTGGCATCGACCAGCGCGATGACCGCGAGCAGGGTGAGGCCGAGGCCGAGCGACAGGACGACCGAGGGGGTCAGCGCCCCGGGCCGGTGCAGGTTGGACACGGCGAGCCTCAGGCTCGTGCGCCGCGACCGCGGCAGGCGTGCGGCAACCGCCATGATGCCCGATGCCACGAGGCGCAGCGCGACGAATATGCCGGCCGCGCCGGCCATGAAGCCCATGGCGAGGCGCGGGTTGAACGAGGTCGCGACCGCCAGCGTCACCAGAATCGCCAGCGTCAGCGCGACCATCGCGAGATAGCGGCCGCGCGGCCAGCGACGCTCCCCGTCCACGGTATCGCGGAACAGCGCGGAGACCGGCACATCATGCGCCCGTCCGAGCGGCCAGAGCGCGAAAGCCAGGGCGACGAGCAGGCCGTAGGCGGCGGCCGTCGCCAGTTCTCCCGGATGGACGGACGTCGCGACCGGCACCGGAATGGCCGAGCCGAAGGTGGCCACCACCGCGGACGGCAGGATCGAGCCGATGACGAGCCCGATGATCGTGCCGACGACGGCGAGCAGGCCGACCTGGGTCAGGGTCGCGGCGAAGACCATGCCGCCGGTCGCGCCGAGCGCCTTCAGGGTCGCGATGTCGTCGCGCTTGCGGTCGACGAGGCTCGCCACCGCATTGGCGACGCCGACGCCGCCAACGAGCAGGGCCGTCAGTCCGACGAGGGTGAGGAACTGCGAGAAGCGCTCGATCTGCGTCGTCAGTTGCGGCGAGGCGTTCATCCGGGTGCGGATTTCGAAGCCCGCCTCGGGAAAACGCGCGCGCATGTCGGCAATCACCCGGCGGATATCGGCATCGCTCGTCTGGCTGGAGCCGAGGCTGAGCTGGTACATCCAGCGGATCAGCGATCCCGGCTGGATCAGGCCGGTGCGGCGGAACGCATCCAGCGACAGAATGAGGCGGGGTCCGAAGCCGATGCCGCCGGCGAGCCGGTCCGGCTCGCTGCGGATGACGCCGGCGATCCTGACGGCGAGGTCGCCAAGCACCAGTTCGTCCCCGACCTTCAGGTCGAGACGCGCCAGCAGCGTCGGCTCGACGAGTACGCCGTCCCGGCCGTTCGCCGGTCCAAGCGCCTCCGGCGTCGTCCGTGCGGGTTCGGCCTCGAGCGTGCCGACAAGGGGGTAGAGACCGGGATCGACGGCCTTGATCTCGACGAGCGAGGACTTGGCGGCATCGCCCTCCGTGCCCGTCCGCGCCATGGCGCGGGTCGTGGCCATGGTGGCGACGACGCCTCGATCTCCGAGCGCGCGCACGATGGCCTCCGGCAGTTCCCGGTGCAGCACCTGGAACGAGGCGTCGGCGCCAAGGATGACGCGACCCTCGCGGTTTAGGCCCTCGACGAGCCCGCGCGCAAAGGACCCCACCCCGGCGATGGCCGCGACGCCCAGCGCGATGCAGGCGATGAAGGTGCCGAAGCCTCGCAGGCCGCCGCGCAGGTCGCGGAGGCCGAGGCGGATGGCGGTGGGAAAGCGGGCAGGCCGCGCGACGAAGCCGCTCACCCGACACGCTCCGCGGTCCTGACGTCCTCGACGATGACGCCGGATCGGAGCCTGACGACGCGGTCGCAGCGTTCCGCCAGTGCGCGGTCGTGGGTAACGAGCACCAGCGTCGCCCCGCGCTCGGCCTGCTTGGCGAACATGAGGTCGATGATGGTCCGCCCCGTCGTCTCGTCGAGATTGCCGGTCGGTTCGTCGGCGAACAGGATGTCCGGCTTGACCGAAAGAGCGCGCGCGAGCGCCGTGCGCTGCTGCTCGCCACCCGACATCTGCGTCGGATAGTGGTCGAGGCGCCCGCCGAGGCCCACCGCCTCCAGTTCGTCGGCCGCCTTCTCGAAGGCGTGGCGGTCGCCCGCCAATTCCAGCGGAACGGCGACGTTTTCCAGCGCCGTCATGGTCGGGATCAGGTGGAACGACTGGAAGACGATGCCGGCATGGCGGCCGCGAAACCGCGCCAGCGCGTCCTCGTCGAGCCCGGTGATGTCGGTCCCGGCCACGTTGACCGTTCCGGAATCCGGGCGCTCGAGGCCCGCCATGACCATCAGCAGCGTCGACTTGCCGGAGCCCGAGGGACCGACCAGTCCGACCGACTCGCCTCGTCCGATGGTGAGCGACAGCCCTTTCAGGATATGGACGCGGGATGCGGCCCGGCCGAGCGAGAGCTCCACGCGGTCGAGGATGATGGCGTTGTGTGCTTCGGCAAGCACCTGGGTCGGAACGGGCATGGGTCTGTCGGTCGCTTCGCCTGAAGGCCGCATGTTGCGGCAGTGCACACGCGACCCTAGATGGCAATTGTCTCGGACTTTTGGAAGGCAAGCTCTGTGCGACACTTCGTGATCGGCCTCCTCGCCTGTCTTCTTCTTGCAGCGCCCGGCCCGGCGAGCGCCCAGCAGGACAGGCCGATCGCCATCGTCGCGCTGGGAGACAGCCTGACGGCGGGCTACCAGCTGCCGCCGGGCGACGCCTTTCCGGTCAAGCTTCAGGCGGCGTTGAAGGCGAAAGGGCTGAACGTGACCGTCGAGAATGCGGGCGTGTCAGGCGATACCTCCACCGGCGGCCTGGAGCGCCTGGACTGGGCGGTCGGCGACGGTGTCGATGCGGTGATCCTCGAACTCGGCGCCAATGACGCGCTGCGCGGCATCGACCCGGCGGTGACCCGCCGCAACATCGACGAGATCATCACCCGGCTGAAGGCGCGCGGCGTTGCGGTTCTGCTCAGCGGCATGCTGGCGCCGCCGAACATGGGGCCGCAGTTCGCGGCAGCCTTCAACCCGATCTTCCCGGAGCTTGCCGCCAGCCACGGCGTGCTGTTCGACCCGTTCTTCCTGGAGGGCGTCGCGGCCGAACGCGACCTCAACCTGTCCGACGGCATGCATCCCAACGCCCGCGGTGTCGACGCGATCGTCGCCCGCATCCTTCCCAGGGTCGAGGAACTCATCGCACAGGTGCGATCGCGCCACGGCGGTTGACGCGTCCGCGACGGCCTCCTAATCCCGGGCATCTCCCCAAACGATCGGCTTGTCCCCATGCAGACCCGTCCCCTCGGCCGCACCGGCGTGAACGTTCCCGTCGTGTGCCTCGGCACCATGACCTTCGGCGAGCAGAACACGGAAGCCGAGGGCCATGAGCAGATGGACTATGCCGTCTCGCGCGGCATCACCTTCTTCGACACGGCCGAAATGTATGCGGTGCCGCCGAAGCGGGAGACCTACGGCTCCACTGAGCGCATCATCGGCTCCTGGCTCAGGAAGCGCGGCCGGCGTGACGACATCTTTCTGGCCTCGAAGGTCGCCGGCGCCGGACAGATGGACTGGTTGCGCCCGGACGGCGCGCCGACCCGGCTCACCCGCGTCCAGATGCAGACGGCGCTCGACCAGAGCCTCAAGCGGCTCGGCACCGACTACATCGATCTCTACCAGCTGCACTGGCCGGAGCGTCCGGCCCCCTTCGGCGCCAACCCGACCCGCTTCGACTCCGAGCTGTGGAAGCCGCGCGAGGATGAGACCCCGATCGCCGAACAGCTCGACGTGCTGAGTGATTTCGTCAAGGCCGGCAAGGTGCGCTTCATCGGCCTGTCCAACGAGAGCGCCTGGGGGACCATGTCCTTTCTCAGGGAGAGCGAAGCGCGCGGCCTGCCGCGCGTCCAGTCGGTGCAGAACGCCTATCACCTGCTCAACCGCACCTACGAGACCGCCATGGCGGAAGTCACGCTGCGCGAAGAGGTGGGGCTGCTCGCCTACTCGCCGCTGGCGCAGGGGTTCCTGACCGGCAAGTATCTCGACGGCGCCCGTCCGCCGGGGGCGCGGGTCACGCTGTTCGACCGCCAGCAGCGCTACCAGAAACCCGGCTCCGAGCCGGCCATCAGGGATTACCTCGCGATCGCGCGCGAGGCCAGCCTCGACCCTGCCGCACTCGCCATCGCCTTCGTCGTCAGCAGGCCCTTCGTGACTTCGGCTATCATCGGCGCGACGTCGATGGCGCAACTGAAGACGGCTATCGATGCCGGCGAGGTGGCGCTGTCGGCGCAAACGCTGGCGGCTATCGATGCCGTCCACCAGTTGCGGGGCAATCCCGCGCCGTGAGCCGCCGGGGAAAGCCGGAGAATCCTCTTGGAATCCGGCCGCGGACCGGATAATGATCTTCAACAAGATTCGAGGCGGCCCGGGGTCTGCTCCGCGCTTCGAACGCAACATCAAACAGGTCTGGTGGGGTTTGGCACGTCGGAGGCAGGCGCGAGGGGCGCCTTGATCCGATCCCGAGTGAAGGACGAAGCGCACAGGATGCGCGCGGGGCATGACGGAAAGTCGTCGCCCCGAACCCTGAAGATCGCTGATCTGCCGCACGTGGCAAGGCCGGGAACGACAGCCCGAGTGCTCCGCCCGCGACAGGCCAAAGGACCCGGATGCACCGCCTGGACGCGGGCTCCGCTTGAGGAGGTCGATAAAGGACCGACATGAGAAACAGCAACAACAAGCGCATGCGCGGCCGCAACAATCGCGGCGGCGGCAAGGGCCCCAATCCGCTGTCGCGGAGCTACGAGTCCAACGGACCGGACGTGAAGATCAGGGGCACGGCCCAGCACGTCGCGGAGAAGTATCTCCAGCTCGCCCGTGACGCCCATTCGTCCGGCGATCCTGTTTCGGCCGAGAGTTATCTCCAGCACGCCGAACATTATTTCCGCCTCATTGCCGCCGCCCAGGAGGCGCTCCGCCAGCAGCAGATGCCCCGCGTCGAGGGCCAGCAGGCGGATGACGAGGGCGAGGACGAGGACGATGACGATTTTGCGTCCCCGTTCGACAAGCGCTTCGAATCGCCCGTCGTGGCGAAGCCCGAGCCGCCGCCCCAGCCGCCGCGCGACTTCGGTGGCGGACAGCGGGACTACCAGGGCCAGCGCGATTTTCAGGGTCAGCGCGACTTCAGTGGCGGCCAGCGCGAGTTTGGCGGTGGTCAGCGCGACTTCCAGGGCCAGAATCGCGGTGATCGTTTTCCGGGCGGCGGACAGCAGCGTTTTCAGGATCGCCAGGATCGACCTGACCGGCAGGATCGACCTGACCGGCAAGATCGACCTGACCGGCAGGATCGCCCGGACCGGCAGGAGCGTCCGCGCCCGCAGCACGACCCTGTAGCCGGCGAGCAGCCGGATATCGGCGGTGCCGGGCCGGAGGGCGAAGGCGGCTTCGCGCGGGACGGCCAGCGCGCCGACGGCAGGCCTTTCGAGAGCCGCCGCGAGCGTTTCGAGCGCCGTCGCGCCGAGCGTTTTGCAGAACGTCAGGCCCGCCGTGACGTCGGTGACGATGCGCCGGAAGGGCCGTCCGTGCAGCCCGCCGCTCCGGCGCGCGAGGACGATGTGGGCCTTGGCCTTCCGTCCTTCATCACCGGCGGCAGCGTGGTTGCGCCTGTCGTGGCCGACGAGCCCGCCGCCCCCGCGCCGCGCGTGCGCAAGCGCCGCACGCCGCGTGTCGAGGATGATCCGGTCGACGCCTCCGGCGAAAAGACGCCCGCGGCGGAGTAATCCTCCCCAGCCAATTGAGACGATGAGGGCGTGCCACCGGCGCGCCCTCATGCGTTCGGGGCCTTGCCCTCATGCGGCCGGGCGCGGTAGAGCGCGCCCACGCTCAAAGAGGACACGACCATGGCGACGCACAAGCTTCTCATCCTTCCCGGCGATGGCATCGGCCCGGAGGTCATGGCCGAGGTCGAGAAGGTGGTGGCCTGGTTCGGCAGGCAGGGCGTCGCCAGCTTCGAGACGGAGCGCGGGCTTGTTGGCGGCACCGCCTACGACGCCCATGGCGAAGCGATCTCCAACAGCGACATGGCCCTCGCCCAGGCGGCCGACGCCGTGATGTTCGGCGCCGTCGGCGGCCCGAAATGGTCGGACGTGCCCTATGCGAAGCGCCCCGAGGCGGGCCTGCTGCGCCTGCGCAAGGATCTCGGCCTGTTCGCCAACCTGCGTCCCGCCATCTGCTTCCCGGCGCTGGCCGCGGCCTCATCACTGAAGACCGAGGTGGTCGAGGGTCTCGACATCCTCATCGTCCGCGAGCTGACCGGCGGCGTCTATTTCGGCGAGCCGAAGGAGATCGTGACGCTGGAGGACGGCCAGCAGCGCGCCGTCGACACCCAGCTCTACACCACCTCCGAGATCGAGCGGATCAGCCGCGTCGCCTTCGAGCTGGCGAAGACCCGCCGCAACAAGGTCTCCTCGGCGGAGAAGCACAACGTCATGAAGTCGGGGGTGCTGTGGAAGCAGGTCGTCACCCGCGTGCACAAGGCCGAATTCCCCGAGGTCGAGCTCGAGCATGTGCTCGCCGACAACTGCGCCATGCAGCTGGTGCGCTGGCCGAAGCAGTACGACGTGATCGTCTGCGACAACCTCTTCGGCGACATCCTCTCGGACGTCGCGGCCATGCTGACCGGCTCGCTCGGCATGCTGCCGTCGGCCTCGCTCGGCGCCGAGGATCCGGGCACCGGCAAGCGCAAGGCGCTCTACGAGCCGGTCCACGGCTCGGCCCCCGACATCGCCGGCAAGGGCGCCGCCAATCCGATCGCGACGATCTCGTCCTTCTCGATGGCGCTGCGCTATTCGTTCAAGGCGATCGAGGCGGCCGACATGCTCGACAAGGCGATCACCAACGTGCTGGCAAGCGGTCTGCGCACCGCCGACATCCGGTCGGACAACACCCACCTGATCGGTACGGCCGCCATGGGCGACGCCATCATCAAGGAACTGCAGCACCTGGCGGGCTGAGCCCACGCCGCGACGGCAGGCTGGCGCGGCGGGTGCCGCACCCGTTCCGGTTCAGGTCCGGAAGTCGATGTTGAGGCCGGGCTTGGTCATCTGCTTCGGCTGCTTCGACGTGCCGATGGTCGCGGTGAAACCTTCCATGCGCGACAGGTGCTGGCGCGCTTCCGGCGACAGCGTCACCGTCACGTTGGCGACCTTGGTGCGCGGCGCCGACGTGGTCTGGCGCACGGCGCTCGCCGAGGGCAGGCCTCCCGCGTTTTCTCCCGTCGGTCCGGTAGCACCGGCGCCGATCTGACCGATGGCCATGGCAGCCTCCTCCATTCTGGTTGGCGGAGACCTTGGCGAATTATGGTTAACCGGCGGTTAACCGGGCGTTCCGGTTTGCCCTGGGCGGTTCAGAGCCGGGTGAAGCGCAAGGGCGCCGGGCGCCCGTTGCGGTCCGTTACGGCGGATGCGGGAGGCGTCGTCGCGGCCTGCGCCGGGCAGGGCTGGCGGGCGAGCTCGGCTCTCGCGAAAAGCGTGCCGATGGCGCCGTCCCGCACGCCGACGGCGAACAGGCGGTCGATGAAGCACGAGGCCTCCTGCCGGCTGACGATCTCCGGGCCGCCGTTGCACACCCAGCCCGCGATGCGCAGCGCCGCGTCGGGGGCGTGAAGCATGAAGCCGAGGCAGGCCTTCGGGCCGTGATCCGTATCGAGCATGAGGTCGGCGGCTGCCATGGGTCCGAACTTGGTGGCCAGCGGAAGCGGGCTCGGCGACACCTGCACAGCGGCGCCGAGATCGGCGGCAACCGACGCGAGATCCTCGGCGGCGGTCGCTGAGGGCATGTCGCCGCGATCGACGACGAGGGCGGCATGGCGGCGCACGTCCGCCGCCTCGCCGAACTGGAAGAGTTCGCGCGACAGGCCGTCGGAGCGCCTGAGATGGGTCGTCTCCATGCCGAGCGGCTTCCATCGCGGCGCGTCGACGTCGAACCCGCCGTGGCGGGCGGCGACGCTGCGCCACACCGGCGGAGGCTCGGCCGCGGCCTCGGTCGCCATCGTCGCGCGCAGCGGCGCATCGGACGGGTAAGCCCGGCCGGCGATGGTCCAGACCAGGGTCGAGGCGAGGACGACGATGGTCGCGAAGGCCATGAGGGCGAGCACGGCGGACCGCGTGCGGCCATCCGGAAGCCTCACGCCCTGCTCCAGCCTGATGCGCATCCCATGCCCTCCCCGGTCTGCTGGGGTCATCGTGCGCGGGCGACGTCGTGATCCGGTTGAGGGACATGGTTGACGCCAGGTGAACGGGCAACGTGGTGAACGCTTGGTAAGGCCGGCCTGACATGGCGTTGCCGGACCGCAACAGCCCGGCAAAAGCTGGTTTCCCTAGCGCAAGGACTCGTTGACTCTCGCCACGGAATTTCTTCACTCGGCAACTGAAGAGAAACCGATCGGCCCTCTTTCTCGGCGCGTCACCGCCGGGTGGAAAGGGCGGCTTGGGAGAGGGTCATGGGAACTGGATGGACGCGGCCTCTGGCCGCCGCGGCGGTGGCCGCCTGCGCATTGGCTGGTATTTTAGCACCACGAGACGCCGCGGCGCGCGAGGTGGTCCGCATCAACGTCAATGCGGAGCCCGGCACGATCATCATCCGCAATTCCGAGCGTCGCCTCTATCTCGTCCAGGGCAACGGCACGGCCATCCGCTATCGGGTTGCCGTCGGCCGGCAGTCCGAGCAGTGGGAGGGGCGCACCGTCATCAACGGCCGGCATGTGCGACCGGCATGGTCGCCGCCCGCCGTCGTCAGGCGTGCCAATCCTCGCCTTCCGGACGTCATCCCCGGCGGCGCGCCGAACAATCCCATGGGCGAGGGCGCGTTGACCCTCGCCGGCGGCGAATACGCCATCCACGGCACCTCGGCCAGCATGCGCCGGTCGGTCGGAACCGCTGCCTCCTTTGGCTGCTTCCGCATGCTGAACGAGGATGTCGTCGACCTGATGAACCGCGTCGGCGTCGGCGCCCAGGTGATGGTCACGCGCTGAGCGCGGCATCCCCGCTTGAAATTCGAAGGCCGCGCCTGGGCAAGGCGCGGCCTTCATTGTTCGTGGCTCAGGCAAGATCGGCCAACCAGCGGCGGGCGAGTGTCACGTCGGCCTGGGTGAGGCCATGGCCGGCGGGCAGGACCTCGTGCGCGACGCCGGCGCCCGCCGCGGTGAGTTGGCCTGCGAGCTGGACGGCATCCGCCTCGGGCACGATCGGGTCCATGGCCCCCGAAAGGATCAGCACCTGCTTGCCCGAGAGGTCTGCCCTGGGCGGGTCCGGCAGCGGCACCATGGCGCGGATCAGCACGGCGCCGGCCAGCACCTCCGGACGCAGCAGCATCAGCGCGGCGGCGATGTTGGCCCCGTTCGAGAAGCCGACGGCGATGGGCGCCGACAGCCCGTGCCGCGCCTGAATATCGGCGACGAAGTCTGCCAGCTCGTGCGCGCGCCGGACGACGTCCTCATGGTCGAACACGCCTTCCGCCAGACGGCGGAAGAAGCGCGGCACGCCGTTCTCCAGCACCCGTCCGCGCGGCGACAGCAGGGCGGCGCCCGGCGCGATCATCTGCCCGAGCGGCAGGAGGTCGGTCTCGTCACCGCCCGTCCCGTGCAGCAGGAGAAGGGGCGCGGCGCCCGGCATCGCGCCAGGAACGAAACGATAGACGAAGTCAACAGCGGGACTGGTGGCGGTAGTCATGGCGCAGGTCTCCTCGGGGGGATGGTCGCCGCGCCCTGGGCACTGGTACGGCGACACGTCGCGTTCAGGGTCAGTCGAGGGACGGAAGCACGGCCTCGATGCGGGCGCGTTGCGTCTCGTATTGCGCCGGCAGCTTCAGGGCCTCGCCCAGCGTCTCCGCCGGCTCGTCCACCGCGAAGCCGGGCGTGTCGGTGGCGATCTCGAACAGCCCGCCACCCGGCTCGCGGAAATAGACCGAGCGAAAGTAGTTGCGGTCGCGCTGTTCGGTGACGCGCTGGCCGTGCTGCGTCCTCAGCCGCTCGACCATCGCCGCTTGTGCGGCGTCATCGGCCGCACGGAAGGCGATGTGATGCACCGAGCCGGCCCCCTCGCGGCCGGGCAGGAACCCGCCGGCGGCACGGATGTCGACGATGCCGCCGAGGGGATTGCCCGGAACACGGTAGCGCGTGACGGAGCCCTCGGTCGCCTCCTGCGCGAAGCCAAACACGTCGGTCAGGATCGCGCCGGTCGCTTCGCCCTTCTCCAGCAGCAGCGAGACGCCGTGGAAGCCGCGGATCGCGTGCGCGTCGGGAATGCCGCCGCCCGTCCAGGCCGGCTCGGCGCCGCTGCCCGGCACGCAGGCGAGAGCCAGGCGCATGCCGTCCGGATCGCGGAAGGCGAGGACGGATTCGCCGAAGCGCTTCTCGATCGTCTCGTGTGGCACGCCCTTCTCGACGAACCGGTGCGTCCACCAGCCGAGCGCGCCTTCCGGCACGCGGAAGACCGTCTCCTGCGTCTGGCCGATGCCGAGCCGTCCGGGCGCGGCATGCTCCCAGGGGAAGAAGGTCAGGATCGTTCCGGGGGATCCCGCGGCGTCGCCGAAATAGAAGTGGTAGGTGCCGGGATCGTCGAAGTTGACGGTCTTCTTGACCAGCCGCAGCCCCAGCACCTCCGTGTAGAAGGCGAGGTTACGGCGGGCCGGGCCGGAAATGGCGGTGACATGATGAATGCCGTTGGGGGACATGGCGAACCTCCTGCCGACGCCCGTTGCGTCGTGCAGACGGCAAGATAGGCACGCTGGACCCTGTCGCTAGCGCAAATGCCTTGCGCGGATGCAAGATAATCGTGCGGCTCCTCCCATCGCTGCGTGCGAGGCTGGCGAGGCGGTCTGCTCAGTTCGCCTTGGGGAAGACGTAGATGAAGGTCGCGAGGCCCGTTTCCGGCGTGGTCGCGGGATCGCGGACATATTCCTCGACGAAGGCGTCCTCGGCGGTGATCGAGCGCTCGTCGAGGTGGTTGGTGATCTCGTCGTAGGTCTGCTCGATGGTGTCGTAGCCGCCGTGATGGACAAAGCGCAGCGCCTTGCCCGCCGGGGTCTGCCCCGGCTTGGCCGGCGCGTAGCTCTCGGCAGGCTTGTCGATCGCGCGGACGGGCAGGATCGCCTCGTAGTCGACCGAGTCGTCGGAGGAGGACACGAAGCGGATCATCGCCGGCCCGGAGGCGACGGCGCCCTGCGCCTGCGCGAGCACGCTCAGGTCGGCAATCGCCTTGCGGAACGTGCCGTAGAGGTCGTCCCAGGTCGTCTTGCCGGAGAGGACGAGGGCAGGCCTCGCCTCCAGCGTGACCTCGTCGCCGAACCCTGCGGCCTGGATGGCCTCGTCGGTGGGGAGGACGCTGTCAGTGCCCACCGGCGCTGCGGGTGCGGTCGCATCGGGCGCCGGGGCGGGAGCCGACGGCGGCGTTGCAGGGAGAGGGACGGTCTGTGCAGCGGGCGGTGGCGTGACGGCCGGTTGGGCTTCAGCCCGTGGGCCCGCCAGCCCGAGCACGAGCATCGTCAGCGCCGCCAGTGTCGTCCTGTCGATCGGCCGTCCGTTCCGCCCGCTCATGTCGTGCCCATGCCTCCCAGCCCGCCGTCGCCCGGACGATTTTGGACTTGGCGAGGATAGCCTATATAAAACCCACGCAACGTGTCCTCCTCATCACATTCCCTGACCAACTCCCACGGGAGATAACGGGTCCCTGCCATGAGCCCGCTCGCCAACCATCCGTTCTGGAAGATGAACGGCGCCGGCAATGAGATCGTCGTCGTCGACCTGCGCGCCTCCAGCCACGTCGTCACCGCCGTCGAGGCGCGGGCGATCGCGGCTGACGAGCATTCGCGCTTCGACCAGATGATGGTGCTGCACAGGCCGCGCACGCCCGGCACGCGCTGTTACATCCGCATCTACAACACGGACGGATCGCAGGCGGGGGCTTGCGGCAACGGCACGCGCTGCGTCGCCTGGGTGCTGGCCGAGGAGGACGGGGCCGACAGCTTTCT
This sequence comes from Phreatobacter aquiterrae, assembly GCF_053471285.1. Lineage (NCBI taxonomy): Bacteria > Pseudomonadati > Pseudomonadota > Alphaproteobacteria > Hyphomicrobiales > Phreatobacteraceae > Phreatobacter > Phreatobacter aquiterrae. The sequence continues at coordinate 11,657 of NZ_JBJPHW010000003.1, read as the reverse complement.
GGTCGAGACCGTCGCCGGCCTTCTCGCCTGCCGCCGGACCGGCCCGCACGCTTTCTCCGTCGACATGGGCGAGCCGCGCTTCGGCTGGCAGGACATTCCGCTCGCCGAGGAGTTCCGCGACACGCGCGCCATCGAGCTCCAGATCGGCCCGATCGACGCGCCGATCCTGCACTCGCCCTCGGTCGTCTCGATGGGCAATCCGCACGCCATCTTCTGGGTCGACGATCCCTATGCCTACGACCTGACGAAGATCGGACCGATGCTGGAGAACCATCCGATCTTCCCCGAGCGCGCCAACATCTCGCTCGCGGCGGTGACGGCGCGCGACCACATCGTCCTCTGGGTCTGGGAACGCGGGGTCGGCATCACCCGCGCCTGCGGCTCCGCCGCCTGCGCCGCCCTCGTCTCTGCGGCGCGCACCAAGCGCACCGATCGCGCCGCCACCGTGTCGCTGCCGGGCGGCGACCTGTTCGTCGAGTGGCGCGAGGACAATCACGTCATCATGACGGGGCCGACCGAGGTCGAGCATCAGGGCACCTTCGCCCCCTCCCTCTTCGCCACGGCCGCCTGACGCCATGGATGCCCCGCGCTCCTCCGTCGAGGTCGTGACCTTCGGCTGCCGGCTGAACACGTCGGAATCCGAGGTGATGCAGCGGCTTGTCGCCGAGGCCGGGCTGACGGACGCCATCGTCGTCAACACCTGCGCCGTCACCGCCGAGGCGACGCGGCAGGCCCGACAGGCCATCCGCCGCATGAAGCGCGAGAACCCGAACGCGCGCATCGTGGTCACCGGCTGCGCCGCGCAGACCGAGCCCGAGGTCTTCGCCGAGATGGCCGAGGTCGACCGTGTCATCGGCAACGACGAGAAGATGAAGGCGGAGGCATGGGGCGAGACCCGGCAGGCGCTGTCGCGCGGTCCGGATTTCGGTGTCGCGGCTTCCGAGAAGGTCGCCGTCAACGACATCATGGCTGTGCGCGAGCAGGCGCTGCACCTCGTCGACGGGCTTACCGGCCGCTCGCGCGCCTTCGTGCAGGTGCAGAACGGCTGCGACCACCGCTGCACCTTCTGCATCATTCCCTTCGGCCGCGGCAACAGCCGGTCCGTGCCGATGGGCGAGGTGGTGGCGCAGGTCCGCAAGCTCGTCGAGAACGGCTACCGCGAGGTCGTGCTGACCGGCGTCGACATCACCAGTTACGGACAGGGGCTTCCGGGAGAACCGAAGCTCGGGGCGCTCACCAAGGCGATCCTCAGGCATGTGCCCGAGCTCGAGCGCCTGCGCATCTCCTCCATCGATTCCGTCGAGGCCGATCCCGACCTGATGGACGTCATTGCCGGCGAGGCGCGGTTCATGCCGCACCTGCACCTGTCGCTGCAGGCCGGCGACGACATGGTGCTGAAGCGGATGAAGCGCCGGCACCTGCGCGACGACGCCATCCGTTTCTGCGAGGACGTCCGCTGCCTGCGCCCCGATATGGTGTTCGGCGCCGACATCATTGCCGGCTTCCCGACCGAGACCGAGGAGATGTTCGCCCGCTCGCTCGCCATCGTCGACGAATGCGGGCTGACGCACCTCCACGTCTTCCCGTTCTCCCCGCGACCCGGCACACCGGCGGCGCGGATGCCGCAGGTCCCCCGCGACGTCGTCAAGGATCGCGCCCGCCGCCTGCGCGAGAAGGGGGAGGCGGCGCTTGCCGCCCATCTCGACGCCATGGTGGGGAAATCCTTCGCGGTTCTGTCCGAGACGAACAGCATGGGCCGCACGGAACACTTCACGCCAGTGCGTCTCGTCGCACCGGTCGAGCCGGGCCGCATCGTCTCCCTCGCCATTGCCGGCCACGACGGCCGCGAGGCCATCGCCGCCTGACCCTCGTCCTACAGCTCCTGCACGTTCCGCTCGGCCCGGCGGATGGCGAGCCGGACGGCGGCCGGAACCGGCTCGATGACCGGCACGGGCAGTTGATCGGCGATCTTGCGTGCCGCCACCGCCAGCGGCCCTCCACCGATAACGATCGCCTTCGCGCCGAGTTCCCGCACGGCGCGCCGTCCCGCCTCCAGCAGCGCCAGGCCGAGGCCCTGCCGGTCGGCCATGACCTGGTGCACGTCGCCGCCGGTGAGGACCGTGCCGAGGAAGAGGTCGCCGTGGCCGTAGGCTTCGGCGCGCCGGGCGATGGAGTCCGTCAGATCGGGTGTCGTCGTCACCACGGCGAAGCGGCCGTGGCGCGCCGCCTCCGCCATGCCGGCCTCGGCAATCCCCGTGACCGGCACGGCGATGCTGCGCCTGAGGTCCTCGAGAGCCGGGTCGCCGAAGGCGGCGATGATGACGCCCTGGTAACCGAAGGGCGGGCGCGCCGCCATGAGCGTCGTGACCGCGTCGCGGCCGATCTCGAGTTCGGCCGGCCCGGTGATCAGCGGAACGCCGAAGGGCGCCGACATGCCGTCGATCTCGATCGATGGCGCGCTCTCGCGGGCGATCCCGACCATCGCTGCCGTGGTGGCGTGGCTGGTGTTGGGATTGATCAGCAGGAGCCGCATCAAAGACCCGCCGGGTGAGGAATGGCCGGGGCCGACACGATATCGGCGCGGATGGAACCGGGGAATGTCGGCGGGGCGGAGCACGCTGTAGCCAGCCGCCTCGTCCCGCGCCGGCCGTCGCCGGCCCTGTGCCCGTCCTCGCCCATGTCCATCGTCCTGCCTCCGGGCGGCTGCCGCCGTGCTGCCGCCCTCGTGGGCATTGCGGCAGCAAGAGGCGTGCCTTCCGGCTTGCCTGCCCCCTGCGACGGCGATCCGCCTCGATTCCGGGCGCGTCATGCCGCGGGCGCCGATCCCGACGTGATGCCGGAAGCGGCAGTTTGCCTCCGGACCGATCTCTCGTCACCCGCGTCCCCGCATGGCCGGACGGGGCTTGGTGCGGCTGGCAAGGCGCTGTGATTTCGCGCAGCATGGGGCCCTTCCCACCCGCCGGCCAAGCCGGTCATTCGTCAGGTGCCTGCCCCATGAGCCATGAACTGATCGTCGCCCTCGGTGAGCGGCATTACCGGGTCGAGCGGCCGTTCGGCGCCTGGCCGCAGAACGCCGGCTTCGTCACCGATGTGACGGTGGACGGACGCGGCCACGTCTTCGTCATGCTGCGGCACGACCCGCTGGTGCATCCGGCCGATCCGCGCGTCATCGAGCTCGATCCGGAAGGCCGCTATCTCGCCGGCTGGGGTGGCGCGGAGATCGCCGATTCCCACATGCTCACCGCCACGGCCTCCGGTCATCTCATCGCCGTCGACCGCGACATGCACGAGGTCATCTGGTTCACCCCTGACGGCCAGCGGGTCGGCCAGCTCGGCCAGCGCGGACAGCCCCATTCGCCCTTCAACCACCCCACCGACGTCTCCATCGCTCCGTGGGGCGACATCTACGTGTCCGACGGTTATGGCGCCGCGCTGGTGCACCGCTTCGCCCCCGACGGTCGCCACCTGCAGAGCTGGGGCGGGCAGGGGTCCGAGGACGGCCAGTTCGTCTGGCCGCATTCGCTCTGGACCTTCGCCGACGGCCGCGTCGTCGTCATCGACCGCACATGGAACCGCGTGCAGGTCTTCGACGGCGAGGGCCAGCACCTTGAGACCTGGCACGACTTCTACCAGCCGGTGGGCATCTGGGGCGACGCGGAGGGCAACGCCTACATCACCGACATGGTGCCGAGCTTGACCAAGATCGCGCCCGACGGCACCCGCATCGGCCGTTGCCGTCCGATGCTCAACGGCGCGCACGGCCTCTATGGCACGCCGTCCGGCGACATCCTGCTCGCCGAGGGCAATCCCAGCCGCCTGACGCGACTGAAACTGCTGGGATGACATCGCAGACCAGTTGCCAAAGCCCGCCCTTGAGGCTAAAAGCCGGCGCGATTGCCGCCTTAGCTCAGCTGGTAGAGCACCTCATTCGTAATGAGGGGGTCGTAGGTTCGAATCCTATAGGCGGCACCAATCATTTCAATGAGTTCGACGGGTTCTAGAGCCCACTGCCCTTGTCGGTGTGCTTGTTCTGTTCGTTCTTGATCCCGCCCTGCTGTTGATGCCCCTTTTGGGCCTCGTCGCCCTTCGGCCAGGCCTTGGGCGGGTTCTGGGTATCCGGCTTCATCTTGGGATGGAGTTCGCGGTTCATGATGATCCTCCTGTTGGTTTGAGGGAAACCATCAGTCCCACAGCTCTGTTCCCTGCCTTGGCTGCTTGATGCCGGGTGGGTTCGCGGCGGGACACGTGGCTGGACGAGGCTGGGGCGCTGCAGAGACCTCTGCCGGATGGCAAGCCAGTGATTGTGGCCAGCATGGCAGGCGCTTGGGTGAGAACGTCTCAGGACGTGCAGGCGGCCCGGCGGCCGCGACGCGATCTTCCCGCTCGTGTAACGCGACCGCATCGATCGCCGTCACGGCGGGAACCGCCAGCGTTCAGGATCCTCGTCGCCGGCATCACGGCTGAAGAACTCGGACACGTGGAGCTGGTGAGCAACGGCGTCGCCATGCTCAATAACGGCCCGGACTCCGACGCCGACGAAAGCGACGGCGGAGATATCGCCAACGCGCCCTAGGAGATGATGAAGGACATTCGTCTGGCAAGCGGCTTCTTCTCGCATGCCGGAGGCGCAACCCCCGTCAACGCCAACGGCGCAGTGTGGAACAATGATTTCGTCACCACCACCGGCAACATCATCGTCGACCTGCTCCACAACTTTCATCTCGAGTGCGGCGCGCGGCTTCACAAGCTGCGGGTCTATGAGACGTTGACGGATCCCACCGGCCGGGAAGTCTGCGGCTACCTTCTCGTGCGAGGCTCCGTGCACGCGCATGCCTATGGGTTGGCCCAGAAGAACCTCACAGGCGTCGATATCGAGAAGATGCTGCCGACGCCCGACATCAACCTGGACAAGATTCCGGAGTGCCAGAAGTACCTGGACGAGGGGTCTCATCGTCGCCTCTACGCGTTCAGCCCGGAGGACTACCGGGATATCGCGGGCGTGTGGACAGGCAAGGCCCTGCCCGGCGATCCGCCGGGTGAACTGGAGGTGGTCGAAGGCATGCCGGAAGGCGGCAAGAGGTGGCGGTTAACTGGGAACTCGCGACATCTGTCGTTCTACCAGTCAGATGGTTCTCGTCGGGACGTTGGCCCGGTCCAAGCACGATGCGGGTCCACATGCTCTCGACGAAAACGGGTCACCTTCGACATGACGCAGTTGGCTGAAGGCCCAGGGCGGGCAGCAGACTCCCGCGGCACATGGGCGCGTTGCGGCGACATGCGATACTGCAGTACTCGTCGCCATGGGGTTCCGGTCCTCAACCAAGCCCATGCATGACGGGAACGATGGCGCGTGAGGGCGACCCGCCACGCAGGCCCCGCTGCCGAACGGACCGGAAATGGCCCGTCTAGGCAGGCCCGGACGTTGGTTGATATTCACCAAACGGGATGCAGCCTCGTCGATTCTGTCTTCGGCCCGACGATGGAGACTTGCGGCCCGACAGGCGAGGCTCGCGGATCATGTATCCTTGCATCGGTCCTGATCATCACAGGCGCCCCTGGTGACCTTGTCCTGAGGAGTTCCGATGGCTCTACCAACCCTCGCCCCCTTCGCGGAGGTGGCGCTGCTGCTGGGGATGGCGGCCGCGATCGGACTCGTGGGCATTCTGATTCGACAGCCGCTGATCGTCAGCTTCCTCGCGGTCGGCCTCATCGCCGGTCCATCGGCGCTGGATGTCGTCCGCTCCAACGCCCAGATCGACCTCCTCGCCAAACTCGGTATCGCCGTCCTGCTGTTTCTCGTCGGCATCAAGCTCGATGTGAAGCTGATCCGTTCGCTCGGTGCAGTATCGCTGATGACCGGGCTCGGACAGGTCGCCTTCACATCGATCTTCGGATATCTGATCGGCTTGGCCTTGGGGCTCGATCATCTGACCAGCCTCTATGTGGCTGTCGCGCTGACGTTTTCGTCGACGATCATCATCGTCAAGCTGCTCTCGGACAAGCGCGAGATCGATTCTCTCCACGGCCAGATCGCGCTCGGCTTCCTGATCGTTCAGGACCTCGTGGTCGTGCTCGCCATGATCGCGCTCTCCGCCATCGGCATCGGGTCGCAGGCTGACGGGCATGGCAGCGGATCGGTCCCCATGGTGCTGGCCTCAGGTCTGGCCATGGTGGGCCTGGTCGTCGTCTTCGTCCGCTACATCGCCACGCCCCTGACCGAACGGCTGGCCCGCTCACCGGAGCTTCTGGTGGTCTTCGCGATTGCCCAGGCGACGATGTTCGCCGCACTCGGTGATCTGGTCGGTCTTGGCAAGGAAGTCGGGGGTCTGATGGCGGGGATTTCCCTCGCATCGACACCCTATCGCGAGACGATTGCGGCGCGGCTTGCGCCGCTGCGCGATTTTCTCCTGCTGTTCTTCTTCATCGCGCTAGGCGCCACGCTCGACCTGTCGCTCCTCGGTGCCCATGTCACGGCCGCCGTCGTGTTCTCCCTGTTCGTGCTGATCGGCAACCCGCTTGTCGTCCTCGCCATCATGGGAGCGATGGGCTACCGCAAGCGGACGGGGTTCCTTGCCGGCCTCACGGTGGCGCAGATCAGCGAATTCTCGCTCATCTTCATGGCCATGGGGGTGAGCCTGGGACATGTGTCGAAGGATGCCCTGGGGCTCGTCACGCTGGTCGGCCTCGTGACGATCGCCGCCTCGACCTACATGATCACCTATTCCCACCAGCTCTACGCGGTGTGTGAACCGCTGCTCGGCATCTTTGAGCGGCGCGGCGCTCCGCGAGAGACCCGGGCGGGGATCCCTGCCGGGTCCGGCCCGCCCGCCGAGGTGATCCTCTTTGGGCTCGGGCGGTTCGGCACCGCCATCGGCCTGCGTCTTCAGAAGCGCGGGATGAAGGTCATGGGCGTGGATTTCAACCCGCTGGCGGTCCGCCGCTGGCAGGAACTGGGGCTGGACGCGCATTTCGGCGACGCGACCGATCCGGAGTTTCTCGCGGACATGCCTCTCCAGCAGGCCGGCTGGATCGTCTCGACGGTTCCCCAGCACGTGACCGGCCTGAGCCAGGAGAACACCAACGCCACGATTCTCCAGTTGACGCGGTCGGCCGGATTTCAGGGCCGCATCGCCGTGGCGTCCCATGCGTCAAAGGAAGCGGGCGTCCTGCTCGCTGCCGGCGCCGATGTCGTCCTTGAGCCGTTCCAGGACGCCGCCGACCGCGCCGTCGAACTGCTGTGCGGCGGCCAGGAGGCGGGGCGCACCGACTTCCCCGAAATCGACACGGAGGGCCGTCAGGTGATCTGATCCATGTTCGGCACTTATGCTGAAGAGAAGAGCAGCATGCCGACCTCTCAGTTCATGTAGATCGATCAAGTCTCAAATAGACAAAATGGAATTCGCATATACCCTCAGCGTGTCGCGAATACTGGCGAAACGCCACTGCGCGTGCCGCTATTTATACGATTGAGATACGTCAATTGACGAAGGTCGCGCGTCCACTACATTGCGCGTCTCGCTGTCGACACTGACTTGACCGTTGGAGGCCCCATGAAACGGATCCTGGTAGCGACCGACTTTTCGACGCGATCCGATCGCGCAATCCGACGGGCCTCGTTGCTTGCTCGCAAGAGCGGAGCCGCGATCTCGCTCCTGCACGTCGTCGACGGCGACCGGCCGGACTACCTCGTGTCACTCGACCGGGACGCGGCAGAGAAAGCTCTTGCGGAACTCTCCCGAACGATCCGCGACGTTGACGGCCTCGCCTGTGACTATCGGGTGACCCTGGACGATCCCTTCGAGGGCATCGTGGCGGCGACCGGGACGATGCAGGCGGATCTGCTGGTGATCGGCCCGCACCGACGCCAGATCCTGCGCGACGCCTTCGTGGGCACAACGGCCGAACGGGTCATCCGCCACAGCCAGGTCCCGGTCCTGATGGCCAACGGTCTCCCCGCCGGTCCCTACCGGCATGTTCTGGCCGCATCTGATCTGTCAACCTACTCGGCCGAGGCCGTGGGTGCCATGGCCCGCCTCGATCTGGCCGCCGGTGCCGAGGTCTCCCTGTTCCACGCGATCGATATTCCGGAGGTGGCGCTGATGATCCGCGCGCCGACGCCGCTTCAGGAGATCAAGCACCATATCGGATCGCGCGAGGCCGCAGCAGCCGACGAACTGCGCGCTTTTGCCGGCACATTGCCGCTGGTTCCGCGGCATTGCATCGCGCGGGCGGCGGAGGGCACGACGGCCACCGCCGTCCTCCAGGCGGCGGCGACTGCCGAGGCCGATCTCATCGTCATCGGCACGCGTGGCCAGTCCGGCTTTTCGCGGTTTCTGCTGGGGAGTGTCGCGGAGGCCGTGCTGCGGTCCGCGACGATCGATGTCCTCGTGGTTCCGCCGGCAGACCAGATCGCCGCGCCATGACGTCGTGCTCGTCAGCACCGTCGCTGACAGGCGGCCCGCCGCCGGCAAAGGAAGGACACGACGATGACCGCGATGATCACGGCGCTGGCGATCGCGATGCTGTTGCTGGCGAGCGGCGTTGTCCTGCGGCTCACCTCGCCCTGGCTGGCCCGGCTCTTCCTGCCGGCCTCGCTGATCGGTGGCCTCGTCGGACTCATGCTCGGTCCTGACATGCTGGGCAAGGCCGTCGCCGTCGCCGCGGGCGATGGCCATGCGCTGGCCGCGGGGATGATCACGGGCGAGGCGAGGGCGGTGATGGCGCAGATCCCTGGCCTTGCCATCTCCGTCGTCTTCGCCGCCCTGTTTCTCGGCGAGCGCATTCCGGGTCCGGCGGAGATCTGGCGTATCGCCGGGCCGCAGGTCGCATTCGGCCAGACGCTGGCCTGGGGCCAATATGTGGTCGGCATGGTTCTCGCCATAGCCGTCCTGACCCCGGTTTTCGGGTTGCCACCCGTGGCAGGCGCCCTGATTGAAATCGGATTCGAGGGCGGCCATGGCACCGCGGCCGGTCTCGCCGCAACCTTCGAGGCTGTCGGATTTCCCGAGGGTCGGGACCTGGCTCTCGGCCTCGCAACCGTCGGGGTCGTGGCCGCCGTTCTCATCGGCGTGGCCCTGATCAACTGGGCGGCACGGCGCGGAATCATCGATCCCTCGGGAAGGCTCGTCGGTGCGGGCCCCGCCCCTTTGCAGGAAGAGACGATGCGGCCGGCACGGTCGCTCGACGATGTCATCGCGCCGCTGTCGATGGCCGCCGTCTTCATTGCCCTCTCGATCGGGCTCGGATGGCTCATCCTGCGGACGCTGACCCTTGCCGAGCAGTCGGTCGTGCCGCCCCAGGCCCCCGGGGTTCTCGGCCACATGCCGCTCTTTCCCTTCGCCATGATCGGCGGGGTCATCGTCCAGCAGGTGATGACCGCCTTCGGGCATCAGGCGCTGATCGACCGCCGGATGGTGCGTGCGCTCAAGGGTCTCGCCCTCGATCTGCTGATCCTGTGCGCTGTCGCCACCCTGTCGCTCGCCGCCATCGGGACGCACCTCGTGCCTTTCGCGTTGCTGGCGACGGCCGGCATTGTCTGGAGCGTCGCCTGCTTTGCGCTGCTGGCGCCTCTCCTCATGCGGGAATGGTGGTTCGAGCGCGCCATCGCCGATCTCGGACAGAGCCTTGGAATGACGGCGACCGGGCTGATGCTGCTGTCGATGAGCGACCCGGGAAGCAGAAGTCCGGCGCTCGCCAGCTTCGGCGCCAAGCAATTGCTGTTCGAGCCGATCGTCGGCGGCGGCCTGTTCACCGCCGCCGCCATGCCCCTGATCGCCGCGTTTGGACCATGGCCGGTCCTGGCGTTCACCGGGGTGGCTACGGTGTTCTGGCTGACGCTCGGGTTGATCCTCTTCGGCGGCGGACGGGCCGAACCCGGACGAGAGCACGCCTCATGATCCGCCATGCCGCGACGCTGCCGCCATCGCTCCCTGCAACTTCGAGAACACCAGAATCGAGACGCCGATGAGGGAACAGTGGGGATCGAGCGCAGGGTTTGTCGTCGCCACGATCGGCGCGGCGGTCGGGCTCGGCAATATCTGGCGATTCGCCTATGTCACCGGCGAGAACGGGGGCGCGGCCTTTCTTCTGATCTATCTCGGTTTCGTCCTGGTCATCGGCCTGCCGCTGATGATCGCCGAACTGGCGCTCGGCCGCAGGGCGGGCGCCGATGCGGTCGCCGCCTTTGAGCATGGCCAGGGGTCTTCGGTCTGGCGCCATGCCGGCTGGCTCGGCGTGATCGCGGCGGGCCTCATCCTGAGCTACTACGCCGTGATTGCGGGCTGGGCGCTGCGTTATGTCTTCGGAGCCGCGACGGGAGAGCTCTGGGGCTCGACGGGCACGGGCTTTGGCGCCTATTTCGAGGCCTTCATCAGCCATTCCGTCGAGCCGATCCTCTGGCAGGCGGCGATGCTGGCGGCGGCGGCGCTCGTGGTCAGCGCGGGCATCAAGGGCGGCATCGAGCGGATCAACCGGTGGCTGATGCCCGCTCTGGCGATGATCGTGCTGCTGCTGGCCGCCTTCTCGGTAACGCTGCCGGGCGGCACGCGCGGCGTGGCGTTCATTCTCGCCCCGGACTGGAGCGCCTTTTCGCGCCCGGCGGTCTATCTCAATGCGCTCGGCCAGGCCTTCTTTTCGCTCGGCGTCGGCATGGCGGTCTTCATCACCTATGGCAGCTATCTCGACCGGGGCACGAGCATTCCCCGTGCGGCTGTGGCGGTTGCAGCCGGCGACACGCTCTTCGCCATCCTGGCCGGGCTTGCCATCTTTCCGGCGGTCTTCGCTTTCGGAGGCGACCCGGCTGCGGGGCCGAGGCTCGCCTTCATCACGCTGCCACAGGTCTTCGTCCAGATGCCGGGCGGCTCCGTCATCGGCCTCGTCTTCTTCCTTCTGCTGGCGGCGGCGGCGCTGACATCCATGATTTCTCTGCTCGAGGTTCCCGTGTCCGTCGTGGTCCACCGCACCGGGCGGTCGAGACCGGCTGCGGTCGCCATGGTGACCCTTGCCGTCTTTCTGGCCGGACTGCCCTCGGCGCTGAGTTACGGCGTGCTGGAGCGCTGGAAGATCGGCGGGCTGCCTCTGCTGGATCTGGTCGATCAGACGACCTCCAACATCCTGCTGCCGCTGTGCGGACTGGCCTGCGCAGTCTTCGTTGGATGGCGTCTGGCCCCGGCAACGGCGCTCGCAGACGCCGATCTCGGCAACACCCGGGTCGGATGGGTCTGGTGGTGGCTTCTCAGGGTCGTGGCGCCTGCCACGATCGTTCTCATTCTCCTGCGGTCGTTCGCATGGTTGTGAGCAAGGTGGTTGCCGTCTCCGCGAGCCCCGGCACGATGCCCTGGCCCCGAGGCCGCAAGTGATGAGCGGGATCATCGTCATGCTCGCCGCACTCGCGGCACTGGTCATCCTGACCTATCGCGGCGCCAGCCTGCTGCTCAGCGCGCCGGCCCTTGCCGTCCTGGCCGTGCTCGTCGCCGAGGGCGGGCCGGTTCTGGCGACCTTCACCCAGGTCTTCATGCCGGCAACCGGGCGTTTCATCATTCTCTATTTCCCGCTCTTTCTGCTGGGCGCCGTCTTCGGCAAGCTGATGGAGGCCAGCGGCAGCGCAAGGGTTCTCGCCGATGCCTTGAGGGACGGCCTCGGGCCGCGACACGCAATCC